>NZ_JBEXGL010000009.1:0-134216 GCF_040607315.1 Micromonospora sp. NPDC005305 | reverse complement strand
TACCCTGTACATTTACACAATGGTGGGGACACCACACAGGCCCGGGGTAATTTGGTGGGGCGGGGGGGGGGGGGGGGGGGGGGGGGGGGCGGGGGGCCCGCCCCCCGGCCCCCCGCTTCCGGATGCGGGGTCGCGACCCCCGTGGTCCGGTCAGTACTTGCGGTTGGGCAGCGCTTCCTTCGCCTGCTCCTGGGTGAAGGTGGTCTCCTGAGTCTCGATCCGGGCCGGCACCTCCTCGCCGTTGTGCACCTTCTCGACCAGGTCCATCAGCTGGGGACCCAGCAGCGGGCTGCACTCGGCGATGAAGTTGAACTTGCCGTCGGCCAGGGCCTGCATCCCGTCCTTGACCGCGTCGACGGTGATGATGGTGATGTCCTTGCCGGGCACCTTCCCGGCCGCGGTGATCGCCTCGAGCGCGCCCAGGCCCATGTCGTCGTTGTGGGCGAACAGCACGTCGATCTTCGGGTTGGCCTTCAGGAACTGCTCCATCACCTGCTTGCCGCCCGCGCGGGTGAAGTCGCCGGACTGGGAAGCGACGATCTTGAGGTTCGGGTTGGCGGCGATCGCCTCGGCGAAGCCCTTCTTCCGGTCGTTGGCCGGCGCCGAGCCGGTCGTGCCCTGCAGCTCGACGATGGTGACCGGGCCGGTGGCGGCCTTCTTCTGCTCCACCAGCCACTCCCCCGCGAGCCGGCCTTCCTTCACGAAGTCCGAGCCGAGGAAGGTCTTGTAGAGGGACTTGTCGGCCGAGTCGACCGACCGGTCGGTGAGGATGACCGGAATCTTGGCGTCCCGGGCCTCCTTGAGGACGGTGTCCCACCCGGACTCCACCACCGGCGAGAAGGCGATCACGTCGACCTTCTGCTGGACGAAGTTCCGGATGGCCTTGATCTGGTTCTCCTGCTTCTGCTGCGCGTCGTCGAACTTCAGGTCGATCCCGGCCTCGGTCGCGGCCTCCTTGATCGAGGTGGTGTTCGCCGTACGCCAGCCGCTCTCCGCGCCGACCTGGGAGAAGCCGAGCGTGATCGTGCCGTCGTCGCCGCCGCTGCCGCCCGTGTCGCTGTTGCCGCAGGCCGCCACGCCGGTGGCGAGCAGCGCGGCGGCGAGCACCGCGATGACCTTGCGGGACGGCGGGTGTGTCCTCATTCTCTTCACCGCAAATCTCCTCGGGGTAAGCGTTCCGGGAGGCCGTGCGCCCCCGTGGGTGCACGGCCTGCGCTGGTGGTGGTGGGTGGTGCGACGCGGACGGTCCGGGGAACGGCCGCGCGATCGGGGCGGGCCCTCAGGGGCTCGCCGGTGAGGGGGGCCGCTGCCCGTAGACGGTCTGGTAGCGGTCGTGCAGGGCGTCGACGTCCGCCGCCGTCATCGGCAGCGGCGCGCCGAGCGCCCGGGCCAGGTGCGCCGTGCGGGCGACGTCCTCACACATGACCGCGGCCTTCACCGCGGCGCGGGCGTCCCGGCCGATGGTGAACACGCCGTGGTTGCGCATGAGCACGGCCGGCGAGCGGTGCCCGGCGAGGGTCGCCACGATTCCCTTGCCGATGTCGTCGCCGCCGATCAGGGCGAACGGGCCGATCGGGATCTCACCGCCGAACTCGTCGGCCTGGGCGGTGAGGTGGCACGGGATCGGCTCGCCGCGGGCCGCCCAGGCGGTCGCGTACGCGCTGTGGGTGTGCACCACCCCGCCCACCTCGGGCAGGGCGCGGTAGACGTAGGCGTGTGCGGCGGTGTCGCTCGACGGCGCGAACTCGCCCTCGACCACGACGCCGTCGAGGTCGCACACGACCATGTTCTCCGGGGCGAGGTCGTCGTAGTCGACGCCGCTCGGCTTGATCACCATGAGGTTCTGGCCGGGCACCCGGGCCGAGACGTTCCCGGCC
This sequence comes from Micromonospora sp. NPDC005305, assembly GCF_040607315.1. Classification (NCBI taxonomy): domain Bacteria; kingdom Bacillati; phylum Actinomycetota; class Actinomycetes; order Micromonosporales; family Micromonosporaceae; genus Micromonospora; species Micromonospora sp. NPDC005305. The sequence continues at coordinate 132,339 of NZ_JBEXGL010000009.1, read as the reverse complement.
GTCCACGCGACCAGCCGGTAGCGGGTGAGTTCGGCGTGCAGCCGGGCGACGCTCTCGCGCAGCCGTTGGATCTCGGCGCTCATGCGAGCACCTCCAGCGGCGTGCCGACCTGCGCCGCCGGTCGTTCGACGGCGGCGTTGCGGATGGCGCGCAGGCGGGACATGACGTCGTTGCCGCCGCGTCCGAAGTGGTCGTGCAGGGTCCGGTACTCGGCGTAAAGCGCGTCGTAGGCCCGCGCCCGCTCGGGATCCGGCCGGTAGGCGTCGCGGTCGACCCGGCCCATCGCCGCCGAGGCCGCGTGCACGTCCGGGTACGCGCCGGCGGCGACCGCCGCTTGGATCGCCGAGCCCAGCGCCGGCCCCTGCGCCGAACCGATGAGGCTCAGCGGCCGGTTGGTGACGTCGCTGTAGATCTGCATGAGCAGCCGGTTGGCGGTCAGGCCGCCGGCCACCACGAGCTGCCGGATCGGCACCCCCGCCGCGACGAACGCCTCGATGATCATGCGGGTGCCGTAGGCGGTCGACTCCAGCAGCGCCCGGTAGACGTCCGCGGGCCGGGTGGTCAGGGTCAGCCCCAGGACGAGGCCGCTCAGGTCGTGGTTGACCAGCAGCGACCGGTTGCCGTTCCACCAGTCCAGCGCGATGAGCCCGTGGGCGCCGACCGGCTGCGCCGCGGCCAGCTCGCAGAGCCGCTCGTGCGAATCGGCGCCCGCCGGCGCGGCGTGGTCGACGAACCAGCCGAAGATGTCGCCGACGGCGCTCTGGCCGGCCTCGTAGCCCCAGGCGCCGGGGCTGAGTCCACCCTCGACGACGCCGCACATGCCCGGCACCTCGGCCAGCTCGGCGCCGTTGACCACGTGGCAGGTGGAGGTGCCCATGATGGCGACCAGGTGGCCGGGCGCCAGCGCCCGGGCGGAGGCGGCCGTGACGTGGGCGTCGACGTTGCCGGCGGCGACCGCGATGCCCTCGGGCAGGCCGGTCCAGCCGGCGGCCTCGGCGGTGAGGGCGCCGGCGCGGGCGCCCAGGGGAAGCAGCGGCCCGTCCAGCTTGGCCACGAAGCCCGCGAACCCCGGGTCGAGGGCCGCCAGGAAGTCCCGGGACGGGTACCGGCCGTCCTGGCGGATGCCCTTGTAGCCGGCCGTGCAGATGTTGCGGGTCTCCGCGCCGCAGAGCTGCCAGACGATCCAGTCGGCGGCCTCGACGAGCCGCGCGGCGAGACGGTAGATCTCCGGGTCCTCGTCGAGGATCTGCAGGCCCTTGGCGAATTGCCACTCGGCGGAGATCTTCCCGCCGTACCGGTGGAGCCAGGGCTCGCGGCGCTCGTGCGCGAGGGCGTTGATCCGGTCGGCGTGCGGCTGGGCGGCGTGGTGCTTCCACAGCTTCACCCAGGCGTGCGGCCGGCTGCGCAGCTCCGGCACCTCGCAGAGCGGGGTGCCGTCGTCGAGCGTGGGCAGGACGGTGCAGGCGGTGAAGTCGGTGGCGATCCCGATCACGCGGCCCGGGTCGATCCCCGCGGCGGCCACGGCGGCCGGCACCGCCCGCCGCAGCACGTCCCGGTAGTCCTGCGGGTCCTGCAGCGCCCAGTCGGGCGGGAGCGGCGTCCCGTCCGGGAGCGCGGACTCGATCACCCCGTGCCGGTACTCGTGGACCGCGGTGCCGAGCTCCGCGCCGTCCCCGACGCGGACCACCAGGGCCCGGCCCGACAGCGTTCCGAAGTCGACCCCGATGACGTACCGGTCCCCCGGTCCGGCCACTCCGACCACCTCCACCCGCGTGTGTCGTGGCCCACATTGTTAACGCTCACATTGGGGGTGGTCAAGATGTCCGAACGACGGATAGGAGCGATCACCAGCCACCGGAGCAAGGTCTGTTAGCGGTCACAACAACGGCGCCGGCTGACGAGGGTCCGGCCCACGGCGGTCGGTCAGTCCGGCGGGCCGGCGACGCTCTGCCGGGAGATCAGGGTCGGCGCGATGGTCTGCCGCAGCTCACCGGCGCGGTCCGACTCCAGTTGCGCCAGCAGCAGGTCCAGGCTGGCCCGGGCCACCGCCGCGAAGTCCGGCCGCACGGTGGTCAGCGGCGGGATGAAGTACGCCGCCTCCGGCACGTCGTCGAAGCCCACCACGCTGATCTCGTCCGGCACCCGGCGGCCGTGCTCGTGCAGCGCCCGCAGGACACCCAGCGCCAGGTGGTCGTTGGCGGTGAAGACCGCCGTCACCTCGGGCATCCGCGCCAGCATCTGCCCGCACCGGTAGCCCGAGGCGGCCGACCAGTCCCCCGGGATCAGCGGCGGCACCTCGGCGCCGGCCGCCCGCAGGGCGTCCCGCCACCCCTCGATGCGCCCGGCGCTGTCGAACCAGTCGGCGGGCCCCGAGACGTGCCAGACCGTCCGGTGGCCCGCGTCCAGCAGGTGCCGCGTCGCCGCCCGCGCACCGGCCACCTGGTCCACGGTCACGAGCGGCACCGGCCGGCGCGGGTCACCGTCGACGGTCACCAGCGGCACGTCCTTGGGCAGGTGCTCCAGCGCCTCCCCGGCCGACTCCACCGGCGCGATCACCACGATGCCCGCCACCCGGTGTGCCAGGTGCCGCTCCACAGCCGCCGAGATGGAGACCCGGTCGAGGTCCCGCACGCTGCCCACGGTGACCGCGAAGCCCTCCTCGGCGGCGGTCTGCTCCAGCGCCGCCAGCAGCGACGCCGGGCCGTACAGCGTGGTGTTCTGGGCGACCACCCCGATCACCTGCGACCGGCCGGTCACCAGGGCGCGCGCCGCGCGGTTCGGCCGGTAGCCCAGCTCCGCGATCGCCGCCTGCACCCGCAGGCGCGTCTGCTCACGCACGTTCGGGTGCCCGTTCAGCACCCGCGACACGGTCTGGTGGGAAACCCCCGCGAGGCGGGCCACATCGGTCATCGCGGGACCACGCACGGCACTCACCCTTCCCGCAGGCCCCCGACCGCATGCCCCGGCAGCCCCGGGCGCGGCACCGGGGCCCACCCGTCGCGAAACCAGCGCCAGTGTACGCCCCGGCGCACGGCGGGAGCCGTGGTCGTCGCGGCGGCGGATCACGCGTACATCAGGTGCAGCGTCATCCCGGCGTCGGCGTGCGCCAGGTTGTGGCAGTGGTTGGCCCACATGCCGGGGTTGTCGGCCCGGAACGCCACCGTCCAGACGTCGCCGGGGCGCACGTCGAAGGAGTCCAGCCACAACGGGCTCCCGGCCGCCGGCCGTCCGTTGCGGGACAGCACCAGGACGTGGTGGCCGTGCAGGTGCCACGGGTGCACGGTCTGCGACCGGTTCACGATCGTGAACCGGACGGTGTCGCCGAGACGGACGACCTGGGGCGGGATGTCCGGGGCGGCCGCGCCGTTGACGGTGTGGGCGTAGCGCGGGAGCAGCCCGCGCAGGTCCAGGCCACGGTCGAGCACAAGGGTGAACGACCGGTCGAAACGGGACCACGGCGCCGGGGCGCCCGCGCCGTAGCCGAGCGGGTCCAGCACCGGCCACGCGCCGGTCGCCGTCGACACCGCGCCGGTCGAGTAGACAGCCCGCCCGTCGACGAACAGCGCCACCGGCGTGGCGGGCGCGGTGAACACCAGGTCGTAGCGGCCCCCGGCCGGGATCAGCACGGCGGTGTCCACGAGGGACGCCGGGCCCCGCAGGTCGAACCCGTCGATCGCGGCGACCCGGAACGGGGTGCCGGCCAGGGCGTACCGGTGGGTCGTGCTGTCGGTGTTGATCAACCGCAGCCGCACGGGCGTCCCCGCCCGGACCGACTCCGTCCTCGGCGCGGGCAGCGGACGGCCGGAGAGGGTGTGCACCGGCACGGTGACGTCGACGCCGGTCACCGGCGCCGGGCGCACCACCAGGACACCGTAGAGCCCCATCCGCACGCCGACGTCGGACACCGCATGCGTGTGGTACCAGTAGGTCCCGGCCTGGTCGGCGCGGAACCGGTAGCCGAACTCCTGCCCGGGCAGCACCGCCGCCTGCGTCACGCCGGGCACCCCGTCCTGGCTGTTCGGCACGTCGTACCCGTGCCAGTGCAGCGTGACGCCGCGCGCGACGTCCCGGTTCCGCAGCGTCACCTCCAGGACGTCGCCGACGACGGCGGTCAGCTCCGGCCCCGGTACCTGCCCGTCGAACGCCCACGCCGCGACGTCACGACCGCCCACGCGCACCGTCGCCGTCCCGGCCGTCAGGGTGAACCGCCGGGTCGGTTCCCCCACCGCCCGCGCATCCCCGGGTCCGTGATCATGGGGTACGGCGGGAGCGGCGCCCGGGGCGGCGGCCAGCCCGGTCCCGGTCAGCAGCGCCGCGACCGCCACCACGAGGGCCACCCGGGAGACCGTCCGCGACGGGGGCGCGCCGAGGAAGCGCCACGAGACCGCGGTCGCCGCGACGACCCCGGCGACCGCGAGCAGCCCCGCGCCGGCCGACGCGGGATAGCCGTGCAGGACCGTCACGAGCAGGGCGGCGCTGTCGGCGTACCCGGCGAAGAGCAGCGGGACCGCGACGGCGCGGATGTCGCCCGGGAGGCGCATCAGCCGCGGCCCGGCGACGACCACCCCCGCGAGCGACAGCGGCGCGGCGATGAGGACCTTCTCCGCCGCGAACCACCAGCCGACGCGGGCGAGCGCGGTGATCGTGACGGCGCGCGCGAGCGTGGCGAGCAGCGCGACGGCCGCCAGCCCGAGGGCGAGCGGGCGGCGCCGGGCGGCCGACGCCGCGCCGCCGCCCAGCCACCCGGCGGCCACGAGGATCGCGATCACGAGGTCCGCCGCGAGCAGCGAGCCCACCGTCATGCCGGCTCCCCTTCCCGGACGGTCACCGGGGCGGCCTTGGCCGGCGCCGGGCCGGCCAACCGTCGCGCCGCCCGAACCACGCCGACCACGACGTGCACCGCGACGATCCCGTTGACCGCGTGCAGCCCGGCGACGGTCAGGCCGAACGGCGTGCTGACGCCCGCGGCGTCGGTGATTCCCTTCGCGAGCCCGGCGAGGAGCGCCTGCAGGAGGACGAGGCCGAGCGGCAGCACCGTCAACCCGACGAGCCGGCCCGGCGCCCTCGCCAGCGCCGCGAACAGGATGGTGAGCAGGGTGAGCACCGGGATGACCGCCATCCCGGTGACGCTGTGCAGCACGTAGGCGCCCTCACCGCCGGGTTTCGTGAACGCGCCCACCGCGGCGAAGACGAACTGCAGGGCGAACGCGGCGAGCAACAGGCTGCTGGTGACGACGAAGGCCTTACGCATGGTGATCCCCCTGGAGACGAGCCGAGGTCAGTGACCGGGCGACGTGGTCGGTGGCCGTCATCGCGCCGTACGCGACCAGCCGCACGAGGTCGGCGTCGCCCGGATGGGACAGCCGCCAGAGGGCGACGTCGCCCAGGCTGACGGCGCTGGGCGCGAACGCCGTGAGCAGCGCGATCCGCGTCCCGACGCGGTCCGCTCCGGGCACGTCCCGGACCAGGTCGACGGCCCAGTCCGCCGGCCGGTCCGGGAACCTCCCGTCCTCCCAGCGCACGGTCGCCGCGACGGTCTGGCGGGCCACGTCCCCCAGGAGGTCCCCGCCGCGCAGGGCGGCGTTCCGCAGCGCCGCGTACGCCACGCCGACCGGGCTGTCCCCGGCCCAGGCCGGTGGCGCCGCCGCGCCGGCGTCGACGAGCGGGAGACCGCGGCCGGGCTCGCGCGCCGCGCGGGCCGTCCGGGCGTAGAGCCGGCCCCCGACCGACCGCACCGCCGGGGAGCGTTGCAGGCCGCCGGGCAGCAGATCCGGGTCGAGCAGCGCCGACACCACCCGGTTGACGAAGTGGAAGGCGAGCAGGGTGCCGGTGAGCTCGGGACGGTACCGGCCGGTCCAGTCGGCGGCCGCGGGACGGCGGCTGGCCTCGGCCCAGCGGGCGAGTTCGGCGTGCCGCGGCTCCGGTGGCGTGCCGCCCCGGGCGACGACCTCGGCGAGCGCGTGCTCGCCCAGCGCGTGCAGCAGCATCACGTGCGCGTCGACGCAGAACCGGCAGCGGTTGGCCCGGGACACCGACGACGCCACGAGCTCACGGTCGACCCGGGACGCGTCGCCGGCGAGCAGGGCCTCGCGCATCAGCGCCCAGGTCGCGGCCAGCACGTCCGGCGCGACGGACAGCGCCTGGAAGGTGGGCACCGGCCCGAGGAACTCGTCGCGCAGCTGGCGGTAGACCTCCGCGGTGAGACCCGTCGCCGCCGACGCTTTCGCGGGGGTGAAGAAGCGGTATGTCATGGGTTCGATGCTGGCTTCGGCGGGCCGGGAAAGCGTCGTGCCGGCGCAGGCACTTGAGCGGCCGCCGATACCGCGCCCGCGGTACGCCGCAGCTACCACGGAAGCGGGATGCTCCCCCGAGGACCGCCGTTCTACAGTGCGACCATGCGCCGCGACCTGCCGTACGCCCTCAGCGGACTCGCCCTCGGTGCCCTCCTGCTCGGCAACGCCGCGTTCGCGCCGGACGCCGCGACGGTGGGGGTGGCCGACGTCGCCCTGGTCCTGGTCATGGCGGCGGCCCTGGCCGTGTGCCGGCGGCACCCCGTGGTGGCGGTGGGCCTGGTGACCGCCGCCATGCTGGCCCTGCACGTCCGGGTCCACTCCGGGGTGTCCGCCGCGTTCCCCGTCCTCGGCGTGGTCTACGTCGCCGCCTGGCGGGGGCACCGGGCAGCCGCCGCTCTGGCCAGCCTCGTCTTCCTCGGCGGCTTCCTGGCCCGCGACGTCTCGGTCGCGCCCGCCGGCCGGCCCGGCCAGCTCATCGCCGAGCGGACCGCCCTGCTGCTGGGCTGGTTCGTCGCCGCCAACGTCGCCGGGCTCGTCGCGCGGCAGCGCCGGGCGTACCTGGAACAGGTCGAGCAGCGGGCCGTCGAGGCGGAACGCACCCGCGAGGAGGTGGCGTTGCGCCGCGCCGGCGAGGAGCGCCTGCGCATCGCCCGCGATCTGCACGACACGCTGACCCACAACATTTCGGTGATCAAGGTGCAGGCCGGCATCGCCGTGCACCTGGCCCGCAAGCACGGCGACGAACCGTCGGCCACGCTCCTGGCCATCCAGGAGGCCAGCAGCGCCGCGATGCGGGAACTGCGGGCGACACTGGACGTCCTGCGCGCACCCTCCGACGGCGACCCCGTCGGGCTGGCCCGGGTGGACGAGCTCGCCCGGCGGACCCGCTCGGCCGGCGTACCGGTGCGGCTGACCGTCACCGGCCGGCCCGGGGATCTGCCCGACGAGGTCGACCAGGCCGGGTACCGCGTCGTCCAGGAGGCCCTGACCAACGTGGCCCGCCACGCCGGCCCGGCCACCGCCGAGATCCACGTCGAGTACGCCCCGGCCCAGCTCACCGTCTCGGTGACCGACGACGGTCAGGCGTCGCCGGCCCGGCCGGTGACACCGGGTGTGGGCCTGCGCGGCATGCGGGAACGGGTCACCGGGCTGGGCGGCACGCTGCGGGCCGCCGCCCGCGACGGCGGCGGGTTCGCGGTCCGGGCCACCTTCCCCCTGGGCGGACCGGTCCCGCCGGCGCGGTCCGCCACCGATCGTGCCGGCGCCGACCGGAGGGCGCAGCCGGCATGACCGAGCGCTCCCGCGAGCTCCCGGCGGCGCAGTCCGCCACCGATCCAGCCGGCCCGATCCGGGTCCTGCTCGCCGACGACCAGGCCCTGATGCGGGCCGGATTCCGGGCGTTGCTCGACGCCGAGGAGGGCCTGGAGGTCGTCGGCGAGGCCGCCGACGGCGCCTCGGCTGTCCAGCTGGCGCGCCGACTGCGGCCGGACGTCGTGCTGATGGACGTGCAGATGCCGGGACTCGACGGCATCGAAGCCACCCGGCGACTCGCCGCCGACCCCTACCTCACCGCGGTCCGCGTCCTCATCCTCACCAACTACGGGCTCGACTCCTACGTCTTCGCCGCCCTGCGCGCGGGCGCCAGCGGGTTCCTCCTCAAGGACGCCGACCCCGCCGACCTGCTGCAGGCCGTCGACGTCGTGGCGCGCGGCGACGCGCTGCTCGCCCCGGCGGTCACGCGTTCGCTCATCAGCGAGTTCGTCGCCGGCCCGCGGCCGGCCGACCCGGCAGCCGGCCGCGAGGTGCTGACCGCCCGCGAGCAGGAGGTCGTCGCACTCGTCGCCCGGGGGCTGAGCAACGACGAGATCGCCGAGGGCATGGTGATCAGCCCGTTAACCGCCAAGACCCACGTCAACCGGGCGATGACCAAGCTGCACTGCCGCGACCGTGCCCAGCTGGTCGTCTGGGCGTACGAGTCGGGGCTGATCACGCCGCGCCGCCGGTGACGGCGGTCGACCGGGTAAGGTCGGCGCCTTGACCGGGTGACCGTGCTGGTGATACCGAGTTCAGCACGCCGGCGGCTGCCCAGCCGCGCGGAGCACCACACGGGGGGACCATCAGCATGCTCGACTCTGCGACGACCCAGGTGATCCCCGCGGTCCCGCCACCGCCCCGCCGCCGCCGGCGGCGACTCCCGGTGCTGGTCAGCATCCTGATGACCCTGCTCCTGGCCGCCGTCGTGCTGGTGGCGGTCGAACCGCTGCGCCACCCGCTGCCGGCGCCGACCGTCACGCGGACGCTGGCCGCGTCGACGGTCATCCCCGGCGCGGCGCTGAAGGTGCCGTGGCCGGAGTCCGGGCAGGCCGCCCTCTTCGTGGAGGGCGTCGGGTCCATGGGCAGCTCGGGCGGCAGCGAGCCGCTGCCGATCGGAAGCGTGGCCAAGGTGATGACGGCCTACGTCATCCTGACCGAGCATCCCCTCGACCGGGGCGAGCACGGGCCGAAGCTCACGGTCAGCGCGGCGCAGGCGGCCGCCTACCCGAGCGAACTCGCCCGCGGCGAGTCCCTCATCCGGGTCGCCGCGGGCGCCGTCTACACCGAGCGCCAGGCCCTCCAGGCGGTGCTGCTGCCGTCGGCGAACAACATGGCCCGGATCCTCGCCGCCTGGGACGCCGGAAGCATCGACGCGTTCGTCGACAAGATGAACGACACCGCCGCCGAACTCGGCATGAAGAACACCCGCTACACCGACCCGTCCGGGCTCAGTCCCGAGACCGTCAGCACCGCCGCCGACCAGGTGATCGTCGCCCGCAAGGCGATGGCGCTGCCCGCCTTCGCGGAGATCGTGGCCCAGAAGAAAGCCACCCTGCCCGTCGCCGGCGAGGTGCAGAACTACAACTCGCTCGTCGGCAGGAACGGCGTCGTAGGGATCAAGACCGGGTCCACGGACGAGGCCGGCGGGTGCCTGTCCTTCGCGTTCGTCGTCACCGTGGGCGGCCGGAAGATCACCGTCGTCGGCGCGGTCCTCGGGCAGCCCGGCGCGGACACCCCGGTCCAGCTGGAACGGGTCTTCCGGGTGACGCGCTCGCTGATCCGCAGCGTCAACGCCGCGATCAGGCTGCACCGGGCCGTCCGGGCCGGCGACCCGGTCGCCACGGTCCGTGGACCGTTCGGCGCCGAGACCACGCTGACCGCCGCGAAGGAACTCTCCGTGGTCGGCTGGCCCGGCCTCCGCGTCAAGCTGGCCACCGACATCCCGGCCGTGCCGGCCGCGTTACCCGCCAATGCCGCACACGGCCGGGTCAGCGCCGTCGCCGGCGGCGGCAAGCCCGTCACGACCCCGCTCCAGTCCGGCGTACGGCTCGAACCCCCCGGCACCTGGGACCGCATCCGCCGGCACCGCTGACCCCCGGGGGCCCTCAGTCTCCGGGGGAACGACCGACCTCGATGATCGAGATGGGGGTCCCGCTCTCGACGGTACGCGAGACGGTGCAGAGCCGGTCGTGCGACTGCCGCAGGGACCGGGGCAGCGCCTCGCGGGCCTTGTCGCCGTCGGCACCCGCCGGGAACGTCACGGTGAACTCGACCTTTAGGTTCCGCATCCGGTTGCCTCCGGTCTCGTCCCGGATCTTGTCGCCGGTGACCTCGACGGCGAACCGGGTCGGCTCGGCGCGGCGGCTGGTGATGTGGTCCACGTCGACCGCGGTGCAGCCGCCAATGGCCGCCAGCAGCAGCTCCACCGGCGTGAAGCTGCCGTCCTCCCCCGTGCCCATCGACATCGATCCGCCGCGCGCGTTCCGCACGACGTACTGACCTACGCTGGTGCGCTCGATCTCCACCGAGCGGGCGGTGTCCTCACTCATGCCAGAAAGCTACCCGGCGCCTCTCCCCCGGGCAGTGGCGACGACGACCTTCGGCCAATCCGGGTTCGCTACGCCGCGAGCAGGAGGCCCGCCAGGGTCAGGGCGCCGGTGGCGGTCGCGAGGCCGGCGACGGCGAGCAGACAGTCGCGGCGCAACGCGAGGACCGCAGAAAGCGCCGTGGCCGGCACGGCGGCCACGAACAGCGACGCGGAGCCGGTGTGCAGGCCGAGACGGACCAGCAGCAGGGCGCTGACGACAGCGACCGCGGCGGTACGCGTCCACGCCAGGGCCGTCCGCTCCCGCTGCAGGCCGGGATCTCTCACGACACGACGGCGACGACGAGCACGCCGGCGCCGAGCACGCCCAGCGCGGCGGCGACCAGGACCAGCAGCGGGGTGAACGGGATGCCCTGGCCGAGGCGCATCGCGCGTTGGGTGCGGGCCCAACGGCGGTAGGCGGCGACCGGAAGCAGCGTGCCCGCGACCGCGAGCACCGCGGCGAGGCCGCTGCGGGTGCCGGCCAGCGCCGACGCCGGCAGGAACTGGATGACCGCGACCGCGCTGGCGAGCAGGGCCAGCGCGGTGCGGATCCAGGCGAGGAACGTGCGCTCGTTGGCGAGGGAGAAGCGGTAGTCCGGCTCGGCGCCCTCCCGCATCCAGGCCGGCTCAGGCATCGACGGCGCACCGGAAGCCGGCGTGACCGGTGGTGCTGTCCGGCGTGGACGAGGTGCGGGCCGACACCCGGTAGCGGTTGCAGTAGGACTCGTGACACAGGTAGGAGCCCCCGCGCATGACCCGGGTCGTGCCGGCCGGCGGGCCCGCCGGGTCGACCCGGGTCGCCGGCGAGGCCTCGGTGTGCCAGTCGGCGCTGAACCAGTCGGCGCACCACTCCCAGACGTTCCCGCTGGTGTTGTAGAGGCCGTGACCGTTGGGGCGGAACGCGTTTACCGGCGCGGTGCCGAGGTGGCCGTCGTCGCCGGTGTTCCGTCGCGGGAAGTCGCCCTGCCAGGTGTTGCAGCGGTGCTGGCCGCGCGGGGTGAACTCGTCGCCCCAAGGGAAGCGGGCCTGGTCGAGGCCGCCGCGTGCGGCCTTCTCCCATTCGGCCTCGGTCGGCAGGCGCTTGCCGGCCCACGCGGCGTAGGCGGTCGCGTCGTTCCACGACACGTGCACCACCGGGTGGTTGGCCCGCCTGGTGACGTCCGAGCCCGGTCCCTCCGGCGCGCGCCACGACGCCGCCTCCACCGGGAGCCACCACGGCGCGCCGGGCACCTGGCCGTCGAGCACCCGGTGCGCCGCCTCGCCCCGGACGAACAGGTGGAAGACGTAGGACCAGCCGAACCGTTCCGCGTCGGTCTGGTAGCCGGTCGCCTTGACGAACGTGGCGAACTGCGCGTTGGTGACCGCCTTCGTGTCGATCCGGAACGCGGCGACCGACACCTCCCGCACCGGGCCCTCGCCGTCGTCGGGGAAGGCGTCGGTGTCGTCGCCACCCATCCGGAACGGGCCGGCCGGGATCAGCACCGTGCCGCGGGCGGCCTGCTGGGGGTCGACGACCCGCACCGGCACGACCGGTGCGGGCGCCTCGTCGCCGTGGGGCCGGTGGGAGGGGGAACAGCATGCGTGGGACACGATCAGACCTTCGATAGGGGTACGTCGAACGCCAGCCCGCTGGTCGCGTCGCGGCAGATCCCGCGCAGCTGGTCGTAGAGCGTGCCCACCACCTCTGGCTCCGAGTCCCAGCGGTCGGTGGTCTCGCGCGGATCGGCGGTGATGTCGTAGAGCTGGCCGCGCGGATGGTCGGCGTCCCACGGCGGGTTCTCGTGTGCCTTGCCGGACCCGGAGCTGAACAGCGCGTCGATCGACGGCTCGGAGAACCCGCCGCCCGAGCCCGGCGCGAACACGGCCTTCCACCGGCCGGCCCGCAGCGCGAACCGGCCCCCGAGGCTGTGGTGCACGATCGGCCGGCCGGCCGGTGGCGGCGGCGACTGCCCGGTGAGCGCGCCGAGGAGGTTGACGCCGTCCTCGGCGGCGCCGGCGGGCAGGGTGGCCCCGGCGGCCGCGGCGGCGGTCGGCAGCACGTCGGTCAGGCAGATCGGCGCGTCCAGCTCTCCGCCCTCCGGGATGCGGCCGGGCCAGGCGGCGACGAACGGCTCGCGGTGGCCGCCGTCCCACAGGTCGCCCTTCTGGCCACGCAAGTCGCCGTTGGGCCGGTGCACGGACACGTCACCGTCGTCGGTGAAGATCATCGGTGCGCCGTTGTCGCTGGTGACGATCACCAGGGTATTGTCGCGCTGACCACGTTCGTCGATGGCCGCGACCAGCTGCCCCACGATGTCGTCGACCAGGCAGACCCCGTCGGCGCGATCGCCGAGCCCAGACCGTCCGCGCACCGTGTCCGGCGGGACGACCGGGCGGTGCGGCGCCGAGGGCGCCACGTAGCAGAGGAACGGGCGGTCGGTCGGCACCGAGCGGATCCACCGTACCGCCTCGGCGGCGAACCGGACATCGACCTCGTCCTCGCGGAATCCGGGCACCTGAAGGCCGGGGCGCTGCTCGGTGAGGTACTCCCCCTTCTCCCGGTCCGGGACACCGAGGGTGCGGTCCTGGTCGATGAACGCGTACGGCGGCATGTCCAGGGACCCGGCGATCCCGAAGAACCGGTCGAAGCCGAGTGCCGTCGGGCCGCCGGTGATCGGGGCGGTGTAGTCGAGGTCGCGCCCGAAGTCCGTCTCCACGTCGTCGTGCAGGCGCGCGCCGGGGGCGAACGCGTCGCGGACGGTGCCGTCGGTGTGTCGCCAGCCGAGCCCGAGGTGCCACTTCCCGAACGCGCCGGTGGCGTAGCCGGCGCCGCGCAGCACCGACGCGAGGGTCGGCCGGGTCGGCTCGATCAGCGCGGGTCCGTGACCCATGAGCACGAAGTTCTTCAGCGGTCCCCGCCAGGCGTAGCGGCCGGTCATCAGCGCGTATCGGCTCGGCGTGCAGACCGCCGAGGCGGAGTGGGCGTCGGTCGCGCGCACGCCGCGGGCGGCCAGGGCGTCGATGTGCGGGGTGGGGATCTTCGAGCCGTAGCAGCCCAGGTCCCCCCAACCCATGTCGTCGGCGAGGACGACGACGATGTTCGACCTCATGTGCGGCAGCTCCCGTCGGTGCTGCGGTAGATCCGTACCGCGTTGGTGGTCGCCGGATCGACGGTGAAGTTGCCGGCCTGGACGTTGTTGAAGCAGACGCCGTTGGCGTACACGTTCTGGAAGTTGATGTTGCGCATCTTGTGCGTGCCGTCGATGCCCTGCACGACGTTGGGTTTCTGGTACGTCGTGTACGCGTGGATGTTGCGGAAGATGAGCTGGTCGATCTCCCCGTGGCCGCGCGCCGGGTCGTACCATTTATTGTTCTCGATGGTCAGGTAGAACAGCCGCCAGGTGGCGTTCTCGATCCGGATGTCGTCGAAGAGGTAGCGGGAGAGCGTGCCGCTGCCGGCGTGCAACGACCGGAAGATGCCGGACTTCTCGATCTGGTAGTGCTCGGCGTGGATCACGTCGTTGTCGTAGACGTGGAACGTCTGGCTGTTCTCGTGGATGTTCCAGCTGATCATGAACGGCGCGCCGTTCTCCAGCTGCCAGATGGTGTTGCCGCGGGCCGTCGTGTCCCCCCAGAACAGCTTGATCGAGTCGTCGTTCGACTTGACGAAGTTGTTCTCCAGCAGGCTCTTGTTGCCGCCGACCATCCCGTCGGTGCTGTACCACCAGGACATCGTCTTGACGTTGTGGATGGTGGTGTACCGCGCCAGCGCGCGCACGTTGAACCGGGGTGCGTCGACAAAGGTCACCCCCTCGACGAGCAGATTCGACGAGGCCTGGTCGGCGATGTCGATCATGCCGGGCTGGTTCTTGTTGAGGTCCTGGTTGCCGGTGTCCATGAACAGGCCGGAGATGATGCCGCGGCCCTTGATGGTGACGTCGGAGACCGGCCCGGTGGCGATGAACGCGCCGGAGACGAACGCCCCGCCGGCGACGTAGATGGTCTGCCCGGAGGTGATCGGCTGGCCCGCCCCGATCGTGTGCACGCCGGGACCGAAGTAGCGCACGTTCGGGTCACCGGCGGACGGGACGTCGACCTCGGGCGGGTTGGCGAAGACCAGCATCGGGTGCGGCACCGGGTTGTGGATCTCGGGCTCGAACTCCACCGACAGGTTGCCGGGTCGGGAGAGCGTGAACGTGCAGGTGCTGCCGCTGAAGCTGGTCACGACGGCCGCCGAGTACGGCCGCACGAGGCAGCCGGTCGCGCCCGGCCGCGCCCGGGTCACCCGCACGGTCACCGCGCCGGAGAACGAGAACGAGGTCCACGACGTGTCCAGCTCCCGGTTGGTGTCGCTCTTGCGCGCGAGGGACTTGTAGACGAACGACGGCACCGGGCCGCCCGCCTGCTCCACCGTGACCGTGTACTGGTCGGAGGCCGGGATCCCGGCCGGCCCCGGATAGGTGGTCAGCTGGTCGGGCGTGCCCGGCGCCGGGTAGATGTCGCCGTACGGCAGGGTCGCCCGGTGCGCCGCGATCTCGTCGACGGTGGCGGCTGTCGACGCGGTGATGCTGTCCGCGATGTCGTCGACAACCGGCACGTCACCGCTGATCTGGGTGATGGCCCCGCCGAAGTCGTACTGCTTGCCGGTGTAGGGGGCGCCGTCGGCGTGCGCCGCGCCCGCCGGGACGAGCGCGAGCGCGACGGCGGCGGCGGCGGCGAGGATGGGGAGGCCGCGTGGCATGGGGGTACCCGCTTCCTGGTCGTCGGGGCGTCAGCCGAAGCGGCGCTGGAACTTGGCTTCCGGGTCCCACTCGTTCAGGCCCGGCGCGCCGAACGCGGGGGCGAGCACGTAGTGGTCGTGGGTCTCGACCAGGCGGTCGCGGAGCAGGGCGTGGTGGCGGGTCACCTCGGCCGCGTGCGCCGGGTCGTCGACCAGGTTGGTCATCTCGTAGGGATCGTTCTCCAGGTCGAAGAACTGCCACGGCCGGCCGCCGTGCGCGTCGCCGAGGACCGTGTACTTGTAGCGCCGGGTTCGGATGCCGCGCCAGGTCTCGTCGTGAAAGGGCAGCCCGGGCCGCATCTCCGCGACGAACTCGAGCAGCACGCCCTCCCGCTGCACACCACCGGACTCCCCCCGCACCACGGGGCTCAGGTCGAGGCCGGGCTTGGGCCCGGCGGGCGTCACCCCGGCGAGCCCGAGCAGCGTGGGGAACAGGTCCTCGGTGCAGACCGGATCGGCCACCGTGGCGGCGACGGCGGGGCCACCCGAGACGATCAGCGGGACCCCCAGCGACTCCTCCCACGGTCGCTGCTTGGCCAGTAGGCCGTGCGACCCGAGCAGCTCGCCGTGGTCGGCGGTGAGCGCGATGACGGTGTTGTCGAGCTGACCGTTCTCCCGCAGCGCGGCGACCAGCCGGCCGATGTTGTCGTCGAGGTTCTCGATCATCGCGTAGTAGACGCGGAGGTCGTCGATCAGGTCGCGACCGTGCGGTCCGCGCTTGTTGTACTCCTTGCCCAGCTCGACGTTGTCCCGGAGCACGATCTCCCGGTCCCGCCAGCGCTCCAGATACGATTCCGGCGCGGTGAAGATTGGGTGCGGCGGCTCGACCGAGAGCACCGTCGCGAACGGTCCGTCGACCTCGCGGTGGTGCGCGATGGCCAGGTCGAAGAGGCCGTCGGTCTGGAAGCCGTCGATCTTGTGCGGGGTCGGGTCGTCCTCGTTCCAGTAGTACGTGTCCCACGGGTCGTTGCAGATGTCGAAGCCGCCGAACCGCTGGAACCGCCCCTGGAAGGGCCGCGGCACCGGCGTCCGCGACGCCTTCACCACGTTGTGCCCCGGGTAGTGGCCGAAGTTGCCGTAGAGGTGCCACTTCCCGAACAGCGCCGTCGCGTACCCGGCCTCGTTCAGCTCGTCGGCCAGCGTCCGCTCCGCCGGCGACATCCGCCACTCGATCGACGGGATGAAGCGGGTGTGCGCGTACTCGCCGGTCATCAGCGAGAACCGGTACGGAACGCAGACCGGATAGGTCGACGAGGCGGCGTCGAACCGGGTGCCGGCGGCGGCGAGCGCGTCGATGTGCGGCGTGCTCACGTTCGGGTCCCCGTAACAGCCCAACGCCTGGCGCCGCAGCTGGTCGGCGATGATCAGGATGATGTTGGGACGGCTCACTTGATACCTCCGGAGGTCAGGCCGCTCACGAACTTGCGCTGCAGCACCAGGAACAGGAGCACCACGGGCCCGAGCATGAAGATCGCCGCGGCGCTGGTCAGGCCCCAGTCGGTGGAGTACTGGTCCTGGAAGGCGAGGAAGCTCGTCGAGACCGGCCGCAGCTCGGGCGTGTGGATGAAGGTGATCGCCCAGAAGAACTCGTTCCACGACCAGAGCGCGACGATCAGCGCCACGGTGAGGAAGCCCGGCCAGGCCAGCGGCAGAACCACCCGCCAGGCGATCTGCAGGCTGGACGCGCCGTCGAGCCGGGCCGCCTCGGTGAAGTCCTTCGGGATCTTCAAGAGGAACGACCGCAGCAGCAGCGTCGCGAACGGCGCGTCGGTCGCCCAGTAGATGACGATCAGCCCGAACAGGTTGTCGGTCAGGTGCAGCTGCGTCCAGAGGAAGAACAGCGGCACCAGGAACAGTTGTACGGGCAGCGCGCTGCCCAGGAACAGGTAGGCGACGACCGCCCCGCCGCCGGGCACGCGCAGCTGGCTGAGCGCGAACGCGGCCAGCCCGGCGACGACGCAGGTGCCGAGCACCGAGCCCAGACAGATGATCAGGCTGTTGCGCATCGTGGTGGCGAAGTCGCCGCGGGTCCAGGCGTCGACGAAGTTGTCGAGGCTGAAGGAGGTCGGCGGCGCGAGCGGGTTGGAGCCGATCTCGGCGTTGTTCTTGAACGCGTTGAACAGCACGGCGACGAGCGGCCCGATCGCGAACAGCGCGAGGACGATCAGCACCAAATAGTGCGTGCCCCCGGTGAGCCGCAGGCGACGGCGGCCGCGTGCCGGCGCGGTCGGGGCGACTCCGGCGGGCGCCGGCCGGTCGACGGTGGTGGCGGTCATTCGTCCTCCCATCCCTTCTTCCGCATCCACTGGTAGACGGCGAGGATCACCGCGGTCACCAGCGTCATCGACAGGCCCAGCGCGGCCGCGTAGCCGGCGGAGTACTCGTTGAACGCCTGCTTGTACATGAGTGTCGAGACGACCTCGCTGGACCCGGCCGGCCCGCCCTGGGTCATGATGAAGATGTAGTCGAACGCCTTCAGCGACCAGATCACCGTCATCAGCACGATGAACACCATCGTCGGCCGGATGCCGGGCAGCGTGACGTTCCGGTACTGCTGCCAGCGGCTGGCGCCGTCCACCTTGGCCGCGTCGTAGAGCGCCGGGTCGACGCCCTGCATCGCGGACAGGAAGATGACCGCGAGGAAGCCCCACCAGTGCCAGTCCACGACGAAGTTGACGGACAGCAGCGAGGTGCTGGTGTCACCCAACCACGACTGGTCGATGCCGAACTGGTGGGTGATACCGCTGGTCGGCGACAGCAGCATCTTCCACACAGCCGCGTTGACCACGCTGGCCACCACGTACGGGATGAAGTAGAGCGCCCGGAACAGCATCTGGAACCGTCTGACCTGACTGAGCAGGTAGGCGCCGAGCAGACCCATCGCCATCGGCACGGTCAGGAACAGCACGAACCAGACGAGGTTGTGCAGCAGCGCCTGGTGGACCTTCGCGTCGCCGAACGCCCTGACGTAGTTGTCGAGGCCGATGAAGGTGGCCGGCCCGAGCCCGGACCAGTCCGTGAACGAGTAGTAGACGGTGGCCACCGACGGTCCGAGCACGACGAGCAGGTTGAGCACCAGCAGCGGCGCGAGGAAGGCCCAGCCGACCACCGCCGCGCGCAACCGCGCGCGGCGGGCGCCGGACGCGGTCGGCGGCGCGGCGGTGGCGGTCACTTCCCGGACCCCTTGGCGGGCAACTGCGGAAGGTTGCCGATGGCCTTCTCCTCCGTGAACATCTGGTCGAGCTGCTTGCAGTAGGCGGCCGGCGTCAGCTTGCCGGTCAGCACCTGCTCCAGGCCCTCGTAGACGAAGACGTCGGTCTTCGGCGGCCACCAGGTCCAGGTGACGAAGCCGTACTGGCCGTCGGCGACCGCCTTGTTCAGCGAGGTGAGCACCCGGCCCGCGCGCGGGTCGATGCTCGACGGGACGTCGCCGTCCGCGAAGTCGATCGGGATGTTGTACGTCGAGGGGACCTCGGCCATCCGCTTCAGCGCGGCGGTCCGATCGCCGTAGTACCAGTTGAGGTACTCGGCGGCGGCGTCCTTGTTCTTGCTCGCCTCGTTTATCGCCAGCGAACCGCCGATGCCCATCTCGAACAGCGGATACTTCACCTCGGGCCGCAGCGCGGGCACCGGCATCCAGTCCCAGTCGTTCTCGTTCTTGGCCTTCGCCCCGAAGTACTGGCCGACCTGGCTCATGAACCAGTTGCCCTGCGGGACCATCGCGACCGTGCCCTTGCCGAAGTTGGCGCCGATCTCCTGGGACGGGACGGAGAAGTACTTCTCCACGCTGCCGCCGATCCAGCCCTTGTCGAAGTAACTCTTGATCAGCGCGACCGCGTCGACGAACACCGGGTCGGTGAACTTGATCTCGCCGGAGAGCGCCTGACGCAGCGCGTCGGGGCCGGAGTAGTGGTTCCAGAAAACCGTCATCAGCCACTCGCCGGCGGCCTTCCAGTCGACGTTCGACGAGCCGAACGGGACGATGCCCTGGCCGGCGGCCTCGGTGGCGAGCGCCTCCAGCGACGCCCGGTCGGTCGGCTGCTGCCAGCCCTTCTGCGCGAACAGCGTCTTGTTGAAGTAGAGCAGCATGGTGTCGACGCGCATCGGCAGGGCGTAGAGCTTGCCGTCGGTGGTGAACGCCTCGACCGCCCAGCTGGACAGCTTGTCTTTCCAGGCGAACTTCTCGGCGTACGGGGTCAGGTCGGCCAGCACGTGAGCCTTGCTCCACGCGATCGTCTGGGTGGCGCTCGGCCCGCGCACGATGTCCGGGCCCGAGCGCGACTGCAACGCGGTCTGCACCAGGCGGCGCAGGTCCTCGCCCTTGTAGAAGGTGGTGTTCAGGTCGATCTGCGGCTTGGCCTTCTCGAAGACGGCGGCCACGTTGTTGGTGAAGTACTTCTGGTTGGCGTCGCCCTGAATGTCCAGCCACAGGTCGACCTTGCCGGTGCCGTTGCCGGCGCCGCCGCCACTGTCACCGCTGCAGCCCGAGAGCAGCAGGCTGGGGGTGGTGATACCGAGAGCGGTCAGGCCCGCACCGGCGAGGAACCGCCGGCGACTCAGCGAAGCGGTCACGATGTCTCCTCAACGGGAATGGGGGTGATGCGGACGGACTGCGTGGCGGCGCGCCCCTGTGTGACGAGGAGCGCGACGCCGCCGCAGGTGAGCGCGTCGTCGTCGAGGTCGAAGACCACCTCGTCGTCGACGCTGGCGGTGAGTCGGGTGCCGGCCGCGCGGACGGCGAGCCGGTAGGTGGCGCCGTACTCCCAGGGGAAGTCGCGGCTGGCGAGAACGGTGTCGTGGCGGAGCATCTCGACCCGGTCGCGGCCGGCGAGCCGCAGCGCGTAGTACCGGGTCAGGCCCTGCACCCGCACGGCGAGGCCGGCGGCCTCGGCCAGGTGGGGCGTGACGTCGGCGTGGACGGTGTAGTCGCGCCAACCGCGTTCGCCTTGGACGAGCAGGCCGGTGCCACGGTTCTGCACGATCCGGAACGGCTCGGGCCAGTGCGGGTCCCAGCGGTCGACGGTCTTCACCCAGGCCCGCCGCCACATCGCGTCGGCCGGGGTGCCGTGCCCGGTCCCGGCGGTGGCGGGGCGGGTCAGCGTGAGCGTCGGTGTGCCGTCCCAGGTCAGCGACTCCAGCTCGACCGCGCCGGTGGCGCGGAGGCCGACGTAGGTCACCGGCTGGCCGCCGAGGTCCGGCACCGTCCAGCGGATCTCGTCGCCGGCCGCGGCCGGCCCCTCGACCCAGCTCAGGGTGTCGCCGTCGTCGGCGTAGTGCCCGACGACCGGGCGGACCTCGACGCCCGTTCCGACGCGCAGCCGCGCGCGGACGGTCTGTCCGCTGTAGAGGGTGGGGCTGGCGATCAGGCCGTAGATCGGCATGGCGCGCGCCTCCGGCGGGATGAACGTCGGCGTCGCGACGGTGACCGCGGGGGTGGTCGGTTCGACGGCCAGCCGCCCGCCCGGGTTGTGCACCCGGGCCGTGCCGGACAGGACGGTGAACCCCTGCACGCTGCCCGGCAGCGAAAAGTGGAACCGGGCGCCGTTCTTCGTCAGGTCGCGCTCCGGCTGCCCCGCCCAGGCTCGGCCGTGGCGGGCGAGCGTGAGCGCCTCCCGGGCCACGTCGGTGACCGTCGACCCGCCGTCGGTGCTCGGCAGGTACATCCGGTCGGCGACCGGCCCGCGGTAGTCCGGCCCGGCGCCGTCGATGCCGGCGAGGCCGCCAAACACGCCGCAGATCGCGCCGACGTCGCCCGCGTTGGAGTCGGTGTCCCAGCCGGAGGTGTTGACCACCGTCATGGCGGGCAGGAACGCGCCGCCGCTGCGGGCCACCGCGTGGATCACCGTGGCGTGGTTGGGCACCACGTGACAGTTGCCGCCGTAGCTGTCGTACCCGTAGCGGGCGTCGATCCGGGCCCGCGTGGTCTTCCAGTCCTCGTCGGCGGCGGTCCACTCCCGCACGTCGGCGATGACCCGGTGGATCAGGCTGTCCTTCGGGATCAGGGCAACCGCGGTGTCGAGGAGCCGCTCCATGTCGGTCTCGGTGAACGCGCCGGAGACCAGCGCGGCCACCACCCGCGCCGCGTGGATCGATTCACCGTCGTGGCTCACCCGGGCGGCCCGCTCGGCCAGCTCGGCGGCCGCCTCCGGGTCGCCGGGGCGGGTCATCGCGAAGCCCTCGACGAAGATCTGCGCGCCGACCTGCTCGGCCACGACCACCCCGTTGCGGGCGATCGACCCGCTGTCCGGCGCGCGGACCCCGTCCTTGAGATGCAGGTACGCGGTGTGCTCGGTGGAGTTGCCCACCCCGCCCCACCACAGCACCGACTGCCCCTCGGCGATCTCGTTGAGCCAGGTCTCCCCGATCTGGGCCGACGTCGGCTCGGCGCCGTGGTCGCGCAGCGCCCGGGGGAACATGAACGTTCCGCTGATGTCGTCGTCGGTGACCACCAGGAGGTGGTTCTTCAACGCGAGGTCGGTGCGGTGGTTGACGTAGCCGGTGATGTCGCCCAGCTCGGCCTGGATCCGCTCGAAGCGCCAGCCCTCGAAGGGCCGGCCGAGGTAGACGGCGATCACCTTGCCGAGCACGCCGGCGTAGACGCGCTCCTCGTAGTCGCTCGGGAAGTCGGTCATCAGAAGGGAACCCCCGCTCGCAGGATGACGTTGGCGAACGGGGTCGCCTCGCCGGTACGGACGACGGCGCACGCGCTGCGGCAGGCCGCCTTGAGGTCGTCGTGACTGGTCGTCTTCACCGGGATGCCGGCGAGCCCGGCGTGCAGGCCGGCGAGGATGTCGGCGTCGCTCAACTCCTCGGCCACCGTTGCCTCCTCGACGACCAGGTCGGCGGTGACCGCCGCGAGCACCGGCAGGAAGGTCGGGACGCCGCGGGCGACGCCGAGGTGGACGCTCTCGACGCCGGGCGGGACCGGCAGGCCGGCGTCGGCGATGACGATCGTGTCGGTGTGGCCCATTGCGGCGACCAGCGCGGCGAGCCGGGGGTGCCAGAGGCCCGTGTCACGCATGGCTGGCCTCCGGGAGTGTGGCGCGGAGCCGGTCCAGGTCGGCTCTCGTGGGCAGCGCGGGCTGTGCGCCCATCCGGGTGGTCGCCAGCGCTCCTGCCGCGCAGCCGCGGCGTACCGCTTCGGGGAGGCTCTGACCGTCGGCCAGCGACGCCGCTAGCGCGCCGACGAAGCTGTCGCCCGCGCCGGTCGTGTCGACCGCGTCGACCGGGAAGGCCGGGTGGGCGGTGGCGCCCGCCGCGTCGGCGTGCACCGCGCCGCGCTCCCCCAGCGTGATGACACAGGCGGCCGGGCCGCGCGTGCGCAGGCGGGCGGCGAGGGCGGCCCAGTCCGTGGTCGGGACGCCGGCCAGGCGCAGCGCCTCGCCCTCGTTGACCACCAGCACGTCGACGTGGCGCAGCAGGGTGGCCATTGTGGGCGGAACCGGGTCGGGCAGCGGCGCGGCGTTGAGCAGCACCCGGGCGCCGGCGTCGCGGGCGTGCCGGGCCGCCGCGAGGCAGGTTGCCAGCGGGATCTCGAGCTGCAGGACGAGCACCGCGTCGGGGCCCAGCGTGGCCGGCAGGGCGGCCAGCGCGTCGGCGGTCAGCCGGGCGTTCGCACCGGGCGCGACGACGATGGTGTTCTCGCCGTCCGTGTCGACGACGATGAGCGCCACGCCGGTCGCGACGCCGGCCACGGTGGTCAGATGGTCGGGCGGCAGTCCCTCGGCGGTGAGCGCGGCGCGCACGTCGGCGCCGAACCGGTCGTCGCCGACCGCGGCGAAGAACAGCGTGTCGGCGCCCAGCCGGCGGGCCGCGACGGCCTGGTTGGAGCCCTTGCCGCCGGGGCGGGCGGCGACGTCGTCGCCGAGGACGGTCTCACCCGGCACGGGCAGGTGCGGCACGGCGACCCCCAGGTCGAGATTGGCGCTGCCGACGACCACGACGCGGCTCATGACGGGTCTCCCTCGCTCGGCGCGTCACCGCCGGGTGGATCCGCACATCCGCACGAGCCGCGCCGGACCAGCGCGACCGGCAGGACGTCGGTCGGGCTGGTCGTGCCCTCGTGCTGGGCGAGCAGGTGGGACAGCGCGGCCCGGCCGATCGCGGCGAACGGCTGCGCCATGGTGGTCAGCGCGGGGGTCGAGTAGGCGGCGCCCGGGATGCCGTCGAAGGAGGCGACCGCGACGTCGTCCGGGCAGCGCCGGCCGGTCTCGCTGATCGCACGGAGCACCCCGACGGCCTGCTCGTCGCTGGCCACGAAGATGGCGTCCGGCGGCTCGGGCCGGGACAGCAGCTCGCGGGCGGCCCGGTAGCCGGCGCGCCGGCCGAACGCGGACTGCACGACCGACATCGCGCGGCGGGAGACCCCCTCGTCGGAGAGGGCGTCCCGCCAGCCGCTCACCCGGTCGTGGGCCGGCATGACGTCTTCGGGGCCGCCGATGCAGGCGATGCGGCGGCGGCCGTGCTCGATCAGGTGCCGGGTCGCCAGGTAGGCCCCGCCCCGGTTGTCGACCAGCACGCTGGGGGCGCTGGCGCCCGGCACCTGGCGGTCGAGCGAGACCCAGGGGGTGCGCGAGCGCTGCAGGTCGGGGAGGAACCCGGCCGGCCCGTGCGCCGGGACGATGAACAGCCCGTCCACCTGCCGGGCGAGGAAGGTGCGTACGTAGGTCGTCTGCCGCTCGTCGTTCTCGGCGGCGTTGCCGATCAGGAGCGTGTAGCCCTTCGCGAACGATTCCTCCTCGATCGCGCGGGCCAGCGCGGCGAAGTAGGGGTTCGCGTTGTCGGGGATGACCAGGCCGAGGGTCATGGTGCGGCTCATCCGCAGCGACCGGGCGATGCCGTTGGGGCGGTAGCCGAGCTGCTCGATCGCGGCGAGCACCTTTGCCCGAGTCTGTGCCGACACGGGGCGCGGCCCGCCATTGAGGACGTAGCTCACCACCGCTGGTGAGGTGCCCGCGAGGCGGGCCACGTCCATCCGTCGAACCGTCACGCCGACCTCCGGTCAACACGAGTTGCGCTCGATGTGTCGCAAATCATGTGACGAGCGTGTTCATAGACGCAACACGTGTTGAACAGCCGTGACCTGACCGAGATCTGTGACGAGCCCGTCCCGCTCGGTGTCCCCCACGGCGATGTCTGTGCCTGCTCGCCGAGGGCCTGCCCAACCCCGAGATCGCCGAGCGGCTCGTGGTCAGGCGACGAGACCTTGAAGACCCACGCCGGCCGGCTGCTGGGTAAGCTGAGCCTCCGGGACCGGGCGCAGGCGATCCTCGTCACCCAAGGTCCAGGCTGGTCGTCCCGCGCGGCAATCGGAGTGAACGGTGAACGACGACGCGCTCGCCGCCTCGCTCGCGGCGAACCTGGACGCACTGACCTTCGCGGACCGGTCGACCGACGAGGTCACCGCGCTGCTTGTCGACGCGGTCGCCGCGTGGGGTACGGCCCAGGGCTTTCGGGTGTACCGACGCGCCACAAGCGTCGTCCCGCTTCCCGCCCCGTACCAGAACCGGCACTCGGTCGTAGACGTCGCCTTCGCTCGTCCCGCCGCTCATCCCGTCGTGATCGAGGTGGACCGCACAGACCGCCGACGCACGGTGCAGAAGCTGCTCGCCGAGGCCGCCGCCGGCCGGGTCGCGCTCTGGGTGCGCTGGGGGCCGGGACCGTTCGCCGTACCGCCCGCGCCGGTCCGCCTTGTCACCTGCGAAGTCGCCGTGCGCAACCACAGGCACTCGCGACTGCCGGCCCGTCCCGCGCCGCAGCACTCCGCGCCGGCCGGCGCCGCGGCCGATCCGGTCGAGCTTCCGCTCATCGCAGATTGAGCTTCGTTCCCTCGTGGCCGGCGACGAACCCGAGCCGCCCGAGGACACGGGTGGCGTGGACGTAGCCGACAGCCGCGATCAACGACTGGCCGTCATCGCTTCGTCGGCCCACTCCCGTGCGATCGTCCGCTGCGGAGTGTTGGGGTCGGAGGGATCCCAGGCGTCCCGGCTCGACCTGCCGTAGTTGTTCGTGGGGGTCGTGGTGCCGTCGGGCAGCATCGGCTCGATCGGCCTCAGGCCGTTGGCGACGTTCAACGAGTTGTCGTTGACGCGCCAGATGACGAGCCCGGCGTCACTGGCGCCCTGGTCGTAGGTGCCTGGCGTCAGCTCGCGGTTCTCCACCTTGAAGTAGTTCTTGGTGCCGTCGTCGGGGTCCTACAGGATGAAGGAATCCCCGGTGGTGTCGGCCCGCCGGATGTCGTAGAAGCCGTCGGCCTCCACGACGACCGGTGTTGTCCAGCCCAGGTGCATCTTTGTCCAGGAGTTCGGCGCGAACAGGGTCGTGTCCGGCAGACCGCAGGTGGGTCCGGCGAAGCCATCCGGCGCCGATTCGGCAACATCTGGTGGTTGACTTCCTCCCCGCGCCTGAAGGGCGGGGGATTCCCGTGGCTGAGGCGCGTTCACGCCGCGAGCCGTTCGGGTGGTTGGCGTTTCACAGACAGCCCTGCGGCTCGGTCTCCGCGCCCTGTTACCGCCAGTCCGGCGGCGAGGATGTTCTTGGCCGCGTTCACGTCGGCGTGGTCCTGATGCCCGCAGGCGACGCATCGGAAGACCGCTTGGCTCTCGCGGGACTCCGAGGCGACATGCTTGCAGGCGTTGCAGGTCTGCGACGTGTACGCCGGGTTGACCTTCTCGATCTTTGCTCCGTGGTAGCGGGCGGCGTGTTCGAGCTTGAGCAGGAATCCGCCCCACCCTTTGGCGAGGATGGCCCGGTTCAGGCCAGCCTTCTGGCGGACGTTACGGCCGGGCTGCTCAACGGTGCCCTTCGCGCTGGCCGTCATGTTCTTGATCCGCAGGCCCTCGACAGCGACCATGCCGTGCTCGCGGACCAGGCGCACGGCGGTCCGCGCGGCGAAGTCAGCTCTGCGGGCCCGGATACGGGCATTCAGCCGGCCGAGTTGCGCACGGGTAGCGTCGCGACGTCTCGATCCGCGGTTGCGGCCATGAACCCGCAGCGACCGGGAAATGCGCTGCTGCAACCGCTTGAGCCGGGCCGCCTCGCCCGCGGTGACGAACTCCCGCTCGTCC
The DNA here is from genome assembly GCF_040607315.1 of Micromonospora sp. NPDC005305. Classification (NCBI taxonomy): domain Bacteria; kingdom Bacillati; phylum Actinomycetota; class Actinomycetes; order Micromonosporales; family Micromonosporaceae; genus Micromonospora; species Micromonospora sp. NPDC005305. Next base: position 106,320 of record NZ_JBEXGL010000009.1, on the reverse strand, counting down.
AGCCCCCCGTCCGAGGTGGCCACAGCCACGGTGACACCCCGGTCCACACCGACCGGCGGCTTACCGTTCGGGGCAACCTCGCTCCTGCCGTCCTCGACGCAGAACGAGATGTACCAGCGTCCGCCGTCACGCAAGACCGTGGCGTTGCGGACGGCGCCACCCAACGGCCTGGTCCACCGAAACCTGACCGGCCCGAACTTCGGCAGGCGCACCTCACCCCACCTGCGGTTCAACCGCTGCACCGCGATGTGTTTGGGGTCGGGAAACCGGAACGACGGGGCCGTGCGGGCCTTCGACCGCCAGCGCACCTTCCACGTGCCATGCGTCTTGCACGCCCGGTCCAGGTCCCGCAGGGTTTGCTGCAACGTGTGCGACGGCGCGTCGGCCAGCCACGCGCAGTCCGGATCTTTCTTCGCCTTGGCCATCTGCCCGGCCTGCTCGTTGTAGCCGATGAACGCGCCGCGGCGGCGGTACTCACGGCGCTGCTCCAACGCCGTGTTCCACACCGCCCGACACGCCGCGCCGACCTGTTCGGCGTAGGCGGCCTGCTCGTCGGTGAAGGCGAGGAGATAGCGGCGGCCGGTCAGCATTCAGCGGCCCTTCTGCTGCTCGACATACTCCTTCACCGCTGCCAGCGGGGCACCGCCGGTGGTCGCCACGAAGTACGAGTTCGTCCACAAGGTCGGCAGCCGAGAACGCAGCGACGGGAACTCCTCACGCAGCACCCGAGACGTCCGTGCCTTGACCGCCTTGACGAGCTTATGGACACCGAACCGCGGATCCACCTCAACCAGCAAGTGCACCTGATCGGGCATGACCTCCAACGCCACCAGCCACGCCCCCTTCTCCTCCACCACCTCACGGATGAGTTGCTTCAACCGCTCCTCGATCCGGCCGCCGAGCACCCGGCGTCGGTACTTCGGGCACCACACGACGTGGAAAGCGCACTGGAACACGACGTTGCTGTTCGACCGCAGGGCAACGGACACCCGCGCAATATACAACCTCGTGCTATCTACTGCCCGTCCAAAAATGACACGCTAACCCCACGGCTAAAGCCGCGGGTCTGCTCGCTACGCACTTCGATCAACGCAGCGATCGAGGACGTCGCACCGCTGAGGGGATGCGGCGGCTCGCCGAACCGCGGTACGCCGAGGCGATGCGCTACGCGCAGGAAACCCTCGACCGGGAGCTGAGCCGCCGCACCGACAGAGTCGTCAGCCGCCAACTGATCGGCTGACGACGGCACCGCGGCGCGGTGGACGACCGGCCAGTCGACGCTGCCGGTCCGCCCGAGACCGCTGCCGGCGTCCTGTTCGTACGATCGCCCTTGTCGGCGTTGGAGGTCGTCATGTCGGTCGATAATCGGGCAGGGAAGCCGAAGCTTCCGCCGCGCTGGTTCATCCGGCTGGCCTGGTCGGTGCACCGGGGTCTGTATCGGGCCTTCCGGGGACGGGTCCTCTGGCGACCCCGCGCCGACCGGTGGGGCACCCTGCGGCTGTCCACGACCGGGCGGCGCAGCGGGCAGCAGCGCAGCGTCATCGTCGCGTACCTGGAGGACGGGCCGAATCTGTTCACGCTGGCGATGAACGGCTGGGGTGAGGGCGAGCCCGCCTGGTGGCTAAACCTGCAGGCGCATCCGGACACGGCTGTCGACCTGGTCGGCGGGCGGCGGCTCGTGCGCGGGCGCGCCGCGACGGGCGATGAGCGGTCGCGGCTGTGGGCCCGCTGGCGCGAGATCGACGCGAAGCTCGACGCGTTCGCGGCGCTGCGGCCGTCCGAGACCGCTGTGGTGGTTCTGGAGCCCCGGCCCGGCACCGAGCACGTCGCCGGGTAGGGGTCGGCACCGGCGATCGGGGTGAAGGTGTGTCAGTCGAACCGGACGACCAGCTCGGCAACCTGGTCGCCGCGGTAGCGAAGGGTCAGTGTGCCGGTGCCGCCGCGGGACCACGCGAAGGTGACGACGTCGCCGTCGCCGTCGGAACGGATGCCGCTGACCCGGATGGTGTCGTCGGGCGGGTGTTCGGCGTAGGCGACCGCGATGGCGTCGCGGCCCCGCTGTGATCCGACGGCCCGCCCGACGAAGGTCATGACCGCGTCGGGATGCAGGGCGTCGAGGAACGCCGCCCAGTCACCGCTGGTGACCGCCGTGTTGAAGCGCGCGACGTGGGCTCTGGCCGATGCCTCCGTCATGGCAGCCACCGTACGGCAGGCGGGCCCCGGACGGCGCGCACCGGGGCGCGGTCCGGGGCGGCGCTGTCTTGGGCGCCGCCCCGGGCCCGGCCGCACGTCAGGCGATCCGGTAGGCCTGCTGGATCGTCTGGGTCACCGTGTTGCCGGCGCTGTCGGTGGCCGTGAGGCGCAGCGAGACGAAGCCGGGCCGCCGCGGGTGCCGGACGAGGGCGGCACCCCGGTGCACCGGCAACGCGACCCACGTCCGGACGTCGTCGAACGAGGCCGAGACGCCGAGCGTCCGGCCGGGAGCGGCCGTGGAGCCCGCCAGCCGGTCCAGCGCCACGGGCAGGGTCATCGTCGTGCCGGCCCTGGCCGTGTTGGTGTCGTCGAGGGCGGGCATCGGCCGGGCCGTGGTCAGGGGCAGCCGCTCCGGCTTCACCGTGTGGGCCGAGGTGAAGGTCCAGGCCACGGAGACCGAGGTGGACAGGGTGTCCGGCGCGCCGCGGGTGACGGTTGCCTCCAGGCGGTAGGTGGCCTTGCCGGGCGGCACCGGGAAGTCCGCGTACGCGCTGTCCGCCGTGGCGATCTCCGTGCCGTTGCGGGACAGCCGGAGGTGGACCGGCAGGTCGTCGCGGCTGGCGGGGCGGCCGGTCGCGTCGCCGAACAGGGGCGGCGACGCGGCCGAGATGGTGTCGCCGTCGCGGCCCGCGTACCCGAGCGGGGTCAGGGCCGGGGCGCCGCCCACCGTGGGCCCGAAGGGGGCGGCGTTCCAGGTCTGGGCGTACGTCCTGCCCGCCGTGAAGGTGGACTCCTGCGTGGTGAGGTTGTCGCCCTCGACGAACGTGGACGTCCAGACAATGCCGCCGTCGGTGTTGTAGTACTCGGTGGCGCGGAACGGCAGGTCGAACGACGTGTTCGAACCGATCGGGCCGGCGCCGCCGGGGGACGCCGCACGGTGGAAGCGGACGGCGGTCGCGGCGGTGGACTGGCTCCGGTAGGTCGCCCGGACGGTGGCGAGGTTCTTCGGTGACAGCGCGGTCGCGAGCGCTCCGGCTGCCAGGGAGCGTCGTTGCCGTCGTCGCACATCGTCCTCTCCGCCACGGGCCTCTCCCGGACGGGACGATGACGCCTGGCCGGGCCGACGGGTTGATCATCGACTCTGTGACCGTGGTCACAATTCCGGCCCGCGCGATGCGACCCCGACCGCCTCCCCTGTTGCATGCCGCAGTGACCACCGTACGAGGCTCGGGGGCCGGTCAGATGGGTGACGCAGAGGAGTTCGACGCCCTCTACGCGGCCTGCGCGGGGCGGATCGTCGGTCACGTCTACATGCTGACCGGCAACCGCGGCGAGGCGGAGGACGCGGTCGCCGAGGCTTTCATGCGGGCCTGGCAGCGCTGGCGGACCGTGCGGGAGGCGGACAGCCCGGAGGCCTGGGTCCGTCGGGTCGCCTCCCGGATCGCGGTGAGCAGCTGGCGCAAGACGTTCAACCGGATCCGCGCGCACCGCCGCGCCGCGGTCGACCAGACCGTGCCCGGGCTCAGCGAGGACCACGTCGCCCTGCTGCAGGCGCTGCAGCGGCTGAGCGCCAACCAGCGCCGCGCCATCGTGCTCTACCACCTGAACGACCTCAGCGTCGCCGAGGTCGCAGCCGAGATGCAGGCGCCCGTCGGAACCGTCAAGACCTACCTCGCCCGAGGCCGGAGAGCGATGGCCGAGCTTCTGACCGAGACGCACCACGAGGAGACCCACCATGGCTGATCCTCACGACGACCTCGGGGCGATCGCCGAGGAAGTCCGGCGCGTCACGACGCTGCCCCCGGCACCGACCCTGCGCCGGCGCAGCGAGCGGCGGCGGCGCCGCACCGCCGCCACCGGTGCTGCGCTGACTGTGCTGGTGGTGGCCGGCGGCACCGCCCTGCTGCAGACGCGGGACCAGGTGGAGACACCGGACGAGGGCGTCGGCCCGGTCGGCCCGGCACCGGCGTCGGTCGCCCCCTCCAGGACCGCCTCCACCGAACAGGAGATCCTCGCCGGCCGTCGGCAGACCCGGATCGTGGTGCCCGGCATGGGCGGGGCCGCGCTCGCCGTCGACCGGGACAGCGACCGGGTGCGGGCCACCACCGAGCAGGGCATCGACGACCGGGCCCGGTGGGTCCTGCGCCCCGAGGGGGGAAAGTTCCGGATCATGCTGGCCACGCCGGGCGCCGCCGGCCCGGTCTGCATGACGGTCGTGCACGACGCCGCGCCGGGCAGCGTCCGCGGCCGGGAGTGCGATCCCGCCCAGCAGACGCAGCTCTTCACCATCGAGAAGGAGGCCGACGGGACCTACTCGCTGTTCCAGGGTCGGCGCTACGTCCAGACGGTGGACGGCACCAACGCCCTGGTCCCCGACCTGCCCGAGGGCCTGACCACCACCTACGCGTTCGAGGACCGCGGCCCCGCCGCCGGCGAGCCGTCGGGCGGGGGAATCACGCCCACCCGCTGAGCGGTGAGGCGGTTGGTCCCGCGCGGCTGCGAGACTCTACAGAGGAGCGGCGTGCGGAGGAGGCAGGTTGATGTTTCGCCGATTGCAGCGACAGGACGTCGACGCGCTCAGGGAGAGGTTCCTTGCCAACCGGGAGAAGGTCCGGTCGTGGATCGGCGGCTGGGACTGCCCCGAGGTCGAGTGGCCCGAATTGGCGGAGATCCCCCTCCCCTGGGTGGTGCGGCAGGCGGATGAGCGGACGTGGCTGAAGCGGCACGCCCCGTTCATGGACGAGTACGGGTGGATTCTGGAGGCCCGACCGGTGGCGCAGGGCGTCAGCCAGGTCGTTGCCCACTGGCAGTTCGGCGAAGGACACCGGTTCGATCGCCTCGACATCGACTTCCGGAGCTTCGCCGACCCGCCGTACCTGGCGGAGAAGCTTGCCCTGGGAGCGCACGCGGCCGATCTGAAGGGCTGGCAGGAGGGCGACGTGCAGGGCGTGTACGCCTGGCTCTTCGAGGGGATCGACAGCCGGCCGATGGGTGAGATGGTGCGGGGGCAGCACCGGAGCGGGTTCATCCTGTTCCAGCTCACCCGGTGGCCGCACAGCAGGACCGAGATCAACGTACGGCTGCGGATGACCCTGACGGACACGGCGCTGGACGGCACTCCGTTGAGCAGCGCGGGAGAGTCTTTCCCGGCGTGAGACCGAACGCCGGTCAGCATCCGTCAGGATTCTCGGCGGAGCGTGTCGGATCGGGGCGACGGCGTTCGTAGCAGGGGTGAGAGGCGGCCCGAGGCAGCCCACGACGACAGGAGATGACCCGATGCCGCAGTACCTGATTTCGGTGCTCCACGACACGAGCGAGCTCGCCACCGCGGAGGAGATGGCCGCGATCGACGTCTTCAACGCGCAGCTCCAGGCCGACGGCCACTGGGTCTTCGCCGGCGGCCTCGCGGCGCCCGGCTCGGCCACCGTCGTCGACGGCCGGGGCGGGGAGCCGGTGTTCACCGACGGGCCCTACGTGGAGTCGAAGGAGCACATCATCGGCTTCTGGATCATCGAGGCCCCCCACCTCGACGTGGCGCTCCGGCTCGCCGCCCTGGGGTCGGAGCACTGCAACCGGAGGGTCGAGCTCCGGCCGTTCCTGGGTTGATGGGCGACGTCGGCGAGGTGATCAGCCGGGTCCACCGCGAGGAGTGGGCCCGGGTGGTCGCGACCCTGGCCAGGCGCCTCGGCGACCTCGACATTGCCGAGGAGATGGCCGCCGAGGCGTTCGCGACCGCCGTCGAGCGCTGGCCGGTCGACGGGGTCCCGCCGAGTCCCGGCGCGTGGCTCACCACCACCGCCCAGCGCAAGGCGATCGACCGGATCCGGCGGGAGGCGCGGCGCGACGAGAAGCACAAGGAGGCGCTGATGCTGTCCGCCACCCCCGAGCCGCTCGGCGCCATCGACGACGACCGGCTGCGTCTCGTCTTCACCTGCTGCCACCCCGCTCTCGCCATGGAGGTGCGGATCGCGCTGACCCTGCGGATGGTCGGCGGGCTCACCGTGCCCGAGATCGCCCGCGCGTTCCTGGTCCAGGAGGCCGCCATGGGCCGGCGGATCACCCGCGCGAAGGCGAAGATCAAGGCGGCGAGGATCCCCTACGGCGTGCCGCTGCGGGAGGACGTTCCGGCCCGGGTCACCGGGGTGCTCGCCGTCCTCTACCTGATTTTGAACGAGGGCTACCTGGCCTCGGACCCCGGGAAGGAGGCGGTCCGCGCCGACCTGACCGCCGAGGCGATCCGGCTGACCCGGCTGGTCCGTGCCCTGCTGCCGGCGGACGGCGAGGTCGCCGGGCTCCTGGCGTTGATGCTCCTGACGGAGGCCCGCCGGGCCGCCCGGGTGTCCGCCAGCGGTGAGCTCGTCACCCTCGCCGAACAGGACCGCGGGGCCTGGGACGGCGAGCTGATCGCCGAGGGCCACGCCCTGGTCCGCGCGCGCCTCGCCACCGGCCAGGCGCCAGGGCGCTACCAGATCCTCGCCGCGATCAACGCCCTCCACACCGACGCCCGCGACGTGCGCGACACCGACTGGTCGCAGGTCGTCGCGCTCTACGACCAGCTGCTCCGCCTCGACCCCTCGCCGATCGTGCGGCTCAACCGGGCGATCGCGGTCGCCGAACTCGACGGCCCGGAGGTCGCCCTGGCAGCGGTGGACCGTCTGCCGCTGGAGGGCTACCACGCCTTCCACGCCACCCGCGCCGACCTGCTGCGCCGGCTGGGCCGCAGCGAGGCGTCGCGGACGGCGTACGACCGGGCCATCGAGCTGGCGGGCAACACCGCCGAGACGGCGTACCTCATCCGTCGCCGCGACCAGCTGGCCGGCACGGGTACCGGTGCCGCCGACGATGACGAGCGGCCGTAGCGGCGTCACGGCGCGCCGTGTCATCCTGGCCGGGTGCGAGTCGCCGCGATTCACACGTACCCCGTGAAGGGGTGCCGCCGGATGGACCGCGACACGGCGCGGGTCGAGCCCTGGGGCCTCGACGGCGACCGGCGCTGGCTCGTCGTGGACGACCACGGGGTCGGCCTCACCCAGCGCCAGCACCGGGAGCTGGTGACGCTGCGGGCGGTCTCCCGGCCGGGCGGGCTGACCCTGGACGCGCCGGGGCTGGCCCCGCTCGAGCTGGCCGAACCGACCGGCGGCGAGACGATCCAGGTCCGGGTGTTCCCGGCGCGACCACCCGCACCGGTACGCGCCGCCGGCCCCGAGGCGGACGACTGGCTCCGCCGGCTGTTGGGCCGCGCCGCCCGGCTGGTCTGGCTCGGTGACCCCACCCGCAACCTCGTTCCCTGGCCGGTTCCGGCCGGCTCCGGCGCCGAGCTGAGCTTCGCCGACGGCACTCCGCTGCTGCTGGCCAGCACCGCGTCGCTGGACGCGTTGAACGACTGGCTGCTGGAGTCGGGCAGCACCGAGTGGCCGCTGCCGATGACCCGGTTCCGCCCCAACCTGGTGGTCGGTGGCGCCGCGCCGTGGGCCGAGGCCGGGTGGGTCGGCCGGCGGATCAGGATCGGCGGGGCCGTGTTCCAGGGCGTCGGCGAGTGTGACCGCTGTGTGGTCGCGACGATCGACCAGGAGACCGGGGAGCGGGGGCGGGAGCCGCTGCGCACGCTCGCCGCACGGCGCAACGTCGGCCAGAAGCTCCTCTTCGGTCTGCAGATGGTGGTGCGGGCCGACCCGGACGGCTCTTCCCGCGACGGTGCCACGATCAGCGTCGGTGACACCGTCGAGGTCGTGGACTGACCGGACGGTCCACTCGGGCCACTTTCGTCGCTATCGGAGGAAAGTCTCTCCCTCATCGATGAAAGCTATGGACATCGGCAGATGCCTTTTGTAGCGTCGCGTCATCCTCGAGAAGGAGAAGCCGATGTGTTACGGACACGACGGAATGGCCGCGCTGCGGCGCTCCGTTGACCGGCGCAGCCTCCTGCGCGGCTCACTGGCCACCCTCGCCGGCATCGGGCTCGCATCGTCCGGCGTCGGCGCGACGGCCGCGGCGGCCACCGGCCACCCCACCGGGCGGCGCCACGTGCCCCCGGGCCTGATCAGCATCCAGCTGTGGACGGTCCGCGACGCCCTGTCGGGCCCGCCCGGCTACGACGCCACCCTCGCCCACCTCGCCCGGATCGGATACCCGCGCGTGGAGCTGGCGCTCGGCTACTTCGGTCGGACCGCCGCCCAGCTGCGCCGGTTCCTCGACGGCATCGGCATCCGGGCCAGCTCGAGCCACGACGGGATCAGCGCCAGTCCGGCCGAGCTGGCGCAGAAGATTGAGAACGCGGTCACCCTGGGGCAGCGGTTCCTGGTGGTGCCGTACCTGTACTCGGAGAACGCGGACGACTGGAAGCGCTGGGCCGAGCAGATGAACGTCGAGGCCGCCGCGGCGAGGGCGGCCGGCCTGCGCTACGGCTACCACAACCACGCGCACGAGTTCACCATCGACCTCGGCAACGGCCGGCGCCCGTGGGACGTGCTGACCGGGGAACTCGACCCCCGGCTCGTCCACCTGGAGGTCGACCTCTACTGGGCGGTCACCGGCGGCATCAACTCGGGCGACGGGATCGCGGATCCCGAGGGCTTCACGCTGGACGTGATCCGCTCGGCGCCGCAGCGGGTCCTGCAGTACCACGTCAAGGACCGGGACGGGTCCACCGGCGACATGGCCGACCTGGGCACCGGGACCATCGACTTCGGGCGGATCTTCCGGAAGCACCCGGTGCTGGAGTACATCGTCGAGAACGACACGCCGGACGTGACGCCGCAGCAGACGGCCGAGGTCGGTTACCGCTACCTGCGCAGGCTGCGGTTCTGACCCGGGCGGTCACAGTGCCGCCGGACACCGGGGCCGACGTCCGGTTCGACGGGAGCCCGCCGATCGTCGGCCCCGGTGTCCGGCACCCACCATCCGCGCCGGTCCGGGGGTACGGCGATCGTGCGGACCTGTCGGAGGGGCGGCGTAACGTCCGGCGGGTGACCGATCCTGGCGACGTCCCACCCGAGATCCTCGCTCGGCTCCGGCCCGTCTGCCTCGGCCTGCCGGAGGCCTACGAGGAGCCCGCCTGGGTGGGCACCCGGTGGCGGATCCGCAAGCGGACCTTCGCCCACGTGCTCACCGTCGACCCCGACCACCAGGCCGCCTACGCCCGCGCCGCCGCCAGCGACGAGCCGATCTGCGTGCTCACGTTCCGCTCCCCCGGCGACGAGATCGCCGGGCTGCTCGCCGGCGGGCACCCGTTCTTCAAGCCCGACTGGGGCGCCGACGTCGTCGGCATGCTGCTCGACGACGGGGTCGACTGGGCCGAGGTCGGCGAACTGCTCACCGAGAGCTACTGCGTCCTGGCCCCGAAGAAGCTGGCCGCGCTGGTCGACCGGCCGGCCGAGCCGCCGGCCCGACCGACGGGCCCGGGACAGCCGTCGGGCACCTCTGGCGCGCGCCGGGACATGCTGCCAGGCTGAGGATCGTGTACGACTACGACCTGCTGGTGCTGGGCTCCGGGCCGAGCGGTCAGAAGGCCGCGATCGCCGCGGCCAAGCTCGGCCGGCGGGTCGGCATCGTCGACCGCCGCGACATGATCGGCGGGGTGTGCATCAACACCGGCACCGTCCCGTCGAAGACGCTGCGCGAGGCCGTCCTCTACCTCACCGGCCTGAGCCAGCGCGACCTCTACGGCAGCAGCTACCGGGTCAAGGAGGAGATCACGGTCAGCGACCTGGCCGCCCGGACCCAGCACGTGATCAGCCGGCAGACGGACGTCATCCGCAACCAGTTGGCCCGCAACCGGGTCGCGATGATCACCGGCACCGGCCGCTTCGCCGACGCGCACGCCGTGTGGGTCGACGGCGGCTCCGGCCGGGAGTCCCGGGTCACCTTCGACAAGATCGTCATCGCCGCCGGCACCCGGCCGGCCCGCCCCGACAGCGTCGACTTCGACGACCGGACCATCGTGGACTCCGACGGGGTCATCAACCTCCAGGCCGTGCCCCGCAGCATGGTCGTGGTCGGCGCCGGCGTGATCGGCATGGAGTACGCGTCCCTGTTCGCCGCCCTCGGCACCAAGGTGACCGTGGTGGAACGCCGCGACCGGATGCTCGACTTCTGCGACGAGGAGATCGTCGAGTCGCTCACGTACCACCTGCGGGACCTGTCGGTGACGTTCCGCTTCGGCGAGGAGGTCGCCGCGGTGGAGAAGCACCAGACCGCCGCGCTGTGCATCCTCAAGAGCGGCAAGAAGATCGTCGCCGACACGGTCATGTACTCGGCGGGCCGCCAGGGCCAGACCGACGACCTGGCGCTGGAGGCGGCCGGCCTGGCGGCGGACCACCGGGGCCGGATCCAGGTCGACGCGACCTACCGCACGGCGGTCGACAACATCTACGCGGTCGGTGACGTGATCGGCTTCCCGGCGCTGGCCTCCACCTCGATGGAGCAGGGCCGGCTGGCCGCTCAGCACGCCTGCGGCGAGCCGGTGCGTGCCATGCCCGAGTTGCAACCGATCGGCATCTACACGATCCCGGAGATCAGCTTCGTGGGGAGGACCGAGGAGGAGCTGACCGACAGCTCGACCCCGTTCGAGGTGGGCATCGCCCGCTACCGCGAGCTGGCCCGCGGCCAGATCGTGGGTGACTCGTACGGCATGCTGAAGCTGCTCGTCTCGCCGGACGACGGGCGGCTGCTCGGGGTGCACGTGTTCGGGACCGGGGCCACCGAGATCGTCCACGTCGGGCAGGCGGTGATGGGCTGCGGGGGCACCGTCGACTACCTGGTCGACGCGGTGTTCAACTATCCGACGCTGGCCGAGGCGTACAAGGTGGCGGCCCTGGACGCCGCCAACAAGATCCGCAACATCACCCGGATCGACGGCTGACGGACCCGCCGGGCGGCGGGCATCCGTCGCGGCCCCTCCCCCGTGACAAATGTCAGCGGCGCCGGACCGTGCCCGACGTTACCGTCGAGCGCGGAGCCGACGTCCCCGCGGGAGAGAAGGACTCGATGTCGAGTACGCCGCGGGCGAGCCGCACGGCGGTGCTGGTGTGCCAGGGTCGCGCCGCCGCGGACGGGCTCATCGCTCCCGGCCGCTTCGCGGACCCGACCGCCCTGCCCCTGCTGCGCGCCGACGAGCGGGCGGCCGTCCAGTGGGCCCGCGCCGGTGTCCCACCCCAGAGTTGGCAGCAGCGGCTCGACTACGAGACCGTACGCGCCGCCGCCGAGCTGATGGCGCCCCGGACGATCGCCATCGACGACGCGATCCGCGCCCACCCGTCTCCGCAGCTGGTGATCCTCGGCGCGGGGCTGGACGGCCGCGCCTGGCGGATGCCGGAACTCGCCGGGGTGACGGTCTTCGAGGCCGACCAGCCGGCCACCCAGCAGGACAAGCGCGACCGTGCCGTGGGTCTGCCCGGCGCGCCGCCCACGTTCGTGCCGGTGGACTTCGGCCGCGACCGGCTGGCCGAGACGCTGGCGGCTCACGGGCACCGGGCCGACCTCGCCACGACCTGGCTCTGGGAGGGCGTCGTGCCGTACCTGACGAAGGCGGAGGTGGCCGCCACGGTCGCTGAGCTCGCCGCCTGTTCCGCCCCGGGCAGTCGCCTGATCGTCAACTTCCAGAGCCCCGCCGTCTCCACCGCCCTGGGCCGGGCGGTCGCTCGGCTGCTGACCGCCTCCACCGGCCGGGCGAGCGTCTGGGCCAACGAGCCGTGGCGCTCGACCTGGACGCCCGCCGCCATGGCCGCCCTGCTCACCCGGCACGGCTACCGGGTGACCAGGAAGGAGAACCTGCTCGACACGGCGCGGGCGCTGGCCCTGCCGCCCGTCCGCGCCAGGTCGCTGCGCCACAGCCAGGTGATGGTCGCCGACCGGGCCTGACCCCCGGCGCGCCACCGGGGACGAGCCCCGGCGGCGTTCAGGGCGCCAGGGCCAGGGTGAGGCGGAGCCAGTCCGCCAGCTCCTCGATCTCGTGCCGCACCGCGTTCGTCATCGCCCTGGTGAACGGCACGTCCTGGTGAATCGCGTCCACCCGGAACACACCGGCCCTGCGGTCGGCGGTGGCGTCGAGCTTGCCGACCAGCCGGTCCCCGTAGAGGATCGGCAGCGCCCAGTAGCCCCAGCGGCGCTTGGCGGCCGGCTTGTACATCTCCAGCTGGTAGTCGTACTCGAACAGCTCGGTCATCCGCCGGCGGTCGAAGACGAGCCGGTCCAGCGGGGACAGCAGCGCGGCACGGCCGGTGAACGTCCGGTCCAACAGCTCGGGGTCGACCCGCCACCGGCCCTTCACGCCCTCGACCACCGCGGGCTCGCCCGCCGAACCGACGTCGTTCGGCTCCCCCGCACTCTCCGGGGCCCGGGCGCGTGCGATGCCGAGCGCGCGCAGCCACCGCTCGTTCCGGATCCGCCGCGCCTCCTCGTAGGGCACCACCTCGTCGGGGTAGACCCGTTCGGCGAGGTCCCACAGCCGGTCGGCGCCCCGCCGGCCGGCGGCCGCGACCTCGCCCCGCTGGACGAGGAAGTCGATCATCTTCCGGACGTTGCGGTCGTTCGTCCAGCCGCTGGAGCGCCAGGGGACCACGCACGTGTCGGGCAGCTCGCGCGCCGGCAGCGGACCGTCGGTGCGGAGCCGCGCGAGGATGTCCAGCCGGCAGCCCCGGTTGGCGTCCACCCAGTCCCGCAGGCCCTCCTGCCAGTCGCGCAGCGGCGGACGGCCGGGCCACTCGGCCATCTCCGCCCGGTGCAGCGCGAGGTCCTCCGGCGGGCGGATCAGGCCGTGCAGCTCCAGCAGGGTCTGCTCGTCGAGGGCGTCGCGCAGCTGCGTCGGCGAGTACGAGGAGCCGAGACGGCTCCACAGGACCAGATCGGCGCTGGGCGCGACGGCGGCCGTCCGGTCGTTCTGCAGCAGCGTCAACCGGCGGACGACGTCGAACATCCCGCTCGGGCGGTGGGCGTCCAGCAGTTGGGCGCGCACCGCGAGGCGTCGAGCGTCGCCGCGGGACAACTCGTGCACGATCACCAGCCGAGCCTAGGAGGCGGGTACGACCTCAGACGGGCGGCCCGCTTGACGCCGGAGCCCGTCGACGCGGCGCGCGCGAGGGCGGCCCGGCTGGTCGTACACCGGGCCGCCCGTCAGGTCCCTGCGTGTCAGCCGCCGAGGCTCGCCGCGGCCGAGGCGATGGCCGAGGAGAAGTAGCTGACCTGGGTGTAGACGCCGGGGTAGTTCGGCCGGGCGCAGCCGTTGCCCCAGCTGACGATGCCGACCTGGATCCAGGCGTTGGAGGCGTCCCGGCGGAACATCGGCCCGCCCGAGTCACCCTGGCAGGTGTCCACGCCGCCGCTGGCGTACCCGGCGCAGATCTCCTCGGCGGGGATGAGGTCGCCGCCGTAGTTGGCGTTGCAGGTGGCGTCGCTGACGAACGGCACGGTGGCCTTGAGCAGGTAGCGCTGCTGCCCGCCGCCTTCGGTCGCCGCGCCCCAGCCGGCGACGGTGAACGTGCCGTTGTCGTAGGCCGTGGTGTTGGCGATCTTCAGGGTGCTCAGCCCGGTGACCGGGGTGGCCAGGCGGATGAGCGCCCAGTCCTTGCCGCTGCCGTTGTAGCCGGGGGCGCGGTAGACGTAGTTCGACCGCACCTGGATCCGGCTGGACGACTGGAGGTCGACCACGCCGAGGGTGGCGGTGATGCTGGTGTTGGTGCCCGTACGGCCGACGCAGTGCGCGGCGGTGAGGACCAGGCGGGGGCTGTACAGCGCGCCGCCGCAGCCCATCGAGAGTCGCACCATGAACGGGAATTCGCCCTGTGCGGCACGGGTGCCGCCGACGACGTTCGGCGTGATCGGCGCGGGGTCGGCGACGGCGGGTGCGGCGAGAGTGAGGCTGCCCGCGGTCACCGCGGCCAACGCGGTGGCCAACAGGCCGGTGAGGGTACGCCAGCGAACCATGGATTCCTCCGCATCAGGACCGGTGCGCCTCGTGGGCCCACCTGATTCGAGACTGCGGACAGCATATTGAGATCAATGGATTTGCTGACCATACTCTTCGGGTCGTACCGCGCCGGTATGGGCAGCCGTCACGTCACCGGCGTCAGGGTCTTCTCGAACCAGTGGTGTGCGTACGGCTCGTCGTTGTACGGCGCGATCTCCCGGTAGCCCGCGGCGCGGTACAGGGCGATCGCCTCGGTCAGGTTGCGGTTGGTGTCCAGCCGGGCGGCGTTCCAGCCGCGCTCGGCGGCGTACCGTTCCAGCTGATCCAGCAGGCGCCGGCCGACCCCCAGCCCCCGGACGGTGTCGGACACCCAGACCCGCTTGATCTCCGCGGGCGCGCCGGCGTGGAGCTTGATCGCGCCGCAGCCGACCGGCTCGCCGTTGAGGGTGGCGAGCAGGAACACGCCGGCGGGCGGGACGAGGTCCTCGTCGCGGACCGGCTTGCTCCGGGCCGGGTCGAACCCGCCGTCGAAGCGCTGCGCGATCTCGTGGGCGTAGGCCCGCACGCACGCCCGGGCCCGGGGATCTCCGGGTGGGCAGGGCCGCACGACCACCATCGAGCTGACGAGCAGCCGCTGCACCTCCGCCATCGCCGCGACCAGGCGCTCGCGGCGCTGGTCGGTGAGCGGTTCGAGAATGGACCGGGCCAGCTCGTCGGACCGCTCGTCCAGCTCCGCCCACTCCGCCCGCCCGGCGTCGGTGAGGGCGGCGACACGTACCCTCCCGTCGCCGCCGGCCCGGTCGGCCGGGCCGACGCTCACGAGTCCGTCGCCCTCCAGGGTGCGCAGGAGCCGGCTGAGGTACCCGGAGTCCAGGCCGAGCCGGGCTCGCAGGGCCGCGATCTCGGCGCCGTCGGGGCCGATCTCCCACAGCAGCCGCGCCTGGGCGAGCGGTCGGTCACGGGACATGTACTGGTCGTCGAGCGCGCCCACCCGTTGGGTGACCGTCCGGTTGAACCGCCGCACGGTGGCGATGAGCTCCGAGTTCATATGCCTGACCTTAGTCAGGCTTTGCCGCCGCCCGCCAGGGGGCCGGGCCCGCCCGATCAGGTGGAACACCCGGCTGAGCCGGCGGTCGGCCTTGGCGAGCATGACCGGCGACGGGTCCAGGACGGTCACGTCGTAGCCGAGCCGGGGCAGCGGCAGCGACTGGTGGGCCGCGCCCCCGCCGACGTCGAGGACGCTCGCCCGCCGGAACAACGGCCGCCTCCGGTCCTACGCCGCGTCGCCCGTGGCGGTGCGACGGCCCACCGTCCGGTGGGTCCACAGCCGCCACAGCTCCGGTACGGACCTCCCGCCGGCGAGGCACCACGCGGCGATGACCGGGTCGCAGATCGCGCAGCCCAGCGAGGAGTGCGCCGCGAACGGCAGGATCGGTTCGCCGTAGCGGTGGTGCAGCAGGTCCCAGACGGTGTGCATCAGCCACGCCACGCCGATCCACCGCCAGGACCGCAGCCCGCGGAAGGCGACGTACGTCATGGCCGCGGTGAACAGCAGCTCCCAGAGCCCGAAACCGCCGCTGAGGTAGGCGGCGCCCGCGCCGGCGACCAGGACCGCGTTGAAGGGTCGGCGGTGCACGGCGGGGATCAACGAGTTCAGCGCGGCGTAGGCCAGCCCGATCAGCACGGGCGCGATCACGATCATGCAGGGAACGTACGACCGGGGCAGCCGGGCCAACAGTGGCGCGAGCGCCAGGCAGCAACGGTTCACCGCCACGGCGTCCGCGGCGAGCGGGGGTAGCGTCGACGGGTGCACACGGTGGCGGTGGCGGCGTTCGACGGGGTGGTCGGCTTCGACCTGGCGACCGCGCTCGAGGTGTTCGGCCGGGCGCGGCTACCCGACGGCGCGCCGGCCTACCAGGTGAAGGTGTGCGCCGAGCGCCGCGAGGTCGACGCGGGTTCCTTCGTGCTGCGGGCGCCCTGGCGTCTCGACTCCCTCATCGAGGCGGACACGGTGATCGTGCCCGGCCTCGCGGACGTCGCCGCGCCGACCTCGGCGCCGCTGCTCAAGGCCCTGCGGGCGGCGGCCGCGCGGGGAGCCCGGGTGGCGTCGATCTGCGTGGGCGCCTTCGTCCTGGCCGAGGCCGGCCTGCTCGACGGCCGCCGGGCGACCACCCACTGGGCTGCCGCCGCCGAGCTGGCCCGCCGACATCCCGCCGTCACCGTCGAGCCGAACCTGCTCTACGTCGACGAGCGCGACGTGCTGACCTCGGCGGGTGCGGCCGCCGGGCTCGACCTGTGCCTGCACATGGTCCGGCGCGACCACGGCGCCGCCGTCGCCGCGGACGTCGCCCGCGCCTCGGTGATGCCGCTGGAACGCGCCGGCGGCCAGGCGCAGTTCATCACCTACGAGCCACCGGCCGCGAGCGGCTCCCTCGCGCCGCTGCTGCAGTGGCTGGCCAGCAACGCCGTGCGGGACATCGACCTGGACGACATGGCCGCCGAGGCCGCCGTGAGCGTGCGCACCCTGCTGCGCCGCTTCCGCGCCCAGACCGGCACCACGCCGATGCGGTGGCTCACCCACCATCGGGTACGCCGGGCGCAACACCTGCTGGAGACCAGCGAGCTGCCCGTCGAGCGGGTGGGGCAGGCGACGGGCTTCGCCTCGGCGACCACGTTCCGCGACCGGTTCAAGGAACTCGTCGGCGTCAGCCCGGCGGCCTACCGGCGCACCTTCGGGTCTCAGCCGCTCAGGCCGAGCTGGGGAGACAGGGCGTCGGGGGCGGCGACCGCGCCGTGCGGCCGCGTGACGTCGACATCCGCGCCGAAGCCGCTGTAGCGCAGCGACGCGTTCGGCCGCGACGGACACCGCCGCGGCGCGCCCCGGCATCTACCGCCGGGGCGCGCTGCGGCGCCTTGCCTCAGGTGACGGTGATGGCCTTCGGCGTGGTCTTCGAGTCCAGCCAGGTGTTGATGAGCTTGGTGAAGTCGCGGCCGGTCTGCTTGTTGACGAAGGCGATGAACGAGGCCCGGTCCTGCTGGGTGTTGCGCTGGTCCTGCACCCAGGCGCGGGCCAGCGCGAAGAACGCCTTGTCACCCAGCTTCCGGTGGATCTCGTGGAGCATGGCCTCGGGGCAGAGGTAGACGTTGCCCTCGGCGAAGTTCTTCGGGTTGGGCTTGCCGGGCGGGCCGAGCTTCTTGCGCGAGGCGGCGTCGGCGTCGCGCAGGTACCGGTCCAGGCTGGCGTCGCTGAGGTGCAGGGTGTCCTTGGTGTAGAGGTCCTGGGCGTACTGGGCCCAGCCCTCGTTCAGCCACAGGTCGGTCCAGGTGGTCGGGGTGACGGAGTCACCGAACCACTGGTGGGCGTACTCGTGCAGCAGGTCGCTTCCCCAGCGGTCCCGGCGGGCCTTGGTGTTCTCGATCTTCCGGCCCATCGTGATCATCTGCTGGGTCTCCATGCCGGACGCCGAGTCCACCACCACGACGCCACCGGACGGGAACGGGTAGGGACCGAACTTCTTCTCCAGCCAGGCCAGATACTGGGGGGACTTCTTGAGGTACGGCAGCAGCTTGTCGTCGGCGCCCTTGCGGTACCAGAAGGTCAGCGGGACGCCACGGGGCCCCTTGGCGGTCAGCTTCTGGTATTTCCCGACCGCCAGGGTGGTCAGGTACGTGGCGACCGGGTCGGTGCTGCGGTAGGTGAACGTGGTGCCGGACTGCCCCGCCGGGGTGCCGTTGGCGATGGCGGACCAGCCCGCCGGGACGGTCACCCGGATGTCGTAGAGGGCTTCGTCGGACGGCTGGTCGTTCGCCGGGTACCAGGTGAAGGCCCCGAACGGCTCCTGCATCGTCCAGAGGCCGCCCTCCTTGGTGACGGTGAGGCCCAGGTCCTCCACGTCCTTGCGGTGCGACGGCATGGGCGTCGTCTTCGGCTTGCCGTGGTACTTGACCACCAGCGTCACCGGCTTGTCGGCGACCACCGGAGCGATCACGGTCAGCTTCTCCCTGGCGACGGTGCCGGTGACCGTCGTGTCGTCCAGCGTCACCCCGTCGACCTGGTAGGGCATGAAGTCGAGGACGAGGGCGGGAGCGTCCTTGGTCGGGCGGATCCGCAGGGTGGCCGTGCCCGTGAGGGTCCGGGTCGCCGGCGCCCAGTCCAGCGCCAGGTCGTAGTGCAGGACGTCCAGCGCGTCGGTGCCCCGGGCCGGGTAGACCTTGTCGGCCACCGGGGTCGAGCGCCCGGCCTGCCAGGCGGTGTAGTCCACGGCGGGGGCGGTGGGGCTGGGTGTGGTCGTGGGGGCGGAGGAGCCGGCGGCCGGGGCGGCCGGATCGGTGGTGCACGCGGTGACGAGCAGCGGTGCGAGAAGCAGGGTCAGTGGTACGTGGCGACGCATCAGCGCACCCTACGGCAGAGATCCACTTCTGTGGGGGCCTCGATCTTCCCCGCTTGGATGAGTCAGGATCGGCGGATGGCGAACGTCTGGTCCGGTGTCACGATCGACTGTCTCGACCCGGAACGGGTGGCCCGGTTCTGGAGCGCCCTGCTCGGTCGCGAGCCCGGCCCGTCCCAGGAGGGCTGGGTCTACCTCGGCGAGCGCGGTGACCCGCAGCCGCGGCTGGTGTTCCAGCCCGTGGCCGAGCCGCAGACCGGCAAGGTGCGGATTCACCTCGACATCACCGTCGCGGACATCGACGAGGCCATGACGGCTGTCGTCGATCTCGGTGGCCGGTTCACCGGTGAACGGCACGACTACGAGGAGGGCGTGGTCGTCGTCATGGCCGACCCCGAGGACCACGAGTTCTGCCTGGTCGAGTACTACGGCTGACGGCGGCGCGCGGACAGAACGTATGCCTGCCTGGTCGGCCACCTCGACGACCCCTTGGTCCGGCTCCGAGCGCAGCTCGTCCTCCGGCACGCACCGAGAGCAACGGACCACCCGCACGAGCTGGCGACTTTGGCTCAACGCCGCAGGCTGACCTCCTGGTGGTCCCACATCCGCCGGGCCGCCCGGCAGCGGGCCGAGTTGCGGCCACGGTGGCACCGAGGGCACTACCGCTGCACGCGAGCGCCCCTGCCGAGGACGAGCGACTCGACTTCCTTCAGGCTCGCCATCGAGGTGTCGCCGGGGGTGGTCATGGCCAGGGCTCCGTGCGCCGCGCCATATTCCACCGCGGTGGCCAGGTCGCCGGTCTTGAGCAGTCCGTAGATCAGTCCGGAGGCGAAGCTGTCGCCGCCGCCGACCCGGTCGAGGATATCCAGGCCGGCCCGGTGGGTGGCCTCGACGAAGCCGCTTTCGGCTGACCAGGCGATCGCGCCCCAGTCGTTGACCGTGGCGCTGCGGACCGTACGCAGAGTGGTGGCCACGACCGCGAAGTTGTCGTACTCCTTGGTGACCGCCTGGATCATCCGCTCGAAGTTGGCCACCTCGAGGTGGGACAGCGACCCGTCGGTGTCGGGCACCTCGAAGCCCAGCGACGCGGTGAAGTCCTCCTCGTTGCCGATCATCACGTCGACGTAGCGGGCGAACCGGCGGTTGACCTCCCGCGCCCGCGGCTGCCCGCCGATGGCCTGCCAGAGGCTGGGCCGGTAGTTCAGGTCGTAGGAGATGACGGTGCCGTGCCGGCGGGCGGACCGCATCGCCGCCTCGATGGTGTCGGGGGTGGTGGTGGACAGGGCGGCGTAGATGCCGCCGGTGTGCAGCCAGCGCACCCCCAGCGTGCCGAACAGGTGGTCCCAGTCGACGTCCTCGGGACGCAGCTGGCTCGCGGCGGTGTGCCCACGGTCAGAGGTGCCGACGGCCCCGCGTACGCCGAAACCGCGCTCGGTGAAGTTGAGGCCGTTGCGCACGGTGCGGCCGGTTCCGTCGTACGGCATCCAGGTGATGAACGAGGTGTCCACGCCACCCTGGAGGACCAGGTCTTCGAGCAGGCGGCCCACCTCGTTGTCGGCGAAGGCGGTGACCACGGCGGCGCGGAGGCCGAAGCAGCGGCGCAGGCCGCGGGCGACGTTGTATTCGCCGCCGCCCTCCCACGTGCGAAAGCTGCGGGTGGTGCGCACCCGCCCCTCGCCGGGGTCGAGGCGCAGCATGATCTCGCCGAGCGAGACCATGTCGTACCGACAGTCGTCGGCGGGTCGAATCCGCAGCATCTCACGCCTCCGGTCCGGTCCGGGCGGCCGCCACCGCGGCCGACGTACGCCGGGTGACCTCGTCCCAGCGTCCGGCAGTGATCAGCTCCGGGGCGACCATCCAGGTGCCTCCGACCGCCAGGACCGCCGGGTGGGCCAGGTAGGCGGCGAGGTTGTCGGTGTTCACCCCGCCGGTCGGGATGAACCGCACGGAGCGGAACGGCGCGGCCAGCGCCTTGATCATCCCCAGGCCGCCAAGCTGTTCGGCGGGGAAGAACTTGACGCTGTCGAGGCCGGCGTCGAGCGCCATCATGATCTCGGTGGGGCTGGTGACGCCGGGAAAGACCGGTATCCCGAGCTGCTGGCAGTGCCGGACGACGGCCGGGCCGAAGCCGGGGCTGACGACGAACCGCGCACCGGCCTCGACCGCCCTGTCGACCTGGGCCGGGGTCACCACGGTTCCGGCGCCGACGAGCAGGTCGGGCCGCTCCGACATGTTCCGGATCGCCTCGGCCGCGGCGTCGGTGCGGAAGGTGACCTCGACGCTGTGCAGGCCCCCGTTGACGAGCGCCGCTGCCAACGGGGCGGCGTCGCGGGCGGCGTCGAGCACGACCACGGGCAGGATCCGACCGGCTCCGACGGCCGCAACCACGCCACCGGCCTCCGGATCGGACTGTTCAGAATGGCGAACGCTAGTCACATACTTGACCCTATCGACGTCCATCGCCCTGTCAACCCCGCTAGAGTGGCCGCCATGACCTCGCCCGACGGGTTCCTCCCGGTGAAGTCCGCCGGCCGGACGCTGGAGGTGCTCGAAGCGCTCGCCGCCTCGCCGCACCGGCGCTCCCTCGTCGACCTGGCCCGCGCCCTCGACATCCCTAAGAGCAGCCTGCACGGCATCCTCCGCACGCTGGCCCAGCGCGGCTGGGTGGAGAGCGACCTGACCGGCACCCGGTTCGGGCTCGGCATCCGCGCGCTGCAGGTCGGCGCCGCGTACCTCACCGCGGACGACGCCATGGGCGTGCTCGGCAGGGTGCTCGACGACCTCTCCCGGCAGTTCGGCGAGACCGTCCACCTGGGGCGCCTCGACGGGCCACACGTCGTCTACCTCGCCAAGCGCGAGTCCGTACATCCCCTGCGGCTGTACAGCGCCATCGGCCGGCAGTTGCCGGCCCACGCCACGGCACTCGGCAAGGTGCTGCTGGCCGAGCGCGGCGACGAGGAGGTCGACGAGTTGCTGAGCTGGCCGCTGCCCGCCCTGACCCGGCACACGGTCACCACGCCGGACGCGCTGCACGCCGCGCTGGCCGGCATCCGGCAGCGGGGCTACGCGGCGGACCGCGAGGAGAGCACCGAGGGCATCGTCTGCGTCGCGATGGCCGTACCCCTGCGGTCCCCCGCCATCGACGCGATCAGCCTTTCCGTGCCGGTGGCCAGGCTCGGGGCCGACACCGAGGAACGGATCGTGGCGGCGCTGCACCGGGCGGTCGACCAGGTCCGGGCGGCCGGCGGCCTGCTGACCAGCGCCTGACCCGCCGCTCGACCCCGGCCCGGCGTCGAGCGGCGGCGGCCGTCACGCCGAGGCCAGGTCGAGCGGCACCGCGTTCTCCACCACGTTGCGCAGCACCGGGGTTGTCGACATTCTCCACCACATCAGCCCGGCTCGTGGTGCCGAAGTCGACGTCGGTGAGGGTCACCGTCTCGATGTGCGCGTCGGGGTAACCGCGCAGGTTGAGGGCACGACCGGCCGACCGGACGGTGAGGTCCTGGACGTGGATGTCGCCGACAACGGGGTTGACCTGGGTCGGCCGGTCCCGCCGCAGCGGGACCGGCCGAGGGATCGCGGTACAGGTCCCGTTGCTCAGTGCGAGAAGGTGACGATCTGCGCGGTGCCCGGCGCGACGGTCACCGTCGCCGACCGGTGATCGACCGCAACGGCGCTGGACTGCGGCGCGCCGGTGGCGACTCCCGCGGGCGACACGGTCCGTCCCCCGAGGGAGATCTGCGCGGCGTCCAGCGAGGCCAGGCCCTCCGGCGCCGCACTGCGCAGGGTCACCTGGCTTCCGGTGCCGTACGCCGAGGGCAGGTTCAGCGTCACCGCGTCCTGCGTGCTGTCCGCATGAGCCGGGTCCTGGACGTTGATGAGCACCACGGTCAGCGTGCCAGCCTTTCCCTTGACCGCGTACGCACGGAGCTTGTCCAGGTGCTCATCGGCGAGATCGAGGTCGACGAACCGGCCCTGCGGGACCTGCCGGAACGCCCAGATGCCGTAGTAGAGCGGGTTCGCCGACAGCTCGTTCGCGTCGAGTGCCGCCTGGTCCGCGGCGCAGAACGCACCGTAGTAGCGGTAGGAGATGGGGTACTCGGCGGAGTCACGCGCCTTGAAGTCGCCGCAGACGCCGGTGGTGTTGGTGTGGAACTGCAACCGGTCGACGCCGCTCTGCGCCGCCTGCAGGAGGTAGTCCAGCGACCAGAGCGCCGTGGCGTACGAGTTGCTCGCCGCCGGCATCCCGCTGCACGAGGCACTGTTCGACTCGTTGAGGGTCATCGGGATCGTGCCGTGGAGCTGGTCGTCGACGGCCATGATGCCGGCCAGCTTGCTGCGGGTGTTCGTGTAGGTGAGCGGGGACATCAGCTGGCCGATTGTCATCACCGAGGAGCCGCAGTGGCTCCACGGGTACCAGTGCGAAGACAGCTCAGACAGCACCTGCCGCGGCTGGGTGGATTTGTCGGCCAGTGCGGCGGAGACGAATCCCTCCAGGTGGGTGTTGGTCTTCGCGGTGTTGGCCGACGGCCCGACGATCTTCAGGTTGGCGTGCGGCAGCGCCTCGTCGATGGCGGCCCGGTACTGCTTCGCCGTCTCCCACATCTCCGCGTCGGTCAGAGTGGTGACGTTGTCGTACTCGTTGCCCAGTTCCACCCCCAGCAGATCGTCGCCCAGGGTCCGGTACGCGGCCGTCACCTCGGCGACCACCTGCTCCAGGCTGACGTCGGGCGACGGGTCCCGGGTCGGGTTCTTGATTTTGGAGGGGTCGATGATCTTCTTGAGCGGCGCGCCGAGGGTCACCTTCCAGCCCGTGGCGTCCAGCAACTCCTTGAGGTGGTCCAGGTCGCTCTGGTCGACCGTGCCGCCGATCGCCTCGGGCGGGGCCGGCGCGTCGGTCCACGTGCCGAAGGCGGGCCACACCAGGTCCATGGAGTAGCCGCCGAGCCGGATCACACCGTGCGGACCGAGCGTCCGCAGCCGCTCCGCCATCCTTTCCCGAGTCAGGTAGCCGTGCGCGAAGTCCGCGGACTCGACCGAGAAGCCCTGGAAGTCCGCACCCAGCACCGCGTTGCGTCCGTCGACGGTGGCCGTGAGCGTGAGGTCCGTCGTCGCGGCGGAGTCGTCAGCGGTCGCGGGTAGGCCGCCGGCCGCCACGAGACCGGTCGCCAGCACTCCGGCGGCCAGCGACCGGCGCAGGAAGCTTCGCCGTACGGGGATAGGGGTGGCGGCGCGGGCGCCGCGACCCGGAGCGGCAATGCCGTAGGTTTTCATGGTTCTCCTCGCAGTGGTGGACGGTTGGTGGCGTCAGCGGTACAGACGCAGTCGGGGGCGCAGGTCCGGCGCGGGCGCGGCACATCCCGAGAGCTCGAGGCGCCGACCGTCGTCGGCGGTGTCCTCGCCCCGCTTCCGCTCCCGGATCAGCAGGAACCCGAGGGAACGGCCGCGAGCGCGGCGCAGCGCATCGGTGACGTCGAGCCGGACGGGACCGGTGGCACCGGTCGCCGTGAGCTGACCGGCCGGGTGGAGCCGGTCGCCCACCGAGGTGGGCCGGACCGCGCCCGGGTCGAGGTACGGCGCTGACTCCCAGGTCAGGTCGCGCCCGGTCCAGGACGTTTCCGTCATGACGTACGCCATGACGGTCAGCGGCGCCCCGTCCGTGCTGTTGCCGTGCATCTCGAGTACGGCCCGGCGCGCCGCGGGCCCGCCGCCGAGATCGAAGGCGAGGTAGCTCACGGCCGAGGCGCCGCCTGGGTCGAGGGCGATGGCGAGGCTCTGCTGGGCGCCGCCGGAGGGCTGGGCGGCCTGGCTCACCGAGGCGTCGGCATAGGCCTCGATCGAGCGTGACTCGCCGGGGTCGGCCACGGTGACCAGCCAGACGGCCTCGGCGGGTTGGGTCAGCGTGATCCTGCCGTCGGCGGGCAGCGGGACGACCGTCGTGATGCCTCCGCTGTACGTCGGGCTCACCTCCTCGACGACGACCTCGCCCCCGCCGAGGCCCAGCCCGCCGAGGTCCAGCGAGACGGAACCCGCGGGGCTGCCACTGGCACGGGGCAGCCAGAGGTGGTGGCAGCGGGTCCGCTGGTCGCGGCTGACCGGGATCGTCCGGCCGTCCCCGGTGACGGCGTGCAGCAGCCGGCGCTGCTGGCCGGCGAAGCCCTTCGCGAAGAGGCGGTTCACCTCGGCGGCTTTCGTGGAGCCATGGATGTCGTAGACGCCGCTGTGCTCGACGTGGTAACAGCCGGTGCCGTACGGGATGCCGTTGGCGCGCATGGTGTCCTGGAACTTGAACACGATCATGCCCTCGGCCTGAGCGGTGACCGCCTCGCCCCAGATCCGGGCCAGGTCGCAGTAGATCAACGGGGTGTCGAGATCGTCTCCGCTGGTCTCGAACGCGCTGGTGTTGCGGCGGTTGAACTCGGAGTAGACGATGGGCAGCTCCGCGCCGGTCGGGGTGTATTCCCGCATCCGCTGCCGCATCATCGCGAACTCGTACGCGTAGACGTCCGCCGTCTTGTTGTACTGGTGGGTGTCGAACACGTGGAAGATGTCGTAGTCCACCTGGGTGCCGTGGTAGTCGGTGCGCAGGTTCCGCAGCGAGATCTCGCCCCAGCCGTACCGGTCGTCGCGGGCATCGGCGTCGGGGTCGGCGTCCATGTGATCGTTCCCGCGTGAACTGGACACGTGGGTGACGACTGGCGCGTGGACGAGGGGCCGCAGGCGCTTGCCGTAGCGCTGGTTGACGTCGGCGATCGCGCATCGCACGGCGTCCGACGCGATCTGCAGCCCGCGGATGTAGATCTGCTGGTCGACGATGTCCTTGGCGGCGCTGGGGTGGTCGGGCTCGTTGACGAAGTTGAAGCGCTCCACGTCGTAGTCCCGGGCCAGGTGGTAGGTGAGCGCGTAGTGCTTCTGCCACTGCTGCCACAGCCCCGACCACGGGCTGTTCCAGCGCAGCTGCGCGGCCTCGATGATCGGGGTGATGCCGAGCCGCTTGAGCTCGGCGAGCTGGTGGTTGAGCCGGTAGAAGTTGGTGCTCGAGTAGACGTGGTGCTCGAACACCTCGCGCAGCAGTGCCCAGTCGAGGAAGCGGTTCTGCTCGGGGCTGCGGCGCAGTTCGTCCTTCGCCACGTCGAACGCATCGATGTCGGAGATCCCGGCGCCCGGGTCGAAGGCCTCGTCGGGACACCAGTCCTCGAAGGACGCGAAGAAGCGGACCGCATTGACGCGGGAGTACGCCAGCCAGGCGCTGGTGTTGCTGCCGGGCATGAAATGACCGGTGTTGTAGCCGACGAGGGGCATTCCGCGGCCGGCCGGGGCCGTCGACACCACCACACTCAGCGGGCCGCCGTCGGGGGCGGCCGCCGCCGCGCGGCCGCTCCGAGCCCCGGCCATCGTCGCGGCGGCGGTGAGCCCGAGGCCGCCGAGCAGGGTGCGCCGGCTCAGGCCCCGGGGCGGGTGGACCGGGTCCGGCACTTGACTCCGCATGGTGCGGCTCCCGTCGTCGTGGATGGTCGGGGGCGTCTGACCGGTCAGTGCGAGAAGGTGACGAGTTGCGCGGTGCCGGGCGCGACGGTGACCGCCGCCGACCGCTGGTCGACCGGCACCGTGCCCGGGCGTGGGGTGCCCGTGGCGGTGCCGGCGGGTGAGATCTGCTGGTCGCCGAGGGTGATGCGGCCGGCGTCGAGGGACGCGAGCCCGCCGGGTGCGGTGCTTCGCAGGGTCACGGCTCGCGCGGTGCGGTAGGCCGCGGGCAGGTTCAGCGCGACCGTGTCGCCGGTGCTGTCGGCGGCGGCGGGATCCTGGACGTTGATGAGGACGACGGTGAGGCTTCCGTCGCGGCCCAGGACGGCGTACGCGCGAATCCGGTCGAGGGCGGTGTCGGGCAGGTCCAGGTCGACGAATTTGCCGGTGGGCACCTGGCGGAACGCCCAGATCCCGTAGTAGAGGGCGTTGGCGGAGAGCTGCCCGGCATCCAGCGCTGCCGGATCGGCCGCGCAGAACGCGCCGTAGTAGCGGTACGAAATCGGATAGTCGGCGGACTCACGCGGTTTGAAGTCGCCGCAGACGGCGGCGGTGTTGGTGTGGAACTGCACCCGGTCGACGCCGCTCTGCGCGCCCTGCAGCAGGTAGTCCAGCGACCACAGCGCCGTGGCGTACGAATTGCTGACTCCCGGCATCCCGCTGCACGAGGCGCTGTTCGATTCGTTGATCGTGGACGGGACGGTGCCGTGCAGCCGCGCGCTGACCGTCCGCATGCCGGCCAGCTTGGCCCGGGTGTTGAGGTGCGTCTCCGCGGACATCAGCTGCTGGATGGTCATGGTCCGGCCGCTGCAGTGGCTCCACGGATACCAGTGCGAGGACAGCTCGGCGAGCACCTGCTGCGGCTTGACGGAGCCGTCGGCCAGCGCGGCGGTCACGAACTCGTCCTCCCTGGTGCTGCTCTTCGCGCCGCTGGGCGAGGGCCCGGCTATCTTCAGCCGAGCGTGCGGCACCCCGGTGCTGATGGCGGCCTGGTAGCGCTTGGCCGTCTCCCACATCTCTCCGCCGGTCAGGGTGGTGACGTTGTCGTACTCATTGCCGAGCTCGACGGCCAGCAGGTCATCGCCCAGGGTGTCGTGCGCCGCCTTCACCTCGGCGACCACCTGTTCGAGGCTCACGTCCGGCGACGGGTCCCGCAGCGGGTTTTTGATCTTCGACGGGTCGACGACCGTCTTCAGCGGGGCGCCGAGGGTGACCTTCCAGCCGGAGGCGTCCAGGAGCTGCTTGAGGTGGTCGAGGTCGGCCTGGTCGACGGTGCCGCCGATCGCCTCCGGCGGGGCCGGAACGTCGGCCCACTTCCCGAAGGCCGGCCAGACCAGGTCCATCGAGTAGCCGCCCAACCGGAGCACACCGGGGCCCAGCGTGCGCAGCCGTTCGGCCATCCGCTCCCTGGTCAGGAAGCCGTGCGCGAAGTCCGCCGACTCCACGGAGAACCCCTGGAAGTCGTCGGACAGCCGGGCGCTGTGCTCGTCTAACCTGGCGGTGATGGTCAGTTCGGTGGTCGCCGGTGCGGCGTCGCCGACGACGGCTGCGCTACCGGGGTACGGCACCAGCGCCGCGACCGCGGCGCTCACGACGAGGCACCGG
The DNA here is from genome assembly GCF_040607315.1 of Micromonospora sp. NPDC005305. Classification (NCBI taxonomy): domain Bacteria; kingdom Bacillati; phylum Actinomycetota; class Actinomycetes; order Micromonosporales; family Micromonosporaceae; genus Micromonospora; species Micromonospora sp. NPDC005305. The sequence continues at coordinate 78,708 of NZ_JBEXGL010000009.1, read as the reverse complement.
CGCAGCCGGTGGCCACCGGAGCCGGGGCTCGCCGGCCCTCGACCTGTTACGTCCCGCATCTCGGTCCTCCTCAGGCAGGTGGCGGAAGCTAATGCCGTCCGCGCTGGGCGAGGTAGAGGTCCTCGACGGACGGGGCCGATCCGTGGTCGGCGAGCAGCGACTCCAGGTCGCCGGAGAAGTCGCGGGCCAGGCCGCTGCTGGTGTCCTCGACGCCCTGCACGCCGACCGTCGCGCTGCGCGGCGCCACGTCGGCGATGGTGATCGCGTACGGGCGGCTGTTGGTGATCTGGACGTTCCAGTGCGCCATCCGCGCGCCGAAGAGGGGGCCCGACGCGGCTGATCCGCCCACCCGCCCGTTGTTCTCCAGCGTGATGTTCGTCCGGACGTTCTCGAACGGGAGCGCCCGGTGGGTGTCGAACGTCCCCTCCGCCATGCGCCCGCCGCGATACACATTGCCGGCCGAGAGGCCTTCGACGTTGAGGCCGTGGTGGATCGCCCCGGAGGCGACGGGAACGGTGAACCGCTCGATCTCGAAGTCCTCGACGAGGTTGTCCGTGGACTGCATGCGGCAGGCGAAGCTGTGGTGGGCGGCCCGCCCGCCGACGGCGACCCCGGTGATGGTCACCGACTTGGCAGTGGTGAGCCCGAAACCGAGGTCGCAGTTCTCCACGCGGACGTCGCGGGCCCAGCAGTCGTGCACCGCCTGGAAACACACACCGTTGGAACCCGGATGCCGATTGTGCGCGGTCTGCGGCACGAGCTCGTTGCGGATCGTGAGGTTCTCGACGCCGGCGTCGCTCACGGTCGGCCCGATCGCGCGCAGCCGCGCCGGCCAGCCGGGCCGGAGGTCGTACTTGAGCGGCTGCGCCAGCCGGACGACACGCTCGCCGAGCACCGCCGCCACCCGCACCGGCCACTGCAGGGTCGCGTACTGCACGTACTGCCCGCCGGATCCGGTGACGAGCTGGGGCGCCGAGCGCGGCCAGTCGTAGTCGCGGGTGCCGGGTACGTCGCCGGCGAGGTGCTGCAGCAGGCTCGCGTCCGGCGGGTTCTGGCACTCCAGCACGACCATGTCGCCGGGCGTCAGCCGGTCGGTGCCGGAGATCACCAGGGTTCGCTGGCCGCGGGACGCCGCGCCGACCTCGGCGAGCACGTCACCGAGCAGCCATCCCTCGGTGCCCGCGTAGTCCTCGGCCTCCGAGCGGGCGCGCCGCTCGGGCGCGACGAACCAGATCTGCCCGCCGGTCCAGGACCAGCGGCTGTTGCCGTTGGACTGGCGGTTCGGCCGGTAGCCGTCGTCGAGGGTGCGCGTGAAGTGCAGCACCGTGGCGTCCCGGCCGGTTCCCCTGAGCACCACCCCCGACCAGTGCATCCACACCGGCCCGGAGAGCGTCCAGGTCCCCGGGGGCACCAGCACCACGCCCCCGCCCTGCTCCCCTGCCTGCCGTACCGCGGCGTTGAACGCCGCCGTGCAGTCCGTCCCGTTCGGACGGGCACCGAAGTCGGTGACCTTCGTGGCGACCGCGGGCCGCGGCGGTCGCCGGCCGAGCCGGTAGCCGGCGGCGGTGACGTCCGGGAGCAGCGGATGACAGCCGGGGGCCTCCCGCCACTGCCGCAGGAGTTCGGCGGCGGCGTCACGGGCCGGTCCGGGTCCGCCGGGCTCCGCCGCCCGGGCCGGCGGAGTCACGCCGGCGAGGGTGGTGGCGGCGGTGGCGGCCGCGCCCAGGCCGAAGAGTCCACGTCGGGTGATGGCGGGATCCGTGAGTGGTGGCGCCATGTTCTCTCCTCAAGGCGGTGCGGCGCGGACCTGAAATCGTTTGTGGTCCGACGTTCACGACACCAAAGACTTGGCCGGGGGTCAATGCGTTACAAGCCTGAAACTTGTTTCAATGCCACTCCCACAACCCGGCGGTCTCCTTCAACAGTGAGGCGGAAACAGCCGGTAGAAGGGGTGACGGCCGCTGGAGTGGCTGGCTTCTGAAACTTGTTTCATCCCGCCGGACGCATTGACGGGGGCGTCGCCGTTTGTTGCCATCAGATAACCGCAAACGGTTTCAAGGAGCCTGCCACCGCCCGGGATGGCGACGGCACCTGACCGGTGCGCGGGACCGCCCGGACCACTACACCCGCGAGGACGCTGTCATGAGGATCCGGCTACCCAGAACGATCGTCGCCTGCCTATCCGCCAGCATTGTCGCGCTGGCGCTGGTGCTCGTCGCACCCGTCGGTGGCGCCGACGCCGCCGACCCGGCACTCCGGTTCAAGAGCCCGAGCGGCCGCCGGCTCAGCGGCACGGTGGATCTCGAGGTCACGGCCCCACCGGGGACCACTGCTGTGCGGTTCTACCTGGACGACGTTCAGCTGTCGGAGCTGACAGACCTCTACGCGCGACAGACGAAGACCGCGCCGACCTGGGCGACCGCGACGGACGCGACGTGGTTTCCGAACGGGGCACACGATCTCCGGGCCGAGGCCGACACCCCGTCGGGCACGCTCACCGTGACCAAGCAGGTCGTGACCACCGCCCCGCCCGCCGGGCCGGGCCACACCCGCCTGACCGGAGGCTGGCGCTTCTCCACCGCCTCCGAACTGCCGGCCGGGGCACTGGACGGCGCCGTGCCGCCGGCGGTCCGGCCCGAGCACGACGCCGGCAACTGGCCGCTCATCGTGGTACCCGACTCATTGGGGGCGGTACGGGCGAGCTGGAACGACGACAACGGCGTGCTCGGGGTCTACCGGCGGACCATCGACCTCGACGCGCCCGACCCGGGTGAGCGGACCGCTCTGGTCTTCGAGTCGTGCTTCTGGACCTGCCGGTACTTCGTCAATGGCGTCGATGTCGGCACCAGCACCGGTGGTTACCTGCCCACCCGGCTCGATGTGACCGACGCGGTCCGCGCCGGGACGAACACCATCGCGGTGGTGGTCGACAACCGGGTCTCGGAGATGGGCGAGTACGCCCGCCCGGTCCAGGGCCTGTACTGGAACTGGGGTGGCCTCCTACAGGAAGTACGCCTCGAGCGCTCCCCCGCCGTCGCCCTGACCGAGACCCGGGCCGAGGGCACCGCGTCCGGTCGGCTTACCGTACGCCCGACCGGGGTCAACGCAAGCGGCATGCCGCAGCAGGTGTCCGCGATGCTGACGGTCGACAGGCCGGACGGCAGGCGCGTGCTCGGCCCGACGCGGGTGACCACCACGGTCCCCGCCGGCGGCGGCGCGGCCACACCGATCACGCTCGACGTCCCCGCTCCCGCGCTGTGGGACCTGGACCACCCGAACCTGTACACGGTGCGCCTGCGCCCCCTCGGTGACGCCGCCTGGCGGGAACTGGTCGAGCAGACCGGCTTCCGCACCGTCGCCGTCGACGGCCTCGACCTTCTGCTCAACGGCAAGCCGATCAAGGACCTGCCGGGCTTCAACCGGCACGCCGATTACCCCGGGCTGGGTCGTACCCAGCCGGACGGGCTGGCCGACCGGGAGATCAAGCGGCTGCACGACAAGGGCTTCCGCATCTTCCGGCCCGCGCACTACCCGACCACGCCTGCGGAACTGGACGCCGCCGACCGGTACGGACTGCTGGTCATCGAGGAGATCAACAACATCAGCTCGCAGCCGGGAACCTTCCTCGGCCGCGCCGACGTGCAGGAGTTCGGCAAGCGGACGCTGGCCCGGATGATCGCCCGCGACCGCAGCCACCCCAGCCTCTTCGCCTGGTCGGTCGGGAACGAGAATGCCACCGAGACCGACGGCGCGGTGGACTACGTGCGCACCGTCATCGCCCACGGGCGCAGCCTCGACCCGGCCCGGCTCTACACGCAGGTCTCCCACCGGCACACCCGCGACCGCGCGTATCCCTACCAGGACTTCTTCGCCACCAACTACTACGCCGGCTGGTACTCGACACTGGAGAGCCTGACCTCGCATCTGGACGCGTTGCAGAAGATGACCGGCCAGCCCATCCTGCTCAGCGAGTACGGGGCGGAAGCCGTCCACCAGCGCGCCGGCCTGGATCGCGGCACCGAGTACTACCAGGCCTATCTGGTCGACGAACACAACCGGCTGCTGCACGACCGCCCGCACCTCATCGGCAAGATGTACTGGACCTCCACCGAGTTCTGGTGCACCCCGACCTGGGGTTCGGGGCAGAACCCGGAACCCGTCCCGCCCTTCCACACCAAGGGCCTCGACACCTACCAGCGGGAGCACAAGCTCGGCTGGCGGGTGATGTTCTCGCCGGTGCGGATCGCGCGGGCCAGCGTCCTCGCGGCGCCACTCGACCGGCCGGCGTCGTTGCGCCAGCGGGTGACGATCGTGGACGCGCTCGGCCACGGCGGGCACGGGACGGTGGTGGTCGAGCCTCCGCCGGGCTTCGCCGCCCAGCCGGTGCCCTTCACGGTGCCCGTCGGCGGCGAGACCACCGTCGAGGTCACGCTGACCGGCGCGCTCACCGCCGAGCACGTCTCCTCGACCGGGTTCGTCCGGGCCGTCGTCGACAGCGACACCGAGGCCCTGCCAGTGCCCTTCACCGTCCGCAGCCTCGACAGCGTCACCAGCCCGGCCGGGGACGACTTCCCGTCCGGCACGCTCGACCCCGGCTGGCAGATCGTGCGCCCGGACGACTCGGGGTGGAGCCTGCAGGACCGGCCGGGCGCGCTGCGGCTGTCGACGCTGCGCGGCGGCGAGACGGGGGCCGGCGGCGACGGGCGGAACCTGTTCCTGCGTACCGACACGCCACAGTCCGACTTCACCGCCGCCGCCACTGTCGAGGCACCCGACCTCTCCGCGGACTTCCAGCAGGTCGGGCTCTACGCGTACGTCGATGACGACAACTATGTGAAGGCCGACCTCGGCTGGGTCGACGGGCGGCGCGCGCTGGAGATTCTGACCGAGTCGGGTGGGAAGGTCGGCGCCCGGTCGTCGGTGCCGTACGACGGGCGGTCGGCCCGGCTGCGCCTGGTACGCCGGGGCACCGACGTCGCCGCGGAGTACTCGAGCGACGGCCAGTACTGGTACCGGCTCGGAAGCGCGAGCCTCGCCGGGTCACCGAAGGTGGCGGTGCAGGCGGTCGGCGGCGGCACCGCGCCACCCGTCGTCCCGACGTACGTCGACAACCTGATTGTGCGGGCCTCCGGGCACGTGTCGGTGCAGGACCTCGCGGTTCCCGGCCAGCCGCTGTTCGCCGGTGAGGCGGGACAGGCCGTGGTCACCGTGGCCAACGGCACCGACCGTCCGGTGTCGGTCGACGCGCGGCTGGCCGTACCGGAGGGCTGGACGTCGGGAGCCGTGGCGCGGGAGGTGCCGGCGTTCCCGAAGGTGAGCATCCCGGTCCCCGTGACGCCCGCGCCGTCGCCGCAGATGGCGACCCTCGCCGCGGTGGTGACGGCGACCGACGCGCCGCTCTACGGCCGGCCGGAAGCAGCGGTGGTGACCACGCCGCGGGGTGACCGGGTCGGGCTCGCGCTCGACGCCGGTACGGCCACCAGCCCGCTGCTGCCGACGTACCACCGGATGTCCCCGTCCGATGCCTGGGACGCGGCCCGGGGGTACGGCTGGATCGGCACCGGGCCGCAGTCCCGCGACCGGGGCGGCCCGGACGACCTGCGCCGCGACATCGTGACCGGGCAGGTGCCCGCCACACTCCGGCTCGCCGTGCCTGCCGGCACCCACCAGGTCGCGCTGCTCGTGGGCGACGCCAGTTTCCCGGCCGACGCGATGACGGTGTCCAGCGCGGGACGCACCCTCGCCCACCTGGCCAGCCCGACCGCCACCGGGCAGTTCACCTGGCTGACGTTCCCGGTCGACGGGGGCGCGGACGGGCGGACCGTCGACCTCGAATTCGCCGCCGACAACGCCGGCCAGTACTGGCGGTTCGCCGCGCTCGTCCTGTCCTGAGTTCGCACCTGAAAGGCGTACCCGTATGAGAAGACATCCGACCCGTGGCGCCGCCGCGGTCGTGGCCCTGGCCGTGCTCGCCTGTCCCGGCGTGAGCGTCGCCGCATCCGCCGATCCCGGCGAGTCCCACGCGTCCGTACGGCTCGACCCGCGGCGCATGGTGGGGGGCGGGTCCGTCCCCGCGCACTTCGTCGGATTCAGCGTCGAGTGGTCGTTGATCGAACGGTACATGGGGCCGAGCGCTCGGCCCGCCTTCGTCAACCTGCTCCGCAACCTGGACACGGGCTCGCTGCGTATCGGCGGTTCGTCGCAGGACGTGATGCAGTTCGACGCGACCGCGACGAACACCGACGAGGTGATCACGCCCGAGGACCTCGCCGACATCCGGGCGACCCTCGAGGCGGCGAACGCCGACGGCGGCGGCATTCCCCGCTGGGCGGTGACCCTCGGCACCGCGATGGCGCCGGCCACCGCGGGCCGTCCCTGGCGCGGTCCCGAGCACGCCCAGGCGTTCGTCACGCAGGGGGTCAAGCCAGCGTTCGCGGGTGCCGACGAATACATCGCCGCGGTATCGCTCGGCAACGAGCCGGACCTCTCCTACGGGTACGACTTGCCGGAGTACCTGGGCGATTTCGCCGCCTACACCGGCGCGGACGTCACCGGGCCGTACCCGCTCGTCACGCCGAACACCAGCGAGCCCATCTCACCCTGGCAGAGCATCGCCGACCGCAGCGTGCAGACGCGCTTCTTTGCAGACTGGCCGGCCATCCTCGACGCCACCGCCGGGCCGACGAAGGCGAAGGCCGGCACCTTCGGACCCTGGGCCGCCGACCACTTCTACCCGCTGGCCCGCACCTGCGCCACCGATTCGTACCGCTGCCCGACCATCCCGGCGCTGCTCTCCGACGAGCGGCTGGACAACTTCAACTACCAGGTCTACACCCACGCCGACGAGGCGGCCCGCCACGGCCTCGCCTACCGGGTCGAGGAGCTCAACACCGCCGCCGGACGCGGCGCCCCGGGCGTCAGCGACGTCGCCGCCAGCGCGGTCTGGGCGCTCGACGCGATGTTCAACGCGGCCTGCCCCCAGCCGCCGCACGCCCCGTCGGTCAACGCGACGTGCGGCACCGGCGCGATCGGGGTGAACTTCCACAACGCCGAGGTGCGGGCGTTCTTCCACCCGGAGGAGGGCAACGGCTACTACAACGCGCTCAATTTCGACCCGTCACCGGCCATGGGATCGCCGGCCCCGGCGCCGGAGTACTACGCGCTGCTGCTGTTCTCCCGGTTCGCGCAGGGCACCACCGGGCTCCGGCCGGTGCCCGTGACGGTCAACGCCGCGCAGGGCGGGCAGGTCAAGGCCTGGCGCGTCGACGGCGGCGCGTCCGAGCGACGGCTGTTCCTGATCAACAAGGGTGACGAGCCGACGTCGGTCGACGTGGCGGCGCCCGGCGCGAGGTACGAACTCGACCGGATGACCCCGGACGACCCGAGCGGCGCGGGTCGCACCCTCGACGCACCGGGCGTACGCATCGACGGCCGGGCCGTGTCGGCGGATGGCAGCTGGCCCGGATTCCAGCCCACCGTGGGCACCACCTCCGCAGGGCACGCCCGGATCACGCTGGGCGCCGGTGAGGCGGTCGTCCTCACGATGCACGGCCACGCCTGAGACGCACACACATCCGGTGATCGTGGTCCGCCATCCGGGACCGCGGTCACCGGGTGCACCACATGAGCCGCCGGTCGTGGCGGCTGACCCGCACGTCGTAGCGCCACCGGTAGCCGTCCGGGCGGCTCACCGGTTCCCGGTGAGCCGCCCGACGTGTTCGATCAGCGCCGCCCGGAAGCCGTGGTGCTCGGGAAGGTCTACGCCGAAGATCTCCTCGACCCGGAGCAGCGAGTCGACCAGCCGCCCCGGATCGCCCGCGCCGGCGGCGCCAGCCGCCAGTAGGCGGTCCGCCAGCGGGTCGTCGAGCGGCAGCTCCCGTCCGCGCACGTCCCGACCTTCACCCACGTATGCCATCCAGGCCGCGACGGCGAGCGCCGCCTGCCGCGGCACCGCCCCGGCGGCCAGGCGGTCGCGGACCGTGCCGAGTAGCCGGACCGGCAGCTTCTGCGACCCGTCCATGGCGACCTGGACGGTCCGGTGCCGCAGCGCCGGGTTGGCGAACCGCTCCAGCACCTGGCGCCGGTAATCGGCCAGGTCGAGGCCGTCCGGTACGCGCAGGGTCGGCGCCACGTCCTCGACCATCAGCGCCTCGACGGCGGCGGCGAGCTCGTCGTCGGCGAGCGCGGCCGCGATCGTGTCGTGACCGCGCAGGGCCCCCAGGTATGCGAGCAGGGAATGCGTGGCGTTGAGCATGCGCAGCTTCACCGACTCCCAGGCGGCGACGTCGCTGGTGAACACCGCGCCGGCGCGGTCCCAGGCGGGCCGCTCCGCGGCGAAGTCGTCCTCGATCACCCACTGGCGGAACGGCTCGGCCACCACGACGCCCCGGTCCTCCAGCCCCAGCACCACCCGGGCGTCGGCGCGGTCGTCGTCAGTGGCCGCCGGCACGATGCGGTCGACCATGCTGGACGGAAAGCGCACGGACGCCGCGATCCAGTCGGCGAGCCCACCCGCCTCGGCCTCCGGCAACGCGTCCAGGAAGTCGTGCACCAGCCCCCGCAGGACCTCGCCGTTGCCGACCAGGTTGTCGCAGGAGAGCACGGTGACCGGTCCGGCGGCGCCGGTGGACCGGCGCTGCAGCCCACGGACGACCTGCCCGACGACGGTCCGCGGCGGGCGCCCCGCGAGGTCGGCGGAGACCTCCGGGTCCGACACGTCCAGCCGTCCGGACCGGTCGCGGCGGTAGCCCTTCTCGGTCACGGTGAGCGTAACGACGCGTACGGCGGGATCGGCGATCCGGTCGACGACCGCCGCCGGGTCGCCGGCCCCGAAGAGCACCTCGCGGACGCTGCCGACGACCCGCGGTGGCGCCGCGCCGCGGCCCCGCTCCAGCACCGTGTAGAGGCCGTCCTGCGGCGTCAGCTGATCGCGTACGGACGCGGATCGCTGGGTGACCCCGGCGATGCCCCAGTCGTCGCGGCCCGCCGCCGCCGCGGCCAGCTCGGTGAAGATCGCCTGGTGCGCCCGGTGGAAGGCCCCGATCCCGAGGTGCACGACGCCGACCCGCAGCGCGCGCGGGTCCACCGCCGGCCGGGTGAACGCGCCGCCCCGCCCGAGGCGGTCCAGGGTGTCGAGACGCAGCCGGGGTGCCGCGTTCGCCTCGTCTCTCACAGCACGGCCCCCAACTGCCACGGGACGATCTCCTCACCGCCGAGGCCGAGCTCCTCGCTCGCGCTGCGGCGGCCCGATGCCACGTCCAGCAGCAGGTCGTAGACCCGCCGGCCCATCTCGTCGACGGAGACGCCCTGCTCGACGACCGGTGAGCAGTCCAGGTCGATGTCACCGGCCATCCGGCTGGCCAGCTCGGCGTTGGTGCCGAGCTTCACGGTGGGGACGGGGCGGCTGCCGAAGACCGAGCCGCGCCCGGTGGTGAAGCAGATGATGTTCGCCCCGCCGGCGACCATCCCGGTCACCGAGACCGGGTCGTAGCCGGGGGTGTCCATGAAGACCAGCCCGGGCCGCGGGATGGGCTCCGCGTAGTGCCGCACCGCGGCGAGCGGGCTCCGTCCTGCCTTCGCGACCGCGCCGAGCGACTTCTCGAGGATGGTGGTGATGCCACCGTCCTTGTTGCCCGGCGACGGGTTGGCGTCCATCGTGGTGCCCTGCCGCCCGGTGTACTCCTCCCACCACCGGATCCGCTCCATCAGCGCCTCGGCCGTCTCCGGGCTGCTCGCCCGCGCGGCCAGCAGGTGCTCGGCGCCGTAGATCTCCGGCGTCTCGCCGAGCACGGACGTCGCGCCGGCCGCCACCAGCAGGTCGGAGGCCACCCCGAGGGCCGGGTTCGCGGTGAGTCCGGACCACCCGTCGGACCCGCCGCACTGCAGGCCCAGCACGAGTTCCTCGACCCCCACCTCGGTGCGCGTGGTGCCGGCGAGGTCGCGCATCATGTCCCGGACCAGCTCGGTGCCGCGGGCTACCGCGGCGGAGGTGCCGCCCAGCTCCTGGATGGTGTACGACGAGACCGGCACGTGCTCGGCGAGGCCGAGGTCGGCCATCAGCCCGGTTACGGCGTTCACCTCGCAGCCGAGACCCACCACGACCAGTCCGCCGATGTTCGGGTTCCGAGTGTAGCCGGCGAGGGTGCGGCGCAGCAGGTCCCACCCGTCGCCCTGGGCGGCCATGCCGCACCCCGTGCCGTGGGTCAGCGCGACGACCCCGTCGACCCCCGCCAGCCCGTCCGCGTCGTCCTCGGTCATCCGGGCGATCTTGCGGGCGACGGTGGCCGAGCAGTTGACGGTGGTCAGGATGCCCACGTAGTTGCGGGTGGCGGCCCGGCCGTCCGGGCGACGGTAGCCCTGGAACGTGCGGCGCAGGTCGGCGGGGAGCGGCGGGACCGGGTGCACCTGCCCGCCCGCCACGCGGGCGGCGGCGTCCTCCGGCATCCCGAGGTTGTGCACGTGCACGTGTTCGCCCGCCCGGACGTCCACCAGGGCCCGCCCGATCACCTGGCCGTACTTGCGCACCGGCGACCCGGCGGGGAGGTCACGCAGAGCGACCTTGTGCCCGGCGGGCACGTCGTTCCGCAGCGCCGTGTCCGCCGCCCCCGCCAGCGCCACCGGCTCCCCCGCTCTCATCGCCGTCGTCGCGACCGCGACGTCGTCGCTCTCGTACAGGACCACCAGGCTCATGCCACCACCTCGCTTCGCGCTCTCACCACGGGTGCACCGTGCCGTCTTCCAGGCGGTTGACCGGCAGGTACGCGGGCGAGTACGGGTAGCGGGCCGCCGCCTCCTCGTCGATGTCCACGCCGAGGCCGGGCACCTCCGCCGGGTGCAGATAGCCGCCCTCGAAGTGGTAGCCGTGCGGGAAGACCTCGTCGGTCTGCTCGGTGTGCCGCATGTACTCCTGCAGACCGAAGTTCGGGATCGCGATATCGAGGTGCAGGGCCGCGGCCATGCACACCGGAGACAGGTCGGTGGCCCCGTGCGAGCCGCTGCGCACGTGGTGCAGGGCGGCGAAGTCGAAGATGCGACGCAGGTGGGTGATGCCTCCCGCGTGCACCACCGTGGTACGGATGTAGTCGATCAACTGCTCGCGGATGAGCTGGGCGGCGTCCCAGACCGTGTTGAACACCTCCCCCACCGCCACCGGTGTCGTGGTGTGCTGGCGGATGAGCCGGAACCCCTCTTGGAAGTCTGCGGGGACCGGGTCCTCCATCCAGGTCAGCGCGTACGGTTCCAGGCTGCGCCCGAGCCGTGCCGCCTCGATCGGCGTCAGCCGGTGGTGCACGTCGTGCAGGAGTCGCAGGTGGGGACCGAACTCGTCGCGGACCCGGGCGAAGACGGTCGGCACATGCGCGAGGTACCGCTCGGTGGACCAGGTCGCCTCGGTGGGCAGCGCTGCGTCGGCAGGCTCGTAGAACATCTTGTCGCGGCTGACGCCGTAGGTCCTGGCCAGGCCGGGCACCCCGCACTGCACCCGCACCGCGCGGTAGCCGTGGTCGACGAACCGGGCCACCTCGGCCAGCACTTCTTCCACCGTCTCCCCGTTGGCGTGGCCGTAGACCGTCACGCCTTCGCGGGAGCGGCCGCCCAGCAACTGGTAGACCGGCAGGCCGGCCACCTTGCCCTTGATGTCCCACAGCGCGGTGTCCACCGCCGCGATCGCGCTCATGGTGACCGGGCCGCGTCGCCAGTACGCGCCCTGGTACAGGTACTGCCAGGTGTCCTCGATCCGGGCCGGGTCCCGGCCGATCAGCAGCGGTACGACGTGGTCACGCAGGTACGAGGCGACGGCCAGTTCACGACCGTTGAGGGTGGCGTCCCCGACACCGGTGACGCCCTCGTCGGTGACGATCTTCAGCGTGACGAAGTTGCGTCCCGGGCAGGTGACGATGACCCGGGCGTCGGTGATCCTCACGGCTCCGGTTCCTCCTTGACCCGCGCGACGAGCTGCGTCGGGTTGACGTACCGAAGGGCGATGACGAGCAGCACCACCATCATCGCGGTGTACATGACCGCCATCGCGTCCACCGACTGCTGGGCGCGGATGCCCGCTGCGGACATCGAGTAGTAGAGCGCGACGACGAGCGTCTGCGAGTCGGGACCGGCGGTGAGGAAGGTCAGCTCGAACATGCCGACGGTCCGCACCAGGACGAGGATCGCCGAGGCCAGCATCCCGGGCAGCAGCAGGGGCGCCAGCACGTGGAGGAAGACCGACCGCAGCCCCGCCCCGCACATCCGGGCCGCGCTCTCGATCCGCGCGTCGATCTGCTCGATGAACGGCGTCATGGTGAGGATCACGAAGGGCACCGAAGGGACGAGGTTCGCCAACACGACGCCGGAGAGGTGGCCGGCGAGACCGAACTTGTAGAGCACGGTCGCCAGCGGGATGCCGTAGGTGATCGGCGGCATCAGGATCGGGAGCAGGAAGACCAGGTAGATGGTCCGCTTGCCGGGGAAGTTCCGGCGGGCGAGCACGTACGCCGCTGGCACGCCGATCAGCAGCGACAGCCCCACGACGAGCAGGGACACCTCCAGGGTCACCTTGATCACCTGGAACAGTGCGAACTCGGTCCACGCCTCGCCGTACCACTTGCTGGTGTAGCCGTCCGGGAGCCAGCTGTTGAACCAGCGCTGGCCGAACGAGCTGACCAGCACCGACCCGACGACGCCCAGCAGGTTGAGGAAGAAGAAGATGACCGCGCCCCAGACGAACCAGGCGGCGGGGCGGGCGACGATGCGCCGCCGTGGGCGGACGTCCGGGGCGCCGGCCGCGCCGGCGCCGGTTGCCGCGGTGGTGGTGACCATCAGCCCTTACCTCCCGTGGACCCGGTGTAGAAGCGCGCCCGGGCGAACAACACCACCGAGATGACCACCAGCTCGATCAGTCCCATGATCATCGCGATCGCCGACGCGTAGGGGTAGTCGTACTGCTCGTAGGCCGCCTGGTAGGCGGCGATAGAGATGACCCGGGTCTCGCCGGCCGGGTTGCCGACCAGGACCGCGGACGGGAACACGCTGAACGCGAGGACGAACGTCAGGCAGAACGTGGTGGCCAGCCCCGGCATCAGCAGCGGCAGGGTGACCACACGGAACCGCTGCCACCAGCCAGCGCCGAGGGTCGCCGCGGCGCGCTCGAGCGTCGGGTCGATGCCGGACAGGTACGACAGCACGAGCAGGAACGCGAAGGGGAACCCCGTGATGATCAGGGAGAAGAAGACGCCCCAGTAGTTGTGGATGAGCCGGATCGGCTCGTCGGTGAGGTGCACCGCGGTCAGCACGCGGTTGAACCACCCGGTCGGGCCGAGGAAGTTCAGCAGCCCCTGGGCGGTGAGCACGGTCCCGAGCGTGATGGGTACGACCAGGAGGATCGTGACGAGTCGCTTGCCGCGGAACCTCCCCCGCATCCGGTAGGCGATCGGCACCGACGCCACCACGTTCAGCAGCGCGGCGGGCAGCGACAGGCCGAGCGTGGTCCAGATCGTCGCGCGCTGGTAGGCGTCGCTGAAGAAGCGCGCGTAGTCGCTGAACGGCCCGCCCTCGGTCGGCTGGAACGACAGGCCCAGCCCATAGAAGAAGGGGTAGAGGAAGAGCAGCACGACGAAGAGCAGCGCCGGGGCGAGCAGCCACAGTTGCCGGTCGACGCCCCGTTCGGCGAGGCGGTGCTGCCAGTGGGCACGCGCGGGCTGCCCGGCGGAATCCGCCGCGGGGGTGGAGGTCGCGGCGGTCATCCGACCAGCCCTGGTTCCTCGAGCAGGGCCGCCCCTGCGGCCGGCCCGGCCGGGGGGGCCGAGTCGCCGGGAAAGACCAGCAGCCGCTGGGGGTCCATGCTCAGCGTGACCCGGTCACCGGGTGCGACTCGGCGGTCCGTACGCAGGTGGACCCGCACGCCGGCGGCGGTCACCGCCTCCGCCGCGAGTTCCCGGCCCTGGTACTCCACCACCTCGATCTCCGCCGGCACCGCGTTGGTCGTCGCGCCGGCCTGATCGACCCGTACGTCCTCCGGGCGCACCGCGGCGATCACCTCGCCGCCCGGCGCCACCGGACCGACCGGGTCGCCGACGAGCCGGAAGCCGTCCCGTTCCACCGCCACCGTGTCGTCCACCGCCGCCTGCACCCGCATCGGCCAGAGGTTGCGGTAGCCCATGAAGTCGGCGACGTGCCAGTTGGCGGGGCGGGTGTGCAGCTCCTGGGGCGGCCCGATCTGTTGCACCCGGCCGGCACGCAGCACGACGAGGCGGTCGGCCAGCGAGAGCGCCTCCTCCTGATCGTGCGTCACGTAGACGGTGGTGAGCCCCAGCGACTGGTGCAGCCGGCGGATCTCGGTGCGCATCTCCAGGCGCAGCTTGGCGTCGAGGTTGCTCAGCGGCTCGTCCATCAGCACCAGCGACGGCTCCAGGACGACCGCCCGCGCGATGGCCACCCGCTGCTGCTGCCCGCCGGAGAGCTGGCCGGGCAGCTTGCCGGCGTGCTCCTCGAGCCGTACCAGGCGGATCGCCTCCTCTGTACGGCGGCGGATCTCGTCCTTCGGCAGCCGCCGCATCCGGAGTCCGAATGCGACGTTGGCCCGTACGGACATGTGCGGGAAGAGCGCGTAGTTCTGGAACACCATCCCGAAGCCGCGGCGCTCGGGCGGCAGTGTGTCGATGCGCCGCTCGTCCTGCCAGATGCTGCCCCCGGTCAGGGGCAGCAGCCCGGCGAGACAGTTCAACGCGGTGGACTTGCCGCAACCCGAGGGACCGAGGAGGGCGACGAACTCGCCCGCCTCGATCGTCAGGTCGAGGTCACGTAGCGCGTCATGGCCGCCGAATCGACGCGAGACGCCCTCAAGTCGCAGCTCGGAGAAGGCCTTCGTGCCGGTGGTCATCCCTGCTTGACCTTCCCGCTGCCGACCTCCCGGTCCCACCGGTCGAAGGCCGCCACCAGCGCCTTCGCGTCCAGCGGCACCTCCTTCGGGTTGCTCGCGATCAGCGACTCGTACTCCGGCCGGCCGAAGTCCCGGATGGCGTCCTGGCTCTTCTGCGGCGCGTCCGACAGCTGGACGCCCTGCAGTGCCGGGCCCGGGTAGAAGTAGCCGTCGTCGTAGGCCTTGGCCTGCTGCTGCGGGGTCAGCATGGACGCGAGCAGGGCGAGCACAGCGGCCTGGGTGTCCGTCGACACCCCCTTGGGGATCACCGCGTAGTGCGCATCGGTCACCCAGTGGAACCCCTGCAGTGAGGTGACCTTGGCCTCCTTCGGTACGGTGCCGAGGACCCGTGGGTTGATGTCCCAGCCGGTCGTCGAGGCGATCAGGTGCACGGACCCGTTGGCCAGGTTCTTCATCGTCTCGGTGGTGCCGGAGGGGTAGTAGTCGACGTACTGGTTGAGCTCCTTGAGGAAGGCCCAGGTCTTGTCCCACCCGTTCACCGGGTCCTTCGGGTCCTTGTCGCCGAGGACGTACGGCAACCCCATCAGCAGGGTCCGCCCGGGACCGGAGTTCGACGGGCGGGCGTACTGGACCTTGCCGCGATGGGCCTTTGCGTACGCGAGGAGCTGGTCGGCGCCCGTCGGCGGGTTCGGCACGGTGGCCGGCAGGTACTCCAGCAGCGGGCCCGACGGATAGTAGGTAACGGTCACGCCCGCGTTGCCGGCAAGCTTCTGCATGGCGGCGGCCGGCTCGAGATAGTTCTTCATGCCGGAGAGTCGGCTCTCGAACTTGGGCAGCACGTCCATCCACAGACCCTGGTCGATGCCGGCGGCGAGCCCGTCCACGCCGGTGAGCACCAGGCCGATGTCGACCCGGTTGGCGTTCTGCTGCGCCTTGATCTTGCCGGCCAGCTCCGGGGCGGGCGACTTCGAGTAGGTGACCCGGGAGATGACGTCCGGGTTTCCCTTGACGAAGTCGTCAATCATGCCCTGCGTCAGCTGTAGGTTTCCCGCGACGTCCAGGACGTTCAACGCCACGGCCTTCTTCGGCTTGTCGGGAACCTCGCCGTTGGTGTCGCCGCCGGCTCCGCCGGAGTTGTCCGGCGCGCCGCAGGCTGCGGTGGCGGTTAGCAGGGACGAGGCTGCGGCGATCAGGGCGCTCCGCCGGGTAATGCCCATGAGACGTTCCCTCTCTCGATCATCTTCGAAGACGGAGGTACGGGGACGGCCTTTCGACCGGGATGGTCAGTCGGTCCGCGCGACCCCCGTCGATCCGCGAACCAGCAGCTGGGTGGGGAGCTCCCGGCGGACGTTGCGCACGCCGTCAGGCTGCTCCAGCAGTGCGAGCAGCAGGTCGACGGCGGCCCGGCCGGCCTGCTCCTTGGTGAGCGAAACAGTGGTAAGCGTGGGCGATGACATCGCCGACATCTGAATGTCGTCGATGCCGATCACGCTGATGTCCCGCGGTACGTCCATGCCGCGGTTGCGGAGCCGATCCAGCAGGCCCAGCGCCATGAGGTCGTTGTAGGCGATGACCGACGTGACGCCGGAGGCGATGACGAGGTCCGCCGCGGCGATCCCGCCCTCGAACTGGGGCGGGAAATTGCCGGCCACGAGCAACTCCATGCCCGCCGCAGCGGTCGCCGTTTGCAGCGCCCGCACCCGATCACGGTTGGACCAGGAGCTGCGCGGCCCACCCACCCATCCCACCCGGCGATGCCCGAGGGCCTGCAGGTGCGCGACAGCCTGCCGCATACCGTCGGCGTTGTCGAACACGACGGACGGCAATTTGCCGACGCGTCGGTTGACCATGACCAGGGTCGTGGTCGCGGCAAGCGCCCGGATGTCTTCCTCACGCCCTCGTGGGGAGCAGAGAATGAGCCCGTCCACCTGCTTGGCGAGGACACGGACCAGATCCCTCTCCGCAGCCGGATCCTCATCCGTGTCGGCCAGGAGGACCGCGTAGTCCGCCTCCCGGGCCTTGGCCTGCACACCCTTCACCAGGCTGGGGAAGAAGGGGTTCGCCAGGTCCGGCACGATCAGCCCGACGTTGCCGGTCCGACCGGTGATGAGGCCTCGTGCGGCCCGGTTGGGCTCATAGCCCAGCCGCTGGGCCGCGCGCAGCACCCGTTCCCGAGTCACAGGGTTGACCAGGTCGGGCATCGACAGCGCCCGGGACACCGTGGACGGCGAAACGCCGGCATCACGCGCCACCTCGCGGATCGTCGCTCGCAACGTCCCACCTCCTCGGTCACGGGAACCGCACCTCGGAAGTCTGAAACCGATTGCAGAACTCTGTCAATACTCTGTTGCATGAATGTTTCCAGGTTCCGCTGGGGCAGTACCTTGTGGCAGACACTCGTCGATGCAATCCTTTGCAGGCCGAGTTCCATCAACACCTCAGAGGAGAAGTTGCGTGGCACAGCTGCGTCTGCACCCCGACCGTGCTCTGCCAGAAGGCGACAGGCGGTCGCTCGCCCGCCGGATCTACCACTCCACCCGGGAACTGCCGCTGCTGTGCATGCACGGACACGTGGACGCGGCCGTCCTTGCCGACGACCAGCGGTTCTCCGACCCTGCTCACCTGCTGGTCGTACCGGACCACTACGTGACCCGGATGCTCGTGTCGCAGGGCGTCACGCTCGACCAGCTCGGCGTTCCCCGTCTCGACGGCACGACGGCCGAGACCGACCCCCGCGCTATCTGGCGGCTCTTCTGCGCCCACTGGCACCTGTTCCGGGGCACGCCCAGCCGCTACTGGCTGGAACATGAGATCGCCGAGGTGCTCAAGCTCGACATCACCCCCGGGCCAGACACCGCCGACGAGCTCTACGACCTCATCGACTCCCGGCTGGCCGAGCCGGGCTTCCGCCCCCGCACCCTGCTCGACACCTTCAACATCGAGATGATGGCTACCACTGACTCCGCCATCTCGCCCTTGGACGACCACGCCCGGCTGCGCGAAGCGGGGCTCGGCGATCGGGTGGTGCCCACCTTCCGGCCCGACGACCTGACCCATGTCGACAGTGCCGGCTGGACCCGCCGGCTCGCGCGGCTCCAGGCGCTCACCGGGGTGGACACCGGCGACTACGACGGCTACCTCGCGGCCCTGCGCGCTCGCCGTGAGGCGTTCAGAGCGGCCGGCGCCCGCGCCACCGACCACGGACACGTTACCGCCGCCGCCGAACCGCTCGCCCTGGGCGATGCCCGCCGGATCTACACCGACGCGTGCAACGCCACGGTGACCCCTGCGGCAGCCCAGGCCTTCGCGGCTCACATGCTCTTTGAGATGGCCCGGATGTCGTGCGACGACGGGTTGGTCATGCAGATCCACCCGGGGGTGCTCCGCGATCACGATCCCGAGATCCACGCCGCCTTCGGCTCCGACCGCGGTTTCGACATTCCCATCGCGGCCGAGTTCACCCGCGCTCTCCGACCCCTGCTCAACGCCTTCGGCCGCGACCCGGGCTTCCGGGTGGTGCTCTTCACGGTCGACGAGACGACCTACTCCCGCGAACTGGCTCCGCTCGCCGGCGTCTATCCCGCCGTACGCCTCGGAGCCCCCTGGTGGTTCCTGGACAGCCCCGACGGAATGCGCCGCTTCCGCGAGTCGGTGACCGAGACCGCCGGTTTCTACAACACCAGCGGGTTCGTTGACGACACCCGGGCGTTCCTGTCCATCCCGGCCCGGCACGACCTGGCCCGACGCATCGACGCGGGCTACCTGGCCCGCCTCGTCGTGGAACACCGCTTGTCTGAGGACGAGGCGATCGATACCGCCGCCGACCTGGCGTACCGCCTTCCCCGCGAGGCCTACGCCGGCCGGAGCGAGTGAGGGCGTCACCGATCGAGACTCGGGTCGTACTCAGACGCCAGCGAAGAGGTCGGCGCGGCTGAGGGCTGCAGTGTTCGTGCCATGACGCGCTCCCCTGTGCGGACACTGTCGCAGACCGCGACGAGGACGGTGGCCCGGCACCATCGACAGCGAGTCCGACGCCCGGTGGGTCATCAGCTCGGTCGAGGTCCGCATCTGGCCGTGAACGGCGCCTCTCTGAGGTGCAGTTACTGCTCCGGTACGGCGTCCAACCGGACGCAGCATGCGCCGGGGCGTGGCGCGAGCCGGGGCAGCAGGTCGGTGCGGCCGGCGCCGTCGACCAGGCCGGCGAGGAAGGCGTGGTTGAGCCCGCACACCAGGGCGGTCTGCCGGCTGGCCAGGGCGTGGAACGGGCAGTTGCGCAGCAGCACCTGGTCGTCGAGCGTCTCGGGTTCGAAGCCGAGGCCGGCGAGCACGGCGACGAGGTCCTCGCCGGCGTCGCGTACCCGTGCGCCGATGTCCCGGCCGCGGTGCCGGGCATGCCGCCGTGCCGCCTCGGGGGCGTCGTGCGGGTCGTCGGCGACCGCGTCGGCGAGGATCTCGGCGATGAGTTCGTAGCGCCGCTCGGGAACGGTGATCGCCACGCCGTCGCCGGCGGCCTCGTAGACCTTGGGGGTGCGGCCGCGGCCCCGGGGCTGGTCGGCCGGCGTCTCGTAGCGGGTCCGCAGCAGCCCGGACTCGACGAGCTTGTCGAGGTGGAACGCGGTGAGGTTGCGGGACATGCCGTGCGCCTCGGCCGCCTCCTCACGGGTGACCGGGTGATCGGCCCGGCACACGTAGTCGTAGAGCGCCCGTCGGGACCGGTCGACGAGCGAGGCCATCGCGTTCCAGCGCTCCCCCGTGCTCACAACCCCGAGGTTATCACCAACGAAGGCTATTGAAATTCCGGACGCGCTGGGGCAGCATGACCGCTATCACCAATGAGCGTTGGTGAAAATCACCTGGGGGTTCCCGTGCGACCCATGGATCAGGCCAAGCATCCGGTGACCAGTCTGGCCGGTCGCTACGGCCACCCGCTCCATCCGGCGCTGGTCGCGGTGCCGATCGGCGCCTGGGTGGGCAGCTTCGCCCTCGACCTCGCCAGCCGGTTCGCACCCGGGTCGCCGGGCCTGGCCGACGGCGCACGGTGGCTCATCGGCCTCGGCGTCCTCGGCGCGCTCGCCGCCGCGCTCGCCGGCTTCCTGGACCTGTTCGCCATCCCCACGCGCACCCGTGTGCACCGCACCGCACTCGCGCACATGGCGATCAACCTCGCGGTCACCGGCGCGTACGCGGTGAACTTCGCCCTGCGGGCCGGCGGGCCGCCGGGTCCGGTGCCCGCGGGACCGCTCGTGCTCTCGGCGATCAGCCTCGCCGCGCTGGCCGTCGCCGGTTACCTCGGCGGCGAACTGGCCTACCGGTACGGCGTCCGCGTCGCCGACGAGACCACCCAGGCGCGGGGCTACCACCGCGCAGACAAGGAGAACTCCTGATGGGCATCGCCGCACTCGTCACCTGGCTGATCACGGCCGCCGGTGGCTTCGTCATGCTCGGCACCTGGATCAGCCACGGCGGCCACCGGCCGGGAAGCGGCAGCCGGCTGGCGCCGGGCCTGGTGTTCGGCCACGTCGCCCTGGCCGTCATCGGCCTGGTGCTGTGGATCGCCCACCTGGCCGTCGACAACGACGTGCTCGCGTGGGTCGCGTTCGGGGCGCTCCTGCCGGTGGCGCTGCTCGGGTTCACGATGCTGGCCCGCTGGATCCCCGCCCGCCGGTCCGGGACCGCCGAGTCCCGGTTCCCCGTGCCGGTGGTTCTGGGCCACGGCCTGTTCGCCGCCGCCACGCTCGTCCTCGCCGGGCTCGCGGCCCTCGGTGTGGGAGGTCGTTGAGGTGAGTGTCACCGCCCTGCGGGTGCAGCACGAGCGTCCCCGCCGCGACCCCGCCGCCGCCGAACGGGCGGCGGCGGAGTTCCTCACCGCGCTCGGCGTCGACCTCTCCGCCGACGGGCTCGCCGACACCCCCGGCCGCATGGCCCGGGCCTACGCCGAACTGCTCACCCCGCGCGAGTTCCAGCTGACCACCTTCGACAACGACGAGGGCTACGACGAGCTGGTGCTGGCCCGGGCCATCCCGATCCGGTCGGTCTGCGAACACCACCTGCTGCCGTTCGTCGGCGTGGCGCACGTCGGCTACCTGCCCGGCGAGCGCATCCTGGGACTGTCCAAGCTGGCCCGGGTGGTCGAACTGTTCGCCCACGGCCCCCAGGTCCAGGAGCGCCTCACCAAACAGATCGCCGACTGGCTGACCAGCCACCTGCGCCCGCGCGGGGTCGGCGTGGTCATCGAAGCCGAACACCTCTGCATGACGCTGCGCGGCGTCCGGGCCGTCGGCAGCAGCACCATCACCTCCACCCTGCTGGGCACCCTGCGCGACGACCACCGCTCGCGCGCCGAGTTCTTCACCCTGACCGGGATCGGCCCCCGCTGAATCGCGTACCCCGAAAGGAGCTGGACCGATGTCGACAACCGGCACGTTCGTGATCGTGGGCGCCGGGCTCGCCGGCGCGCGGGCCGCGCAGACGCTGCGGGAGGAGGGCTTCGACGGCGGTGTCGTCGTGATCGGCGACGAGCCCGAGCGACCGTACGAGCGGCCGCCGCTGTCCAAAGGGCTGCTGACCGGCGGCGCCGAGCCGGACAGCGTGTTCGTGCACGACGCCGGGTGGTACGCCGAGCACGACGTCGACCTGCGCACCGCCGCGCGCGCCGTCGCCGTCGACCGCGCCGCCCGGGAGGTGCGGCTCGCCGACGGCCAGCGCCTCCGGTACGACAAGCTGCTGCTGGCCACCGGCGCCACGCCCCGCGACCTCGCGGCGCCCGGCACCGACCTGGACGGGGTGCTGCGGCTGCGTACCCTCGCCGACAGCCGCCGGATCGCCGCGGCGCTGGTCGACGGCGCGCACCTCGTGATCGTCGGGGCCGGGTGGATCGGCTTGGAGGTCGCCGCGGCCGCCCGGCAGCGCGGCGCCACCGTCGACGTCGTCGAAACCGCGGCGCTGCCGTTGCGCCGGGTGCTCGGCGACGAGATCGCCCGGGTGTTCGCCAACCTGCACCGGGACCACGGCGTCACCTTCCACTTCGACGCCGAGGTCCGCGAGATCCGCGGCACCGGTCGCGTCTCCTCGGTGCTGCTGGCCGACGGCACCGAACTGCCCGCCGACGCCGTGGTGGTCGCCGTGGGCGTGCGACCGAACACCGAGCTGGCGACCGCGGCCGGCCTCGCCGTCGAGAACGGCATCCACGTCGACGCGTCCCTGCGCACCGCCGACCCGGACGTCCACGCCGCCGGTGACGTCGCCAACGCCTACCACCCGGTGCTGCGCCGGCGCCTGCGCGTCGAGCACTGGGCCAACGCCCTGCACGGCGGCCCCGCGGCGGCGCGCGCCATGCTGGGACAGGCGGTCAGCTACGACGACCTGCCCTACTTCTACACCGACCAGTACGACCTGGGCATGGAGTACGCCGGGCACGCGCCGCCCGGGGCGTTCGACCGGGTCGTCGTCCGGGGCGACCTCGCCAAGCGCGAGTTCATCGCCTTCTGGACCGCCGGCGGGCGGGTGCTCGCCGGCATGAACGTCAACGTGTGGGACGTCGTCCCGTCGATCCGGCGGCTCGTCACGTCGGCCGACCCGGTCGACCTCGACCGGCTCGCCGACCCCGACGTGCCGCTCGACGACCTGTAGCCGGCAGCGGCCTGCGGCGTCCCCTCTCGCGGGGCTGGCCGGCACCACCGGTGCCGGCCAGCCCTCCGTGACCCCGTCGCCCCCCTCGGACAGCGCGAGGGTCAGTCGGCGCGGCCGGCGGTCCGCCCAGCCGTCAGTTGCCGCCCCGGTCGTGCGGGACCGTGACGGTGACGGTGCAGCCGACCGGCCGTCCGATCTCGTCGTGCCCGGCGTACGTGAGGTGGTACACCCGGTCGCCGCCGTTCCCGGCGCGTTCGGCCCGCAGCTTCCCGGTCGTGTCCGGCGTGCCGACGGCGAAGCCGATGACATCGGCGGCGTCACCCCCGGTGACGCCGGTCAGGGTGAACGCGTTCGGGCCGAGCACACCGTCGCGCAGGTCCACGCTCACGCCGACGTCGACCAGCTCGTGGTTCGGCGGCCACAGGACCGGCCGGTCCACGGCACAGTCGAGCGGCCGCACCGGCAGCGGGTTCGCCAGGGTGGCCGTGGCGTGCCCGATGGTCGCGGTAAGTCGGCCGCCGGCCTCGTAGTACATGTGCGCGGTCCGCCCGTCGAAATAGAACGTCGGCGCGGCCGAGCGGCCGAGGTCGGGCGCGGCGGTCATCGAGTCGTGCACGACGCCGAGGTGGACCTCCTGGTCGAAGTCCTGCCCGACGTCCACGGCGTGCATGTTGCCGTCGGCGGCGTGGTAGATCACCAGGTTGCGGTCGTTCCAGCGCAGGAAGAACGGTCCCGAGGCGTTCGGGCCCTCGTCGCCCTGCGGGGTCACGATCGGGTCGGGCTGCATGGTCCAGGTGCGCGCGTCGTCGGAGACGGCCCAGCGGATCCGCCGCGACACGGGCCCGGTCGGTCCGGGCAGCGCCGCGGTCGGGTTGTCCATGAACAGCATCAGGTACCGGGTGCCCAGGCGGGGCACGGCCTGCTCGAACACCCGGGCGTACGACGTCTCGCCGCCGGTCGTCTCGTTCCGGCTCACCGCGGTGCCGCCGTAGTCGAAGTGGATGCCGTCGTCGGAGGTCGCGTACCGGGTGATCGAGTTCTCGCCGTGGAAGTAGAGGAAGAGCTTGCGCTCCCCCTCGATCCACACGGCGTGCGGCGAGGAGATGTGGCTGACCGTGGCGTAGTGCGGCAGCCAGGTGTTGCTGATCAGCGGGTTGGCGGCGTACTCGGTCCACGGGCCGTCGATCGAGTCGGCGTACGCGAGGGCGATCCCGCCGGGACGCTCGTGCGGCGCGTAGTACAGGTAGTAGGCGCCGAGCGGGTTGGCGAAGTAGTCGGCGGCCCGGATGACGCTCGGGAAGATGAACTCGTTCGTCGGGTTGTAGGCGAGGGTGCTCTTGTCGAACGCGGTGCCCTGGTAGGTGAACTGCGGGAAGTCGAGGCCCGGATTCGCGGCGGCCGGTGCGGCGCCGGCCAGGGCGGCGACGAGCAGGCCGGCGCCGGCCGTGGCCAGGGCGGCGCGCCGGGAGGGCGGGACGAGTGGCTTCGTCATGCGGCTTCCTCTTCTGTCGGTGCGATCGGGTGACGGTTCGCGAGCAGCACGGATGACTCTCAGTGAGACCACAGGGGACATCGATCGGCGGACGCGCCCTGGCGTCGCCGTGCTAATACGTATTAGCGTCTATGTTTCTCGAATGTTGCTCGGTCCGCCGCGCTTCTGTCAAGAGGCCATCCGGCGCCGCGCCGATCCGTCCGGGTCACCCGGCACTCCGGCGGCGGCCCGACCGCTAATGCGCATTACTCCTGCGGTTTCATCGTGCCGAAATCTCGCGGCCACCTCTTGACACACGCCGGTCCACCGGCCAGGCTCCTTCCCAACGCCGAGCGCTAATACGCATTAGCCGCACCGGAAGGACCCGACGTGACGGCTCCCCTCAGACGTGTCACCCAGCGTGACATCGCGCGGTTGGCCGGTGTCAGTCAGGCGACCGTGTCGCTGGTGCTCAACAACCGCACGGACGCCGAGGTGCGCATCGCCCCGGAGACCCGGGACCGGGTGTTGCGGGTCATCGCCGAGACCGGCTACGCCGCCGACCCCGTGGCCCGCCGCCTCGCCTCGCGGTTCAACCGGATCATCGGCGTCTTCACGTACGAGCCCGCCTTCCCCAGCGGCAGCCGGGACTTCTTCCACCCGTTCCTGCTCGGCATCGAGGAGTACGCCGAGCGGGTCGGCTGCGACCTGCTGCTGTTCACCAGCGCTCCGGTCGTGGACGGGCGGCGGCGCATCTTCCACCAGGACAACCGGCTGCGGCTGGCCGACGGGTGCATCCTGCTCGGGCGCGAGATCGACGGCGCGGAGCTGCAGCGGCTCAACGGCGACGGATACCCGTACGTGGCCGTCGGGCGCCGCAACGACGCCGGTGGCCCGGTCCCCTACGTCGGCGCGGACTACGCCTCGGCGGTCGCCCGGCTCGTGGAGGCGGCGCTGCGGCACGGCCACCGCCGCCTCACGTACGTGGGCATGGGCATGACCGCCGAGTCCTCGCAGGACCGCCGCCAGGGTTTCGACGCCGCCGCGACCACCGCGGAGAGCGCCCGCCAGGTGTCGACGGCGCCCGGGGCGGCCGACGCGACCCTCGACGACCTGCTGGCCGACGGCAGCACGGCGGCCTTCGTGGAGGACTTCGCCACGGCGGTGGCCCTGGCGGCGGCCGCCCGGCGGCGCGGCCTGACCGTGCCCGGCGACCTGTCGATCGTGACCCTCGGCGACCCGACCGTGCCCGTCCCCACCGACATCGTGTTCACCGGGTTCCGCATCCCCCGCGAGGAGATGGGCCGGCAGTCGGTCGAGGTGCTGACCGGCGTCATCGACGGCAGCGCGGGCGGCCTCCAGCAGCGACTTCTCCCCTGCGAACTCGTCGAGGGCAGCACCCTCGGCACCCCTGATCCGGCGGTCGACCGGCGCTGACCGGTCGGCCGCGCAACTGGAAGGAAGCAAGTGGTACTCATGCGTGCGGACGTCCTCGTCGTCGGGGGCGGACTGGGCGGTGTCGCCGCGGCGCTCGCCGCGGCCCGGACCGGCCGGTCGGTCATCCTGACCGAGGAGTTCGACTGGCTCGGCGGGCAGCTCACCAGCCAGGCCGTCCCACCGGACGAACACTCCTGGATCGAGCAGTTCGGGGCCACCGCCAGCTACCGGGCGCTGCGCAACGGCATCCGCGACTTCTACCGTCGCCACTACCCGCTGACCGAACGGTCGCGGGCCTGGACCGACCTCAACCCCGGCGCGGGCTGGGTGAGCCGGCTCTGCCACGAGCCGCGGGTGGCCGTCGCCGTCATCGAGCAGATGCTCGCCCCGTACCGGGGTTCGGGCCGGCTGCGGGTGCTGCAGCCGTACCGGCCGGTCGCCGCGGAGACCGACGGTGACCGGGTGACCGGCGTGACGCTGGCGCACCGCGACCGGGACGAGCGGATCGACGTGGTCGCGCCGTACGTCCTGGACGCCACCGAGACCGGCGAGCTGCTGCCGCTGACCGGCACCGAGTACGTCACCGGGTTCGAGTCGCGGGCGGAGACCGGCGAGCCCAGCGCCCCGGCCGAGGCCCAGCCGATGAACATGCAGGCGGTGTCGGTCTGCTTCGCCATCGACCACGTCGACGGCGACCACACCATCGACCGGCCCGCGGGATACGACTTCTGGCGGGACTACAAGCCCGACTTCTGGGGTGACCGGCTGCTGTCCTGGAAGTCGCCGCACCCACGCACGCTGGAGATCGTCGAGCGCAGCTTCACCCCGAACCCGGACGACGACCCGCTGAGCGTCAACGCCGACCAGCGCGTCAACCCCGGTGACGGCAACCTGTGGACGTTCCGGCGGATCGCCGCCCGCCGCAACTTCGTCGACGGCACGTACGGCAGCGACATCACGCTGGTCAACTGGCCGATGATCGACTACTTCGAGGGCCCGGTCATCGACGTGCCGAACGCGTCGTGGCACCTGACCAAGGCCCGCGAGCTGTCGTACTCGGTGCTCTACTGGCTGCAGACCGAGGCGCCCCGGCCCGACGGCGGCACCGGCTTCCCCGGCCTGCGGCTGCGCGGCGACGTGACCGGCAGCGCCGACGGCCTGGCCCAGGCCCCGTACATCCGGGAGTCCCGCCGGATCCGGGCCGAGTACACCGTCGTCGAGCAGGACCTGTCCCTGGCGGTCCGGGGCGACCACGGCGCGGTCAGCTACCCCGACGCGGTGGGCGTCGGCATGTACCGGATCGACCTGCACCCGTCGACCGGCGGCGACAACTACATCGACGTCGGCTCCTGCCCGTTCGAGATCCCGCTCGGCGCGCTGATCCCGCGGCGGATGGAGAACCTGCTGCCGGCCGGCAAGAACATCGGCACCACCCACGTCACCAACGGCAGCTACCGGCTGCACCCGGTCGAGTGGAACATCGGCGAGGTCGCCGGCCTGCTCGCCGACTTCTGTCTGGCGCGGGGCGAGTCCCCGCGTGCGGTCCGCAACACCCCCCGTCTGCTGGCCGACTTCCAGGACCGCCTCACCGCGGCCGGCGTGGAACAGCGCTGGCCGCGGATCGCGGGCTACTGAACACACACCCCCGGTGAGGAGAAGATTGTGAGAGCAGGAAAGGCCCTGCGCGGCGTCGCCGTGGCGCTGGCCGGTGCGCTCGCCCTGACCGCCTGCGGCGGCGGTGGCGAGTCCGCCGACAGCGGCCCGGCGAAGCTGCGGATGACCGTCTGGTCGGCCAACGAGGCGCACCTGAAGCTGTTCAACGAGATCGCCGACGAGTACCGCAAGAGCCACCCGGACGTCGCGGAGATCAAGTTCGACCCGCTGCCGTTCGACAACTACACCACCACCCTGACCACCCAGATCGCCGGCGGCAACGCGCCGGATCTCGCGTGGGTGTTCGAGAACTCCGCCCCGGACTTCGTCGCCTCGGGCGCGCTGGCGCCGCTGGACGACACGCTCAAGAAGGCCGAGGGCTACCAGTACGAGGACCTCTCCCCCGCCACGCTCAAGCTCTGGCAGAACGACGGGAAGCTCTACGCGTACCCCTTCTCGACCTCGCCGTTCGGTGTCTTCGTCAACACTGACATGGTCAAGAAGGCCGGGCAGAAGACCCCGGCCGAGCTGATCGCGGCCGGGCAGTGGACCTGGGACAACGCCCTGGCCACCGCCGCGGCGGCGGGGGCGAAGTCCGGCAAGGCCGGCCTGGTCATCCGGGACTTCGACTACAAGGGATGGGACAACCTGTCCACCTTCTGGACCGGGTGGGGCGCACAGGCGTGGAGCGAGGACGGGAAGACCTGCGGCTTCAACAGCCCGGAGATGGTCGACGCCATGACCACGCTGCACAAGGCCACCTTCACCCAGAAGGCGCTGCCCGGCCCGGGCACGACGGCCGACTTCTTCGCCGGTGACTCGGCCATGACGATCACCCAGATCTCCCGCGCCTCGCTGCTGAAGGACGGTGGCTTCGGGTGGGACCTGGTGCCGCTGCCGGCCGGGCCGAAGGGGAACTACGCGGTGGTCGGCCAGGCCGGCCTCGGGGTGATGAAGAAGAGCCCGCACGCGAAGCAGGCGGCCGACTTCCTGGCCTTCTTCACCAACCCCACGAACTCGGCCAAGCTCGCCCAGTTCTTCCCGCCGCCCCGGCAGTCCCAGCTGACCGCCGAGACGCTCGCCAAGACGAACCCGAAGCTCAAGCCGGAGCAGCTGCAGAAGGTCGTCATCGACGGCATCACCAACGGCGTGGTCAAGCCCAGCCACGCGGGCCAGGCCGAGCTGAGCCAGCAGGTCCGCGCCGGGCTGGACCCGCTGTGGCAGCCGAACGCGGACGCCAAGGCCGTGCTCGACGGCGTCTGCGCCAAGATCCAGCCGCTGCTGGCGAAGTAGAGGTCAACGATCATGACCCAGACGGACACCAGGGTGGGCCCGGCGACCGCCGGGCCCGCCCCGGGCCCGGCCCGGCCGTTCTGGACCACCCGCCGCCGGGACCAACTTGCCGGTTACCTGTTCATCACCCCGCAGCTGCTCGGCAGCGCCGTCTTCGTGATCCTGCCGCTGATCCTCGTGGTCTGGTACAGCCTGCACGAGTGGAACGTGCTCGCCGGGACGTTCGACTTCGTGGGCACCGACAACTACCAGGCGCTCGCCGACGACCCGAACCTCGGCGCAGTGCTGCGCGCCACCGGGCTGTTCTCGGTCGGCCTCGTGGTGTTCAACCTCGGCCTGGCGTTGCTGCTGGCCGTCCTGCTCAACCAGAGGCTGCGCGGCACCATCCTGTTCCGCACGCTGTTCTTCTCCCCCGTCGTGGTCTCGCTGGTGGCCTGGACCATCGTGTGGGGCTTCCTGCTGCAGGACAACGGCGGGTTGAACAGCCTGCTCGACACCGTCGGGATCGACGGGCCGAACTGGCTGCGCGGCGAGGGCACCGCGATGCTGTCGGTCATCGTCGTGCAGGTGTTCAAGAACGTCGGCCTGAACATGGTGCTGTTCCTGGCCGCCCTGCAGGGCGTGCCCGCGGACCTGTACGAGGCCGCCGAGGTGGACGGGGCCAGCCGGCTGCGCCAGTTCTGGCGGATCACCGTGCCGCTCATCAGCCCGACGATCCTGCTCACCTCGATCATCACGGTGGTCGGGTCGTTGCAGGTCTTCGCGCAGATCGCGGTGCTCACCCAGGGCGGGCCGGGCACGTCGACGACGGTGCTCGTCTACTACCTGTACCAGCAGGCCTTCCAGTTCCATCACTTCGGCTACGGCGCCACGCTGTCGATCGTGCTGTTCGCCATCGTGCTCGCGCTCACCGTGCTGCAGTGGCAGATGCGCAAGAGGTGGGTCTTCCATGAGTCGTGACCTGTCGCGGCGGACCAAGCTGGTGCTCTACGGGGTGCTGCTGGTCCTGGCGATCCCGTTCGTCTTCCCGACCTGGTGGATGGTCACCTCGTCGCTGAAGCCGGTGGCGGACATCTTCGCCTTCCCGCCGGACCTGCTGCCGACCAACCCGCGGCTCGACGCGTACCGGCGGGTGTTCGAGTTGCAGCCGTTCGGGCAGCAGTACCTGAACAGCCTCTACATCGCGCTGCTCGTCACGGTCGGCACGCTGGCCGTGTCGGCGCTGGCCGGGTACGCCTTCGCGCGCATCCGGTTCCGCGGCCAGAACGTGCTGTTCCTGGTCGTCCTCGCGGGCCTGCTCATCCCCAGCGAGGTGACGATCGTTCCGCTGTTCCAGATGTTCTTCAAGCTCGGCCTGGTCAACACCCACTGGCCGCTGATCCTCGTGCCGATCTTCGGCGCGCCCAGCGTGCTGGCGACGTTCATCATGCGGCAGTTCTTCATCAGCCTCCCCGGTGAGCTGGAGGAGGCGGCCCGCGTCGACGGGCTGGGCCGGTTCGCGACGTTCTGGCGGATCGCCCTGCCGCTGTCGCGGCCCGCGCTGGGCGCGGTGGCCATCTTCACCTTCCTGCACAGCTGGAACCTCTACCTGGAACCGATCGTGTTCCTCTCCTCCCCGGAGAAGTTCACCCTGCCCCAGGCGCTCACCCAGTTCGTCGACGCCTACGGCGGCCCCATGTGGGACGTGCAGTTGGCGGCGGCGTCGATGACCGCGCTGCCCGTCCTGGTGGTCTTCGTCATCGCGCAGAAGCAGTTCGTCGAGGGGCTCGCGCACACCGGTCTCAAGGGATGACGACACCGGTCGTCGGCATCGACATCGGCGGCACGAAGACGGCGGCCGCGCTGGTCGACCCGGGCGGGCAGGTGCGGGAGCGCCGCGAGGTGCCCACCCCCGCCCGGTCCGGGCCCCAGGCCGTGCTGGACGCCGCCGCCCGGCTGGCCGCCGACCTGCTCGGCGCGACCACCGGTCCGGTGGGGGTGGGCACGGCCGGCACGGTCGATCCCACGACGGGCGGCATCCGGTACGCCACCGACAGCCTGCCCGGCTGGACCGGCACCCCGGTCGCCGACGCGCTGGCCGCCCGGCTGGGCCGACCCGTGCGGGTCACCAACGACGTGAACGCCGCGGCACTCGGCGAATGCTGGGCCGGCGCCGCACGCGACCACGCGCATGTGCTGCTGGTGGCCGTCGGCACCGGGCTGGGCGGGGCGGTGGTCCGGCACGGCCGCGTCGAGACCGGCGCCCGCGGCGCCGCCGGCGAGGTCGGGCACCTGCCGGCCCCCGGCGCCGAACGGCTGCGGTGCGGGTGCGGCCGGCACGGGCACCTGGAGGCGATCGCCTCGGGCAGCGGGCTGGCCGCCGCGTACGCCATCGAGACCGGCACCCGCGTCACCGGACGGACCGTGGCGGAGCGCGCGGCGGCCGGCGACGGGGTCGCCCGGCGGGTCGTCGACCGGGCCGGCGCCGCCCTCGGCGCGGCCCTGGCGGGACTGGTGGCCCTGCTCGACCCGGACGCCGTCCTCGTGGCGGGCGGAGCGGGCGCCGCCCTGCTGCCCGCCGCGTCGGCCGCCTACGCGGCCGAGGTGCCCGCGGGCTGGGCCGGCGTCCCGCTGCGGCCCGCCACGCTGGGCGCCGACGCCGTCGTGGTCGGGGCGGCCCGACTGGCCCTGGACAGCAACGACTCGGAAAGGACCCACGGGTGAACGTGCTCGACGACCTGGCCGGCGGGCTGGTGGTGTCCTGCCAGCCGCTGCCCGACGACCCCGGCGACCCCATGCGGGACCCGTACGTGCAGGCCCGGGTGGCCGCCGCGGTGGTGCGCGGCGGCGCGGTGGCGGTCCGGGTCAACGGACCCGACGACGTCGCCGCGGTACGCCCCGTCGTCGACGTGCCGGTGATCGGGCTCTACAAGCACGGCACCGAGGGCGTCTTCATCACCCCGACCGCGGCCCACGCCCTCGACGTGGCGCTGGCCGGCGCGGACATCATCGCGATCGACGCCACCGACCGCCCCCGACCCGACGGACGCACCTTCGCCGACACGGTCCGCCTGATCCGCGAACGGACCGACGCGCTGATCCTGGCCGACGTCTCCACCGCGACGGAAGGCGTCGCCGCCGTCGAGGCCGGCGCCGACGCGGTCGCCACCACGCTGTCCGGCCACACCCCGGCCAGCCCACCGACTGACGGGCCCGACCTCGGGCTCGTGGCGCGACTCGTCGCACAGCTGTCCGTGCCGGTGATCGCCGAAGGGCGGTACCGCACCACGGAACAGATCGGCCGGGCCTTCGAGGCGGGTGCGCACGCGGTGGTGATGGGCAACGCCGTCACCTCACCGCTGTGGATCACCCGCCGGCTCGTGCCGGCCACCCCCCGCGCGGCGAGCGCGCCCAGATAACAGGGAGTGCAGATGAGAAGACGGACCCTCCTGGCCACCGGCGTGGCCGGGCTGACCACCGTGGCCATCGGCCGGCCCGCTCTCGCCGGGCCCGCCAGGCGGCAGCTGACCGTGGCACTCGTGCCGTTGGACGACCGGCCGGTCAACACGTACGCCCCGCAGATGACCGCGGCGAGCGCCGGCGCGCAGGTGCGGCTGCCGCCGCGGGAGCTGCTGGGCCGCTTCTTCACCCCCGGCGACGGGGCCGCCATCGCCCGCTGGCTGGGCACCACCGGCGACGCCGACGGATACGTGATCTCGGTGAGCATGCTCGCCTACGGCGGCCTGATCGCCTCCCGCACCGCCGCACCGACCCTGGCCGCCGCCCTGGACAACCTGGCCGCCATCCGGAACCTGCGCGCGACCCGGCCGGACGCGGTGATCGAGGTGCACGACACCATCCAGCGCCTCGCCGTCACGAGCACCGGCACCGAGCTGGACAGGTACCGCGACGCGCTGGTCAGCTGGGCGAAGCTCTACGACCAGGTGGTCAACCTCGGGCAGGAGGAGCTGCGGGCCCAGCTCGACGCCGTCCGGGCGCAGATCCCCGACCAGGTCGTCGAGGACTACCTCGCCGCGCGGGCCCGCAACCACCAGGTCAACCGGCTCATGGTCGAGTGGGTCGCCGACGGCACGATCAGCCACCTCGTGCTCTCCGAGGACGACACCGCGCCGGTCGGCCTGGCCCGGGCCGAGCGGGTGGAACTGGAGGCGCTCGTCGCCCGCCTCGGCGTCGGCGACCGGGTGGAGATCTTCCCCGGCGCCGACGAGGTCGACGCGCTGCTGGTCGCCCGTGTGATCGCGGCCGGCACGACCCCCACCTACCGGGTGGAGTACGCCGGGGTCTCCGGCGAGAACTGGACCGCCCAACTGGAGGGCATCCCGTTCGCGGAGAACATCCGCCGGCACGTGGCCGCCGTGGGCGGCCGCGTCGTCAGCGGCGACGCGGACATCGTGCTCGCCGTGAACACCCCCTCGGCGGCGCCCGACCAGCGGGCCGCCGACCTGGACGCCTTCGTCGGGCGGATCGGTGAGCTGCTGGCCGCCGGCACCCCGGTCATCGTGGTGGACCCGCTCATCGTCAACAAGGCCGACCACGACCTGGTGGCGCGGATGGAGAGCCACCTCGACCTCGCGGCGCTGCTGTCCTACTCGGGGTGGAACACCGGCGGCAACGCGCTCGGCCTGGCGCTCGCGCACGGCACCGCCCGGTGGGCGTACCTGCGCTCCTCCGGCAGCGGGTTCGGCGTGCCCGAGCTGCGCGGGCCCGGCCAGGCACACGCCGAATACCTGCTCTACCGGTTCGTCAAGGACGACCCGTGGAAGAACATCGTGCAGGTCGAGGCGTACGCGCACGCCCGGGCGCAGGGCTGGGACCCGCTCGCGCTCACGCCCGAGCAGAAGAGCTACTTCGACGGCTGGGTGCGTGAGCGGCTCGTGCCGCTGACCGAGCGGTACTTCGCCGACCACTTCGCCGGGCACCGCGTCGTGCTGGGCCGGCGGGGCGCCAGGACGTTCACGGCGACGCTGACGCGCTTCGAGTCGGCACGGGTCGAGCTGCCGTGGGACCGGCTCTTCGAGGTCATCCTGGAACCCCGGCTGCAGCTGTCCTGACCGGACGACCGGTCGCGCCGGTGCTGATCTGCCGGCGCGACCGGTCCGGTGCTTGCTTGTGGCGTTCAGCCCGCGCGCTCGCGGTGCTGGCGCGGTCGGTGCTGCCCGTCCTCGCGGTCGATGCGCAGCTCCCGTTCGAGCTCGCCGATGACCGCGCGCAGGTCGTCCAGCCGCTGGGTGAGCGCGATCCGGTCGAGCTCGTCGGGGATACCGTCGCCGTCCTCGTCGTAGTCCGGGGACAGCCGCTCGGTCATCTCCAGCCGGCGGGCCTCCTCCATGGAGTTGACGATGACTGCGATCAGGATATTGAGCAGCAGGTTCACCGTGATCAGCACGTAGCTGACGTAGTAGACGAGGGTCCACGGCGACACCGCCATACCCTGCTGGAGCAGGTCCGGCAGCGTCTCCAGCGACAGCAGCACGAACAGGGTCAGCAGCGAGCGGCCGATGTCGCCGTACTGCTCCGGATATCGCTCCCCGAAGATCAGCCAGCCGGCCATGCCGTACACGTAGAGGGTGACCGCGGCCAGGGCGAGGAACCCCGCGACACCGGGAAGGCTGCGCCACAGCGCCGCCACGATGGTGCGCAGCCCGGGTGAGAACCGCACCAGCCGCAGCACCCGGGCGACCCGCAGGAACCGCAGCACCCCCGAGTCACCGTGCAGGCCGGGAATGAAGATGCTGGCGATGACCAGGAAGTCGAAGACGTTCCAGCCGTGCCGGAAGAAGTCCTGCGGCCGGCGACCGAAGGCCAGCACCCGGATCGCGATCTCCACGACGAAGACGAGCCGGAAGAACCACTCCAACCAGCGCAGGACGGGATGCGCCGCGCCGACGTCGCGGTAGGTCTCGAAGCCGAGCACCACCCCGTTGAGCATGATGACCACGACGATCACCACGTCGAAGGCACGCGAGTCGGCGATGAGCCGGCAGCGCTCCGCCAGGCTCGATCGTGGGGCCGGCGCTGCGTGTCGTTGCCCCGGCACGGTCGGCAGCCTCACCACCCCGACCCGCCCGCCCGCACACCTGGGTCGTCGGACTGAACAGGTGCGAGGTGCCGGGCGGACATGCCGCCCAGCCTAGAGGTGCGGCCGGTTCGGGTTCGGCACCGTCCCCCGGCACGGCCACGCCCGGGATCCGCCCGCCGGCAGCGTCAGGGCGTCGCTTCGATGATGCGCAGGTCGCGGTCGGCGCCGTCGCCGAGCGCCCGCAGCGCCTCCTGGTAGGCCGGGGTCTCGTGAGCGGCGAGGGCGGCCTCGACGCTGTCGAACTCGATCAGCGTCGTGCGCTCCAGCACGGCGGACTCGAACGCGTGCGCCGGCAGGCCGCGCGCCAGGAACGTGCCGCCGGCGGCGCGCAGCGCCGGGCCCGCCAGCTCCGCGTACGCCGCGACCTTCCTGTCGTCGCTGATGGACCGGTAGGTGGTGATCCAGTAGGCCTTCGGCACCGTCGCTGTCTCCCGCTCATGAGGCTGGGCACTCCCCCGCTGAACTGCCCTACGCAGCCTAACGGTCACCGACCCGCGCTCGGGCACGCCTCGGCACGCGTGGCGTCGACGACCCGGCGTACCTCGTCGCCGTCGGTGGCCTCGCGCCCGTCGCGCCGCACCGGCGCCCGCAGGTGCACCTCCCGCGCTCCGGTCTCCGCGAGCACCTGCCGGACGTTGTGCGACCGGATGCCGCCGCCGGCGATGACCCGCCACCGGTCGCCGGCCCGCTGCCGCAGCGCGGCGAAGCTCGGCCGGCTCGCCCGACGGGCGGTCTTCGCGATGGGCCGGGTCGGCGCGTCCTACAGCAACACCAGCGGCGACTACGCGATCGCGTTCAGCACCGCGCCACGGGACCAGCCACTCATCCCCGACGGGGAGATCAACCCGCTCTTCGCCGCCGTCATGGACGCGGTCGAGGAGGCGCTGCTCAACTCGCTCTTCACCGCCGCCACCACCACTGGCGTGGGCGGTCACACCAGCCACGCCGTTCCGCACGGGACCGTGATCCGGCGGTTGGCGGCGGCCGGCCGGTTGCCGGCGCAAGCCTGACTCCGCCGGGGTCGACGCCCAGCTCGCCGACCCCGCCCCCCAGTGCTCGGGACCTGGACAAAATGCGTGGCCTCGCCGGCCCGTCCGCCCTACCTTGTCACTGGATCTTCTTCTCCGACCCATTCACGAGAGGACTTCACCCCGCGTGACACCGCCTGCTCTGTAGACCTGACACCTTCCCGTGCATCGGTCGCCGACGTCGCCGTCGGCTCTTTCCCATGCCTTCCGTCAAGTCTTCAGAGAGATCATGTCTACGCGTCCTCACATCCTGCTGTCCTGGACCCTTCGGCGCGCGCGCCTTCCCCTGCCCACGTTCCGTTGCGTCCACTGCCACTCCGGCGTCGCCAGCCCCGGCGACGGCAACTTTCGCGTCAATGCCACCGGCAAACTCCTCGACCTCCGGGATCCCCTCCCTCCGGGGAGTTACTCCGGCAACTCCTCCCTGCATTCCGCGGATCCGCAGAACTCACAGGGACTACTGAAGCGTCCTGCCATGAGTCACCGCTATGGACCAGAGCCCAGGCGAGAGGCGAGGTGGCCTGTCCCCGGGCTGCCCCGGGCGGCGATCCGGGCGCGGTCGCTCATGACCGGGCACGAACGAAGGTCGGGGCCAGTCCGATCCGGGCGACGATGGTGAGCGCAGTCGCGGCCTGGTCGAGTTCGTCAGGGCCGGTTGTGCACGAACCACGCGTCACCGGCGGGCAGGGCTACGGCGACCTCCCACCGGCTCAGGTCGAGGTTCGGAGCGAGCGCCTTGAGCTGGCCGGCCGCCGCCCACGCCTCGTCCCCCGGTGCCGGGCGACGACCCACCTGGAACTGCAGCATGGTGCCCCACGACGCGACCAGGCGGGCGTCCCACCGGTCACGCCACTGCGCCAACACCTCGGCGAGCCTCTGCTGGTATTCCCGCGTGAGCGCACCGTAGAACTCCACCCAGTACCCCGAGCTGCGGACGTCGCCGGTGGGCAGCAGCATGAGCAGGACACTGTTCGGCGTAAACCAGTAGTCGGTCTGCGTCAGGAACCGCACGCTGCTGAGCACCCGGGCGTACAGGTCGGCGTCGGCGAGCAGCCGGTCGTACAGCGCCCGCTCCAGCGCCGGGCGCTCAGTCGGCAGCGCCACATCCGACACCAGGGCCGTCAGGTCGACGCCGGCCACGCCACGCGCGTAGTACTCGAGCTCGCCCTCGTCGACCTCGTCGTCCTCGCTGTAGTGACGGTAGGTCAGCCAGGGATCGGAAGCCTGGGCCGCCTCGGCGAACGTGCGCAGCTCCGACTCCGACGGACCCGGCCCGGGCTCGGGCCGGAACCCCAGCGTGTCGTCGAAGTCGTCGGTGACCATGACGGGCCGGCGCCCGGTTACCAGCACCAGTGCGTCGGCGGCCTGCCACGCCTCGTGCAGCCGACCGGGGTCGATGCCGGCGACGAGGACAGTGCCCGACGGGCCGTACCCGATCGGCAGGCCGGCCAGCGGCGTGCCGGCGAACGCCGCTTCGATCTGGTCGAGGTCGTTTCGCACGGTGCCAGTGTCTCCGATCATGGGCGCGGCGTGGGGGCGGCGCGGGGTCACCGAGCCGAGGGTTGTCCGGGAGTCAGCAACGGTCATCCTCAACGAGGTGCCGAGCTCGACGTCCATGGGCTGGTACGGGGGTCCTCGCTCGCCATTGCGGCTGGTACAACTTGCACCGGCTGCACAGCAGCCTGGGCCAGCGCAGTCCCGTCGAGAACGACGCCGCCCTGGCGGCCTGACCACCACACCGAAGGTGTCGGCCGAGGCGGAACAAGCTCAGACCACAGGAGTGCCGGAACGTATGGACGGAACTGCAGGCAGTCCGTGGGCGGTGACCGGCCTGGATCCACTGGCCGGGCCGGTGTTGGAGCACCTGGTGGCCGTGCCCTCGGCGGACGTCACCGAGGTGGCGGCGGCGGTCGGGGTGTCCCCTGCGGAGGCGGAACGAGCGCTGCGGCACCTTGCAGACTCCGCACTGGTGCTGCACATCGACGGCGCGGCGCCGCGATGGGCGGCCGGCCCCCCACGGTCATCGCTCACCGCCCTGC
Organism: Micromonospora sp. NPDC005305; assembly: GCF_040607315.1. Lineage (NCBI taxonomy): Bacteria > Bacillati > Actinomycetota > Actinomycetes > Micromonosporales > Micromonosporaceae > Micromonospora > Micromonospora sp. NPDC005305. Next base: position 41,210 of record NZ_JBEXGL010000009.1, on the reverse strand, counting down.
TGGCCCGGCGGCGGGCCGAACTGGCCTACGTCGAGGGCATCGTGGAGCGGCTTCACGAGGTGTACGAGGCGGTGTCCGGGCCACGCGCTGCGCACCTGGTGGAGGTGCTGGAGCGCGAGGACGAGGTGCCGGCGCGCTACGGCCAGCTGCTGAGAGGGAGTTAGGTCGAGGTACTGCATCTGGCCAAGCCGCCATATGTGACGGCCGCACGGGCGTCCGTCGGGGAGTCGGGAGTGGCGCCCGGGGTGCGGATGCGGTCGGTGTACGAGACGGAGGGCTTTACCGACGCCGTATCGCTCACGACGGCGCTGCGCGGCACGGGTCAGGGCGGGGAACTGCGGCTGGCGTCAACGCTTCCGGTGAAGTTGGTGGTGTTCGACCGGGCGGCGGCTCTGCTGCCGGTGCGGGGAGACCGCCCGGCGGCGGGTTCCCTGGTGGTGCACTCCCCCGCGCTGGTGGTGGCGCCGGTGGCGCTGTTCGTGGCGTCGACCGGGTCGGCCAGTTCGTCCACGAGCGCGGGGGGTGTCCGTAGCGGGCGCCACAGTGGCCGGGGACGGACGCCTCCGCGGCCGTCGTCGTACCCGTCGGCGTCGCGTTCGCGGCCTGGGCGGTGGTTCCGAGGAGGGCGGCAGTCGCCAGGATGGCGAGGGCTGGTGGTGCCTTGACTCTGCGCATCTGTTGCTCCTGCAAGGTGTCCAGCACCCGGCCGACTCCTTGCGGCGCGGGATTCGCTCACCCTCACCGCGGCGTCGCCACCGGCACAAGGACGACTTTGCGCAACTGCACAAGTCAGAAGCTCGCCGAGGGCGAGCCGATCCGAACGGCATACCTGGTCGCGTACCGGTCAGGGTTCGTGGTAGCCGGCCCAGGAGCCGCGAACGTGGCCGATGTGGCGTCGCATCAGCTCCGCCACCTTCGGCGCGTCGCCGGCCACCACCAGATCGACGATCTGCTCGTGCTCGGCGGCCGAGCGCCCCAGCTCGCCGCGCTCGGCGAGCCCTTGCAGGCCGTACAGGCGGCTGCGGGCCCGTAGGTTCCCCACCACGTCGATGAGATGGCGGTTGCCGGCGAGGGCGAGCAACGACAGATGGAAACGCCGGTCGACTTCGACGTAGCCGATGAGGTCGCCCGTCTCGGCGAGCCGCTCCACCTCCCTCGCCAGCGGACGCAGTTCCTCGACCGCCGCCCGGGTGGGCTCGTTGATGGCCCGGGCGATCTCGGCCACAGTGGGCACCTCGATCAGTGCGCGCAGCGACGTGATCTCGTCCAGGTCCCGGTCACTGAGCTCCTTGACCCGGAAGCCCTTGTTTCGAACAATCGTGACCAGTTCCTCGTTGGCGAGGTCGAGCATCGCTTCGCGCACCGGCGTGGCGGAGACACCGAACTGCTCCGCGAGGGTCGGCGCGGAGTACAGCACGCCGGGTCGCATCTGTCCCGTGATGACCGCGCCCCGCAGGATGTGGGCGATCTCCTGCCGAAGGTTGGGCCGGCCGCCGAACTGCGGCAGGGAGAGGGCGTCCAGGGCCAGGCGCCCGGTCGCGGTGTCGCCCCTTGTCTCCTTCATCGCAGCGCAAATCCCAGGCCGACGGGATCGTTGGCCTCAAGAACGAAATGATGCTCACCAGTTCGGTAGGCCATCCCTCGCACCTCCGAAACGTAGGCCGGGCGGCCTTCTGCTTCCAACTCGTGCACGACGCGGCCCAGGAACCGTGTTCCGACCACAGAGTCGTGCGTTAGCACCTGGTCAGGGGCGAGTTGCCCCGATGATGCTAGCAGCGCGATCCGCGCGGAGGTTCCCGACCCGCACGGCGAGCGGTCGACCTCACCGTCGGCGAAGACGGTGATGTTTCGCTGGTGTGGGCCGTCGGACCGTCGGCCGAGATCCTCGAACAGAATGGTGCCGTAGATACCGTCAAGCCGCGGTTCGCTCGGATGCCGGGCCCATTCGGTTCCGTTGAGTCTCCATTTGATTTCGCGGCCGAGCGCCAGCAGATCACCGTAATGGTCGGGGTCGATCGACAGCCCGAGGACCGAGGCGTCGACGGAGGCGTAAATGGCCCCTCCGTAGCTGATGTCCACCTGCACCGGACCCCGGCTGGTGTTCACGGCGATGCCGTGACCCAGAACGTACGCGGGCACGTTGCGGAAGCTGACGTCCCGGACCTCGCCGGCCACGCAGGAAACTGTGGCCGTGACGCGACCTGACGGTACGTCGATCACCACGTCGGTCTCCCCGTCCGGGGCGGCGTCCACGAGCCTGCTCCGGACTGCCCACGCACCCAGCGCGATGGTGCCGTGTCCGCACGCCGTCGAGTAACCGTCCTTGTGCCAGAACAGCACCCCGAAGTGTGCGCCGTCGTCGTCAGGTGGCACGACGAAGCAGCCGTACATGTCGGCGTGGCCGCGAGGTTCGTTGACCAGGAGCCGGCGCACCGCGTCGACCTGTTCATCGCGCTGGGCGTGTTCGCGCCGTTCCAGCACTGTGGTGCCGGGAATCTCCGGGACGCCTTCGGTGACGATGCGGAACGGCTCTCCCGCCGTGTGGTAGTCGGTGGCACGAATGTCCTGCATCGTCTCAGGCCCCCAGGTACGCCTCGACCACGCGGGAGTCGCGCGCGAGCTCGCGGGCCGCTCCCTGCAGGGTGATCACGCCGTTCTCCACCACGTACGCGCGGTGAGCAATCTTGAGTGCGGCACGGGCGTTCTGCTCGACGAGCAGCACCGAGGTGCCGTCGGCGTTGATCCGGCGGATCAGAGCCATGATCTGGGCCACCACGAGTGGTGCGAGCCCCATCGAGGGCTCGTCCAGCATCAGCAGTCTGGGCCCGGCGACCAGCGCACGACCGACGGCGAGCATCTGCTGCTCGCCGCCGGACAGGTTCCCGCCCTGCTGGCTGCGCCGCTCGGCGAGCCGGGGCAGCAGGGCGTAGACCTCGTCGATCCGGCGGCTGACCGCGGCCTTGTCGTTCACCAGGTAGCCGCCGAGTTGGAGGTTCTCGTGAACGGTCAGCCGGGAGAAGATGCGGCGCCCCTCCGGCACGTGCACCACTCCGGCGCCGACGATCTCCCAGGGCTTGGCCGTGGTGATGTCCGTGCCGAACGCGCGCACGGTGCCGCCGGTGGATCGCACCACGCCGGAAACCGTGGCGAGCGTACTGGTCTTGCCCGCGCCGTTGTTGCCGAGCAGAGTGACGATCTCGCCCTCGCCAACGGTCAGGGTCAGGCCCCGGAGGGCGTGGACGCAGCCATAGTGGACGTCGAGAGCGTCGATGTCGAGGGCACAGCGGCCGGCGGCGTCACTCACGGCTCATCATCTCCTCGTTCGTGGCTTCCTCTTCGTCGTCCTTGCCGAGGTACGCCTCGATCACGTCCGGGTTGCGGCGTACCTCCTCGGGAGTGCCGTCGGCGATCTCCCGCCCGAAGTTCAGCACGACGATCCGGCGCGACACCTGCATGACGAGATCCATGTCGTGCTCGATGAGGACGATGGCGGTGCCGAGCCCACTGATGCGGTGCAGCAGATCGAGCAGTTCGGTCTTCTCGCCGTAGTTGAGGCCCGCGGCGGGCTCGTCCAGCAGGAGCACCGTGGGCCGGCGGGCGAGGGCGCGGGCGATCTCGACGCGCCGCTGCTCGCCGTACGGAAGGTTCCGCGCCAGGCCACCGCGGTCACCGCGCAGGCCCACGAAGTCGAGCCAACGGTTGGCCTCGTCGGTCGCCTCCCGTTCCGAGCGCCGGAACCGCGGCGTGTGCAGGAGCGCGTCGAGGGCGTTCTGCCGCAGCCGCAGGTGCGTTCCGGCGCGGACGTTGTCGAGCACCGTCAGCTCACCGAACAGACGCAGGTTCTGGAAGGTGCGCGACGTCCCCCGGGCCGCGATCGCGGACGGTCGCAGGCCGGTGATGTCCGCGCCGTGCAGCGTGATCGAGCCGCCGGTGGGCTTGTAGAAGCCCGTGATGCAGTTGAACGCGCTGGTCTTGCCGGCACCGTTGGGTCCGACGAGCGACAGGAGGTCGCCTTGGTTGACCTGGAAGCTCAGCCCGTCAACGGCCTTCACACCGCCGAAGTCCAGGTGCAGATCCTGCACCCGCAGGAGCGGCGCGGTTCCTCCCGTGCTCACGGCACTACCTCCTTCGCCTTGCCCGCGTCATGCTTCTCGGCCTTGCGCAGGTCACGCCGGGACTGCCGTTCCACGGCGCGTGCCGGCCACAGCCCCTGCCGGCGGAAGATCATCACTACGATGAGCAGGATCCCGAATACGAAGTACCGGTAGTCCGCGGCCTCCCGGAGAAGCTCGGGCAGCACGCTGATGAAGATGGCGCCGAGCACGACGCCGGGCGTCGAGCCCATGCCACCGAGCACGACGGCCATCAGGATGAGGGCCGACCACAGGAAGGTGAAGCTCGGTGGGGAGATGGCGGACAGCTGGGCGCCGAAGAGGATGCCGGCGAGGCCACCCCAGATGGCGCCGCCGATGTAGGCGGCGAGCTTCACCCGGTACGTGTTGATGCCCATCGCCTCGGCGGCGTCCTCGTCCTCGCGGATGAACCGCCAGGCGCGTCCGAGCCGGCTGCGTCCGAGCCGCGCCGCGCCGAGGACGGCCAGGGCGACGACGACCACACAGGTGTAGTAGAGCCCGACCGGTCCGCTCAGGTCGATCCCGGGCAGCGTGATGCCGGGGATCCCGTAGATGCCGGACGGCCCACCGGTGATGGTGAGGTTGTTCGCTGTGATCCGGATGATCTCCCCGAAGCCGAGCGTCACGATCGCCAGGTAGTCGCTGCGCAGCCGCAGGGTGGGCCCACCGATCACGATGCCGGCGACCACCGCCGCGACGATGACGACGGGCACCGTGGCCAGCAGCGGCCAGCCGTACCGGGTGGCGAGGACTCCGCTGACGTAGGCGCCGATGGCGAAGAACGCGGCGTACCCGAGGTCGAGCAGGCCGCAGTAGCCGACGACGATGTTGAGGCCGACCGCGAGCATCACGAAGAGCAGCGCGGAGGTCATGACCGACAGGGCGTAGTTGGTCGCGGTGATGAACGGCGCCAAGGCCGCGACGGCCAGTCCGATCAGGCCGAGGTAGCGGTTCTGCTGGAGCCGGTCGAAGAGGGCACTGGCGCGGGTGGGTGACGTGGCGAAGTTGGTGGTCATCAGACACGCTCCGTAACGCGCTCGCCGAGGATGCCGGTCGGGCGGAGCGTGAGGAAGATGATGAGGAAGCTGAAGGCGAAGACATCACGCCACTGCCCGCCGATCCAGGCGGTGCCGATCGACTCGAGCAGGCCGAGCGCCAGGCCGCCGAGCATCGCGCCCTTGATGTTGCCGATGCCGCCGATGACGGCCGCGGTGAACGCCTTGAGCCCGATGATGAACCCCATCAGGAAGTCGATCTTCCCGTAGTAACCGCCGGCCATCACGCCGGCCGCGCCGGCGAGAGCGGAGCCGATGAAGAAGGTGCGCGCGATGACGGCGTCGACGTTGATGCCCATGTACAGCGCTGCCGTCGGGTCCTGGGAGATGGCGCGCATGGCCCGCCCGGTCCCGGTCCCCATGACGAGCCACTGGAGGCCGGCCATCAGCAGGACCGCGATCAGGATGAGGCTGGCCTGCTGGATGGTGATCCGGGCGCCGAGCAGGTTGATCGAGTCGCCCGCCAGCCGGACCGGGTAGACCTCCGGGTTGGGCCCGGCCACCAGGCGCATGCCGTACTCGATCGCGAACGAGGCGCCGACCGCGGTGATCAGTACGGAGAGCCGGGGCGCGCCGCGCAGGGGACGGTAGGCGATCCGCTCGAGCAGCAGGCCGGCCGTTCCGGTCACCAGCATCGCGATGATCAGGACGATGAGCAGCGCCACGAAGCCGAGGCCGGTCGCCAGCCCGCCGGCGACGCTCAGGACGCCGAAACCGACGAACGCACCGAGCATGTACAGGTCGCCGTGGGCGAAGTTGAGGAGCCTGATGATGCCGTACACCATGGTGTAGCCCAGGGCGACCAGGGCGTAGAACGATCCGACGAAGAGACCGTTCCAGAGGAGTTGGGTCATGGGAGCCCTCCGGGGAACGCCCCGGCGGCGCGCTCCTGGGAGGGCGCCGCCGGGAGCAGGCGGTCTACTGCAGGGTGTCCTTGAGGACGATCTTGCCCTTCTCCACCGTGAGGATCTGGAAGCCACCGCTGGAGAGCGTGTGGTCGGGCGTGAACTTCAGCGGCCCGGAGAACAGCTGGAAACCGTCGATCCCCTCGAGTGCCTTGATGACGGCGCTGCCGTCGGTCGAGCCGGCCTGCTTGACCGCCTCGGCGGCCACCCGCACGGCGTCGTAGGCCTGGGTCGAGTACGGACCGGGGGCGGCGCCGAACTTGCTCCTGTAGTCCGCGATCCACTTGTCGGCGCCCTGGATCGTCTCCGGGGTCTGCGTCATGGTGGCGAAGACGCCTTCGGCGGCCTCGGAGCCGGCGATGTCCACCAGCTTCTGGTCGACCGACCCGTCGGCGACCATCACCTTGCCGGTGTAGCCGGCCTGCCGCAGCTGACGGATGATGAGGCCACCCTCCTGGTAGTAGCCGGTCCAGTAGATGAAGTCCGGCTGTCCCTTCAGGATGGCGGTGACGTTGGCGCTGTAGTCGCTCTCACCGGCGGTGACCGACTCGCGTCCGGCGAGCGCCGGCGAGCCGGTCAGCAGCTTGGCGGTGGTGTCGGCGATGTCCTTGGAGTAGCTGGTGTTGTCGTCCATGAGGGCGACCTTGGTGGCGCCCACCTTCTTCATGAACGTGAACGCCGCATCGGACTGCTGCGCGCCGGTGCCGTTGATCAGGAAGACGTTCTTCTTGTGCTGCTTGACCAGTTCGTTGGAGTTGGCGGCCGGGATGAGCATGGGCACGTCGGCCTTCTCGAAGATCGGCAACGTCGGGAGCGTCGCACCCGAGCAGTAGCCGCCGACCGAGATCTTCACACCCGCGGTGACCAGCTTGTTGGCGCCCGCCGTGGCGCTCTTCGCGTCGCAGGCCTCGTCCTCGACCTTGAGCTCGAGTTTGCGCCCGTCGACGCCGCCCTTGCCGTTGATCTCGTCGACGGCGAGTTGCGCCCCGTTCTTCATGTACGGGCCGATGGCCGAACTGCTGCCGGACAGCGGAGTCAGCATGCCGAGGACGATCGGCCCCTTGTCCGACGACTGCTCGCCCCCTCCCGAGGCGAGCCCGTTACCACAGGCGGAGAGCATCATGGCCGCGACCGCCGCGCCGCCCACGAGGGCGACTCGCGACAGCCGGCGGGTCAGGTATGCCGTCATTGCCAAACCCACTTCCCTCAAGGGCCGCCATGCGGACGGCCCAGGTAGCCACTGGTAGCACTGCTGTGTGACGTAGCACTGAACTATGGCACAGGACACATCGTTGCTCTAGAGGTGCTCGTCGGGGTGTTATCGACGCGTGACTTGAGCCCGGCGGACGGTTGTGTAATATTTTACTGACCGTCACGAAAGGGGCTTTCCGAGATGACTGCTTCCCCCGCTGCCCGTACCCGCCCCTGGCGCGGCGTGCTCGTCGCGACCGCCCTGCCCTACCGCGACGACCTGTCGGTGGACTTCGACGCCTACGCCGACCACGTGCGGTGGCTGGCCGAGAACGGCGCCCACGGCGTGACCCCGAACGGGTCCCTGGGCGAGTACCAGGTGCTGACCGGTGAGGAGCGCGCGAAGGTCGTCGAGGTGGCGGTCCAGGCCGCACCCGAGGGCTTCGTCGTCATGCCAGGCGTGGGCGCCTACGGCGCGCTGGAGTCGCGGCGCTGGGCCGAGCAGGCGGCCGAGGCCGGCGCGCAGGCCGTCATGGCGCTCCCCCCGAACGCGTACCGCACGGACGAGCGGGCCGTCCTGGAGCACTACCGCGAGATCGCCAAGGCCGGCCTGCCGGTGACCGCGTACAACAACCCGATCGACACCAAGACCGACCTGACGCCTCGGATCCTCGCCACGCTGTACAACGAGGGCCTCATCGTCGGCGTCAAGGAGTTCAGCGGGGACGTGCGCCGGGCCTACGAGATCTCGGAACTCGCGCCCGGACTGGACCTGATGATCGGCACCGACGACGTCGTGCTCGAGGTCGGCATCGCGGGCGCCAAGGGATGGGTCGCCGGATACACGAACGCCTTTCCCCGCTCGACCGTGGCGCTGTACGAGGCCTCGGTGGCAGGGGACCTGGAGACCGCGCTGCCGCTGTACCGGCTGCTGCACCCCCTGCTGCGCTGGGACTCGAAGACCGAGTTCGTACAGGCGATCAAGCTCTCCATGGACATCGTCGGCCGTCAAGGCGGCGCCTGCCGGCCGCCGCGGCAGCCGCTGACCGCCGAGCAGGAGCAGTCGGTCCGCGCCGCGACCGAGGCAGCCCTCGAAGCCGGACTGGCCTGAGCCATGCGGGCCCGCCGACTACTGCACGCCGTCGACTCGCACACCGAGGGCATGCCGACCAGGGTCATCACGGGCGGCGTGGCACCGCTGCCCGGCGCCACCATGATGGAGCGCCGGCGCTGGTTCCTCGCCAACAGCGACGACCTGCGCACCTTGCTCATGTACGAGCCACGCGGGCACTCCGCCATGTCCGGAGCGATCCTGCAGCCGCCGACGCGGCCCGACGCCGACTGGGGCGTGCTCTACATCGAGGTGTCCGGCTGCCTGCCGATGTGCGGACACGGCACCATCGGGGTCGCCACCGTGCTGGTGGAGACCGGCATGGTGGAGGTGACCGAGCCGGTCACGACGATCCGCCTGGACACGCCCGCCGGCCTCGTGGTCGCGGAGGTCGCCGTCTCCGACGGCGCGGCCAGGGCGGTCACGATCCGCAACGTGCCGTCCTACTCGCAGCAGTTGGACGCGACGGTCGAGGTGCCCGGTTTCGGGACGGTCCGCTACGACCTCGCCTACGGCGGCAACTTCTACGCCATCGTCCACCTCGACGACCTCGGCCTGCCGTTCGACCGGGGACACAAGCAGGCACTGCTGGACGCCGGGCTGGCGATCATGGAGGCGATCAACGAACAGGACCGCCCGGTCCACGTCGACGACCCCGACATCAGCGGATGTCACCACGTACAGCTCATCGCTCCCGGCTCGGACGCCCGGCATTCGCGCCACGCGATGGCCATCCACCCGGGTTGGTTCGACCGGAGCCCGTGCGGTACCGGCACGAGCGCCCGCATGGCGCAGCTGCACGCGCGTGGCGAGCTGGCGTTGGACGTCGACTTCGTCAACGAGTCCTTCATCGGGACGCGCTTCGTCGGCCGGCTCGTCGAGGAGACCCGGCTCGCCGGCGGCGCCACCGCAGTCGTGCCGACCATCACCGGGCGCGCCTGGCTGACCGGCACGGCGCAGTACTTCCTCGATCCGGACGACCCCTTCCCGGCGGGTTTCCTGCTGTGACGTGACCTCGTCCCACCCGGCCCACGTACCGACGCTGAGGGAGCCTTCGTGATCAAGAGCTACTCACCGCACGCACCCGAGGACCTCGTTGCCGAGGCGCCCGTGACCACCGCCGACGAGGTGGCGAAGGCGTTCGCCCGCGCTCGCACGGCCCAGGCCCAGTGGGGGCGCGGCCCCGCGGCCGCCCGGGCGCAGGCCCTGTCCGACGCTGCCGACGCGGTGGCGGCAGCATCCGACGAACTGACCCGACTGGCGGTTCGCGAGGTCGGCAAGCCCCTCGGCGAAGCGCGCGGTGAGGTGGCTCGGGCGGTGGCCATCCTTCGCTACTACGCCCAGCAGGTGTACGACCCGGTGGGCGCGATGCACGAGCCGTCGGCCCTCGGCCTGCTCTTCACCCGGCGCCGACCGCTCGGCGTCGCCGGGCTCGTCACCCCGTGGAACTTCCCCATCGCCATCCCGCTGTGGAAGGCCGCACCGGCACTGGCGTTCGGCAACGCCGTGGCGCTCAAGCCGTCGCCGGACGCCACGGCGACAGCGCTGCGGCTGGCCGCCCTGCTCGACGAGGTGCTGCCCGAGGGACTGTTCACGGTCCTTCCCGGTGACGGCGACACCGGCCGGGCGATCGTGGCCGAGGCCGACGTGGTGTCGTTCACCGGATCCACGGCGGTCGGTGGCGACGTGGTGCGCTCGGCTGCGGCCCGCGGGGTGCGGGTACAGGCGGAAATGGGCGGCCAGAACCCGGCGATCGTCCTGCCCGACGCCGACGTGGAGTCCACCGCCAGGCAGCTCGCCGCGGCCGCGATGGGGTTCGCGGGCCAGAAGTGCACGGCGACCAAGCGGGTGATCGTCGTCGGGGACGTCGCGCCGATGCGTGACGCCCTCGTCGCGGCGATCGAGGCGCTGGGGTTCGGCGACCCGGCGCAGGCGACGACCGCGGTGGGGCCGGTCATCAACGAAGCCGCCCGGGACAGGGTGCTGGCCGCCGCCGGCAGCGCGACCGCGGCCGGGGCCCGTCTCCTGACCGGCGGCGTGGCGACCGACGACCCCGGCTGGTACGTCCGTCCGGCCCTGCTCGAGGACGTCCCCGCCGACCACCCGCTTTCCTGCGACGAGGTGTTCGGGCCGATCGCCACGCTGCACGCGGTGCCTACGCTCCAGGAGGCGGTGGCGGTGGCCAACAACGTTCCGCACGGACTGGCCGCCGGCGTGTACACGCGCGACCTCACCGCCGCGCTCGCGACGGCGGACGCGTTGGCAGCCGGCCTGGTGAAGGTCAACGCACCGACCACCGGGGTCGACTTCTACCTGCCCTTCGGCGGCGAGAAGGCATCCAGTGTCGGCGGCCGCGAGCAGGGCAAGGCCGCGCAGGACTTCTTCACCTCGCTCCACACCGTGACGCTGGCCCCGGGCGAAGGAGCCTGATGCCCGGCGACGACGGCCTGGTCCTCACGGCCGAAGAACAGTCGATGCTGGCCGGCGAGCAGGGCCCGGCCACCGCGATGTGCATGCGTCTGATCGTCGGGGTCGCGCGCGCGAACGGGGCCGAACGACTGGTGCCGATCGAGTCGGCGCACGCCGATGGCTGCCTCTACCACGGCGTGGCGGGGCTGGAATTCACCGAGCGGCTGGTCTCCCTCGGCGCCCGGGTGCGGGTGCGCACGACGCTCAACGTCGGCTCGCTCGACCTGCTGCATCCCGGACTGGTACGCGCCGACCCGGAGGTGGCCGAGAACGGCCGGCGCCTCATGGACGCGCACGTGGCGCTCGGCTGCGAGCCGATCTGGTCGTGCGCGCCGTACCAGTCCGGCCACCGCCCGACAGCGGGCAGCCACGTGGCGTGGGCGGAGTCGAACGCCATCGCCTTCGTCAACTCGGTGCTCGGGGCGCGCACGGACCGGTACGGCGACTTCATCGACATCGCCGCCGGCGTTGCCGGCCGGGTCCCCTACTCCGGCCTGCACCTGACGCGAAACCGCGCCGCCGCGCTGGTGCTCGACTTCTCAGCGGTCCCCGCCGCGCTGCTCGACGACGACGTCGCCTGGCCCGCGATCGGGGCGCTGCTCGGCGAACTCGCCGAAACCCGGGTCGCGGCGCTCACCGGCCTGCCGGGCGACCTGAACGACGGCGGGGTCACCGAGGACCGGGTCAAGGCACTCGGCGCGACGGCCGCGTCCGCCGGCGGCGTCGCGCTGTTCCACGTCGTGGGAATGACCCCGGAGGCACCGACGCTGGACGCGGTGCTCCGGCCCGGGGCCACCACCGTGCCGGTGACGGCAGACGACCTCAGGCGAGCGCGCGAGCGGCTGAGCACGGCCGCCACGACGTCACTCGACGCCGTCAGCCTCGGCACCCCGCACTTCTCGCTGTCCGAGTTCGCGGCGCTGGCGCGCGAGTTGCGGGCCGGCCCGTCGTTCAGCGCGTCGGTGGACGTGTTCGTGTCGACCAGCCGGGCCGTGCTGGCCCAGGCGGAGGCACGCGGGTACGCCGACACCGTGCGCGACGCGGGAGGCCGCATTCTCACCGACACGTGCACGTACGTCACGCCTGTGCTGAACGACGGGATCCGCACCGTGATGACGAACTCGGGCAAGTGGGCCTGGTACGCGCCGGCGAACCTCGGAATCGACACCGTATTGGGAAGCCTGGCCGAGTGTGTCGCCTCGGCGAGAGCCGGGACGGTGGTGCGCGATGAGCGGCTGTGGGGATGACGCGGTGACGCTGTCCGGCCGCTCCCTCCACCCGGGACAGGCGAACGGCGTCGTACTCGCGCTCGACGAACCGCTCTCGTTCTGGGGCGGGGTCGACCCGCGCGGAGTGATCGTCGACGCCCACCATCCGCAACGCGGCTCCACGGTCGCCGGGCAGGTCCTCGCGATGCGGGCCGGGCGCGGCTCCAGTTCCTCGACGGCCGTGCTCGCGGAGCTGATCCGGTCGGGGCATGCGCCGGCGGCCCTTCTCCTGGCCGAGTGCGACGCGATCCTGGTGATCGGGGCTCTCGTCGCCGCCGAGATCTACGGCACCACGCTGCCCGTCGTGCAGCTCGCCCACGACGATCTGGCACGACTGCACACCGGCACCCGAGCCGCCGTCCTTGCCCACACCGCACCCCTCGCGGCGAGCGTGATTGCGGAAAGCCGATGACCGCGGCACTGCCGTACCTCGACGAGGCTGACATCTTCGGCCTGGTGCCGTTCGCCGATGCCGTCGCCGCACTGGCGAAGGCCCTGTCCGGCGGGCTCGACCCGCAGGCGTCCCTGCAGCGCTCCATCCACGACGTGGAGCACGGACAGCTGCTCCTGATGCCCGCCGAGACCGCGGCCGTCGTGGGAGTGAAGCTGAGCACGGTGGCTCCGGGCAACGCTGCCCGTGGGCTCCCACGCGTCCAGGCGCTGTACGTGCTCTACGACCGGGTCACGCTGACGCCGGTGGCGCTGCTGGACGGCACCGCCCTGACAACGTTGCGAACCCCCGCCGTCTCCGCGGTCGCGATGGACCACCTCGCCGCGCGCGAGGCGCGACACCTGGTCGTGTTCGGCTCCGGCCCACAGGCGTGGGGGCATGTGGAGGCGCTGCGAGCCATTCGCCCCCTCGACAGGGTCACCGTGGTCGGCCGGGACCCGGACCGCGCGGCGGCCCTGGTGGCCAGGGTCCGGGACAGCGGTCTGGACACGCGCGTGGGCAGCCACGACGACGTCGCGGACGCGGACGTGGTGGTGTGCGCCACCACAGCCCGCCAGCCGCTCTTCGACGGCCGCCGGTTGCGCCCGGGGACGTGTGTGGTCGCGGTGGGCTCCCACGAGCCGGACGCCCGTGAACTCGACGACGCGACGATCAGCTCTGCCGAACGGGTGGTGGTCGAGTCCCAGGGCGTCGCCCTGCGCGAAGCTGGTGACATCATCCAGGCCGTACGCGCCGACGTCGTCCGCGAGGACAGCCTCATCGAGCTTCGCGACGCGGTACACCTGACACCCACCACCGGTTCGTCGGTCTTCAAGAGCGTCGGCATGGGCTGGCAGGACCTCGTGGTGGCCGATCTGGCCTACCAGCGCTGGACGGAGAGACGGCATGCCTGACGTGGTCATCGTCGGCGCGGGCATCGTGGGGGCCGCCTGCGCCTACTACGCCGCGCGCGAGGGGCTGTCGGTGACCGTCCTCGAACGGGGAAACCTGGCCGGCGGCACCACCAGCCGCGGTGAGGGCAACATCCTCGTCTCGGACAAGGAGCCCGGCCCCGAACTGAACCTGGCTCTGGCATCCCGTACGCGCTGGCGGGAACTGGCCGCCGAGTTCGGCCCCGACCCGTTCGAACTCGAAGAGAAGGGTGGCCTGGTCGTGGCCACCTCGGATCCGGGTGCCGCAGCACTGACCCGGTTCGCCGAGGGGCAACGGGCCACCGGCGTGGAGACGGTCGCGGTGAGCGCGGACCAGCTCCACGACCACGAGCCGAACCTCGCCCCGGACCTGCCCGCAGGAGTCCTCTACCCCCAGGACATGCAGGTACAGCCGGTACGTGCGGCGGTGTCACTCCTCGCGGCGGCCCGGTCCCTCGGCGCCACGGTGGCCTGCGGCGAGGAGGTCGTGGCGGCCGAACGGGCTCCGGACGGGCGCGTCACGGCGGTCCGGACGCGCACCGGCAGCTATCCCACCGACGCGGTCGTCAACGCCGCCGGAACCTGGGGTGGTCAGGTCGGCGAGCGGCTCGGCGCGCCGATCCCGATCCTCCCCCGCCGCGGGTTCATCCTGGTGACCGAGCCGCTGCCCCGGGTGGTCCGGCACAAGGTGTACTCCGCCGACTACGTCGAGAACGTCGCGTCCGACGTCGCCGGACTGGAGACGTCCACCGTCGTCGAAGGCACCCAGGGCGGGACGGTGCTCATCGGCGCGAGCCGGGAGCGGGTGGGGTTCGACGACACCATGTCCGTGGAGGCGCTGCGGCGGCTGGCCGCGCTGGCGGTACGCCTCTTCCCCTTCCTCGCCGACGTGAGGCTGATGCGCACCTACCACGGGTTCCGCCCGTACTGCCCGGACCACCTGCCGGTCATCGGTGCGGACCCCCGGGTCCGCGGGGTGTTCCACGCCTGCGGGCACGAGGGCGCCGGCATCGGTCTCGCCCCGGCGACCGGCAGGCTGATCAGCCAGATGCTGACCGACGGTCAGCCGGACATCGACCCCTCGGCGTTCGCGCCATCAAGGTTCGCGCAGGTGACCACAGGATGAGCCAGCCACACTTCTCCTTCGACGGCAGCCAGCTCCCCTTCCGGCCCGGGCAGAGCGTGGGCGCCGCGTTGACCGCGGCCGGGGTGCGGTCGTGGCGCAGCACCCGAGGCGCCGGCCGGCCCAGGGGGCTGTTCTGCGGTATCGGCGTGTGCTTCGACTGCCTCATCGTCGTCGACGGGCGCCCGAACGAACGCGCCTGCCTCCGGCTCGCCGAGCCGGGCATGGAGGTCAGCACGCAGGAAGGAACCGGTCACGGTGACCTCGAAGTCTGAGCGGAGCTTCGACGTGCTCGTGGTCGGCGCCGGGCCGGCCGGGCTGGCCGCCGCGACCAGCGCCACCCGCGCCGGGGCGCGCACGGCCATCGTGGACGCCGGTGTGGCGCCCGGTGGCCAGTACTGGCGCCACCCGGCACCCCGCGAGCACGGGGTTCCCGCCGCCGAGGTGGCCCACCTACATCACGACCTGGCGACCTACCACCGTCTCGTGGCCGGACTCCCGGCCATTGCCCAGTTCTTCCAGCACCACGTGTGGACCGTCACCCGCGACCGGCGCGGCTTCGTCGTGCACGTGATCGACCGGACCGGTGGCGGCGAACAGGCCGTCGAGCTGCACAGCCGACGGCTCATCCTGGCCCCGGGGGCGTACGACCGTCAGATCCCGTTCCCCGGTTGGGATCTTCCGGGCGTGATGACGGCGGGGGGTGTGCAGGCTCTGCTCAAGGGTCACGGCGTCGTTGCCGGACAGCGGGTGCTGGTGGCCGGAACCGGCCCCTTCCTGCTTCCGGTCGCGGCCGGCCTGGCCGAGTCGGGTGCGCGCGTCGTGGGCGTTCACGAGGCCGCCTCCCCGTCGGCGTGGCTGCGCGAGCTCGGCGCCGTGATCCGTAACGTGGGCAAGCTCGGTGAGGGCGCCGGCTACGCCCGGGTGCTGGCGCGGCACCGCATTCCGGTCCGCACCCGGTCCGTCGTGGTCTCCGCCCAGGGCACGGACGCCGTGGAACGGATCACCACCATGCGGTTGGACCACCAGGGACGGGTGGTACCCGGAACTGAGCGCACCGTCGCCGTCGACGTGCTGGCCGTGGGGTGGGGTTTCACCCCCCAACTGGAGCTGCCACTGGCGCTCGGCTGCGCGACGCGCGTGGATGTCGACGGGTCGCTGGTGTGCGAGGTCGACGACGAGCAGCGCTCATCGGTCGAGGGCGTCTTCGTCGCCGGCGAAGCCTGCGGCGTGGGCGGTGCCGCGCTGGCGACGGTGGAAGGCCAGATCGCCGGTACCGTCGCGGCGGGCGCCTCGTCGGTCGCACCACGGCTGCGCCGCTCGCGGGCGGCGCTCCGCCGCTTCGCGCAGGCGATGCACCGGTCCCACCCGGTGCCCCCTGGCTGGGTGGACCGGTTGTCCGACGACACGACCGTCTGCCGCTGCGAGGAGGTTCCGTTCGGGGCACTGCGGTCCATGCAGCAGGACCTCGTCGGGCACGACGGCCGGTCGGCGAAGATGCTCACCCGGGCCGGCATGGGTTACTGCCAGGCACGCACCTGCGGCTACGCCGTCAGTTGCATCCTCGGTCAAGAGCCCTCCGGCACCTCCGGCTTCGCCGAACGCCCCGTCTCTTCTCCCCTCACCCTCGGCGCGCTGGCGACGTCCTTCCCGACGGAGAGCGATCCACCGCCGGCTGAGTGAGGAGGATGGGAGGCACCACACCGATGGCCTGCCGAAAGTGACGACGGCAGGTGTGCTCCCGGCTGGTGTCGGAGCGGCGCCGGCCTGGGCGCACCTCGGCATCAACGGTGCCTGCCGCGCTTGTCCGGCGCATGGCAGCGGATCGGGAGGCGGAGCTTCAGCCGATGCGGTACTGGTCGCCGTAGACGGCGAAGGCCAGCGGCGTTTTCAGGTCGAAGTTGCCGTTGTTGAGGAAGACCCGCTGGGCGGTGTCGACGCGGGAGGTGTCCGAGTGGGCCTCCTCCTTCCTCATCTCGACGACGCGCTCGTCGAGGAAGGCGTGCAGCCAGGTCCGCTCGTCGCCGCCCTGCGCCGGCGGCTTCGCCCGGGTGAGGGCGCGGCTGCGGATCGCCCGCATGCCTTCGTAGCCGTGCATCACGGCCGCGTCGTAGTAGGCGAACTGGCCGAGCGCCCGTACGCCGTCGGTCTTGCCGTCCCGCACCGAGGGGTTGAAGTAGACGCGGTCCCGCTCGGCTTCCTGCGCGGCCCGGAACACCGGGTCGGCGGCGGCGGTCCGCCAGTCGCGGGGGAAGTTCGGGTCGAGGCCGGCGTGGGAGTCACTGCCGTTGACGGCTCGCAGGGCCGGCAGGTACCCGGCCAGCACGTTGCCCGGCTTGGTTCTGGTGTAGGCCTGCACCAGTTCCAGCATGTCGCCGGTGCCGGAGCAGAAGCCGATGATGCCGGCGGTGTAGCCCCGCCCGTCGCCGATGTCCTCGATGTAGGAGAACTGCGCGCGCCAGTCGAGCGAGGAGTTCTCCGCCGCCGAGACGATCTGCATGGCGACGTCCTTCTTCGCCGGGTCGTCCAGCGAGGCGCCGGCCGGAACGGACGGGCTCGGCGTGGTGCCGCCGCCGGGCAGGACCCAGCGCTGGTTGGCGTTGCCGACGCAGCCCCAGATCTGCAGGCGGGTGCCGTTGGCGGTGCTCCCGCCCGTGACGTCGAGGCACTTGCCGGAGCCGGTGTTGACCAGCGCGCCGTTGCTGGCGGCCCACTTCTGCGCGCCGGTGCCGTTGCAGTCGTAGAGCTGCACCCTCGCGCCGTCGGCGGTCGACGCGGCCGTGACGTCCAGGCACTTGCCGAGGGCGCGGATGGAGCCGTCGGCGTTGCCGACCGTCCAGGCCTGGGCCGGCGTGCCGTTGCAGTCCCAGAGCTGGACCGGCGTGCCGTTGGCCGGGGCGGCGCCGGCCACGTCGACGCACTTCCCGCCCAGGCCGGTGATCGGCCCGGCCGTCGCGGCGCTGGCGGACGACAGCCCGTAGCCCAGCGCCGCGGCGGACATCAGCAGAGCCGCCGAGAGGTGGGCGACTGTCCGCTTGGGAAGCATCGGCTCTCCTGGGATTGCGAGGGGCAGGGGAACGTCCCCGGTCGGTGGCCGGCGCATCGGACCGCCTCCGGCTACCGCCACGGACATCAGAAAACCTTATTAACAAATAACAGTACGTCTATGTGCTGTCAAACCCACCGGCTCGGTCCACTGTGCCAGCCGAGCCCGCACACGCTGCGCCGGCGGCAGCCCGCGCGAACCGCGAGTTCGGCTCGGCGGTCACGACAATAGGTTCGTGTCGTCCACCCGCGGCAACTAGGATCGGGCCATGGGTCGGACCTTCGGCATCATCGCCCCGCCGCGCTCCTGAGCGGGGCGACTGTGCTCATCGCGCCCAGCCTGTGTCGGCTGGGCGCGCGGTCCATGCAGCGCTGAGTCCGATACGCCCCGCTTCCGCGACCCCGATTCCTCTCGTCGCAGGAGCGTTTCTTCATGCTTGTCTCCGAACACCCGGTGGCCGCCGCCCGGCGCCCCGCCACCGGCCTGTGGTCACTTGTCCTCGCAGGCGTGTTGTGGGGCACCGGTGGCCCCACCGGCAGCCTCCTCGCCCACGAAACGGGGCTGTCACCCCTGGCGGTGGCCGCCTACCGGCTCGCCGCCGGCGGCGCGCTCGTCATGGCCTCGCTCTGTCTGACCCGGCAGCCGCTGCCACGCGGCCGCCACGCCTGGGCCCGGATGGTCGTCAACGGGCTGCTCGCCGCTGTTTTCCAGGCCTGCTTCTTCGCCGCGGTGTCACGTACCACCGTCAGCCTCGCCACCCTCCTCACGATCGGCGCCTCACCTGCCTTGGTCCTGTCCGCCGAATGGATCACCGGACGGCGGCGGGTCAGCGCGGGGATACTCGCCACGGTGGCGCTGGCGGTCAGCGGTCTCGCCCTGCTGGTCGGCACGCCGTCCGGGGGCCTTGCCGCCACGAGCCTGCTCGCCGGAGCCGGATTCGCGCTGCTGTCGGCAGCCGGCTTCGCCACGATGACCTTCATAGGAACCCGGCCCGTCGCCGGTCTCCACGACCTCACCGGCACCGGCGTGAGCTTCGCGATCGGTGCGGTCGTGCTCGCCCCGGCGGCC
This sequence comes from Micromonospora sp. NPDC005305, assembly GCF_040607315.1. NCBI lineage: Bacteria > Bacillati > Actinomycetota > Actinomycetes > Micromonosporales > Micromonosporaceae > Micromonospora > Micromonospora sp. NPDC005305. Next base: position 22,479 of record NZ_JBEXGL010000009.1, on the reverse strand, counting down.
ACGGTGACATCCGGTGTGGATTTCGTCCCGACCCGGGCATCCGTGGGTTTGCTGCTCCTGCTGGGCACCGCACCCACCGCGGTGGCGTACGCCCTGTATTTCCGGGGCCTGCGCACCACCCCGGCCAGTACGGCAGCGCTGATCGCACTACTGGAACCGCTCGTCGCCACGCTCCTGGCAACGCTGTTCCTCGGCGATCACCTCGGCCCGACCGGGCTCATCGGTGCCGCGCTGATCACCACCGCCATCGTGCTGAACACCCGCAGAACGCACCACTGACGACCGGGGCCCGGCCAGGAGCGACAGACCTGGCCGGGCCCCGGTCTCGCGACGTCGGCGTCTGGTCAGGGAAGGTGGCACGCCGGCGCTGCAGGTGAGGAACCGCCTTGCGGCGGTGCCGCGTCGTGGGCCATAGTCGTTCCATGATCTCGTACCGGAAGGGCGGCGACGCCCTGGCGCGGTGAGCGCCCCCGCGCGGCGCAACGACGCCGCGAAACCTCCACAGGCCGTTCGCAGCGGCCACCCTCACGACCTGTGGCAGCAGGCCATCCGGATCCGCCGGGAATGGCTCGACCATGCCCTGTCCACACAGCCGGCTGACAAGTCGACCGCCGAGCGCTGCCTGACCGCCATCTACGCCAGGGCAGCACGGCCGCGACCCCGGTTCGAATGGGTCGACTCGCCGGACAAGGCGCGCCCCCTGATCACCGGCTGGCCTACCCTCGATCAGCTCTACGAGCGCATCCGGGACCCTCGGCCGCGCGGGACACCACCGCTGGCAAGCGATCTCGCCATGATCACCTCCCAGCTACGCGGGGCGCTGAGCGCGGGCGTGACGCACACCGATCCCGAGCTGTCACCCGTGCGTACGAGCAAGACCAAGGAACCATGGCCCGAACTGGCGCCGCTGCAGGCGCTCGACAGCGGCGTTCCGCTCGCTGTCGTGCTGCACCAAGGCGTACGCACGGCACTGCACCGGAGCCTCGCGCACGGGTGCTACCTACCCGTGCGTGCGGCGCTCGCGGGCGACGGCCCGGTACCCGTGTGCTGGTACGGGCAGCAGGACGCGTCATGGATCGCCTACTACGACGTGCTGCATCGACTCGGCCTTGCCCGGTACGGGCCGGACGAGGCCGAAAACCTCAACGCCTGGGCCGGCCTGGCCCGCTCCTGCGGCTGGTGGTGGCCAGGCGAGGACGTCTGCGTCGTGGTGGACCGGCCCCAGACGATACGAACCGAGCCGGTCTCCGGAACAGTGCACGACCAGATCCGACTGCAACCTCGCGGCCTGCGCTACCGCGACGGCTGGCAACCACTCCTGAGCAGGTGAGCTGAGTCGATTGCCGGCCGGGACGGGCACCCGCCAGTCCCGGCCGGCCCGCTCCCCATCCTGCAAACCTCAGAACGACGTTCAACAGGACGGCCGAACCCCGGCAGAGAGCCGGTTGCGGTACGGTCCGCGTCACGAAAGCTGAGGAGCGCGGGACAGACACCGCCGATGGGAAGAGGACCGCTGCGTTGGGCATGGTGTTGATCGGACGCCGGTTGTCGGCCGAGGAACTGGCGATGGTGCGCGCCGACCCGACAGCGGTCGACGCGCTGCTCTACGGCGACCTCGACGACGACGAGGCCGAGATGCCCGAGCCAGAGCTGGACCTGGACAAGTCATGGCACGGCATCCACTACCTCCTCACCGGCACTGACTGGACGATCGGTGAGGGCGCCGGCGCAGCGATCCTCGGCGGCGCCGAGATCGGCCAGGATGGCGGATACGGTCCCCCTCGGCTGCTCACCCAGGACACGGTCCGCGCTGTGGCGACCGCGCTCGACGCACTGGACGTGGAGGTGCTGCGCGCCCGCTTCGACCCAGAGGCCATGACCGCGGCCGAGATCTACCCGGACATCTGGACCAACAGCACCGACGAGCTCGACTACCTCATGTCGCACTACACCGAGCTGCGCCGCTTCTACCACGCCGCAGCCGCGAACGGCCAAGCCGTCCTGCTGGCCATCACCTGACGTCGTACGCCGTCGACCAACGCGACGGCCTCCGCCTGCGACATCGAGCCCCAGTGGACCGGCCGGCGGTGCTGTGACCCATCGCTGATCACCCGGTCGGCGCCGCCTCTGACCAACCGTGCAGCACAGCGGACAGCTGGGCCAGGACGACGTGGGCGGCGTCGAACAGGGCCAGCTTCCGAGGGAAGTTGTGGATGAGGCCCTGGTACCGGGCCGCGGTGACGGGAACGCCCGCCGCCAGCAGCGCGGCGGCGTACCGTTCCCCCTCGGCAGACAACAGGTCGAGCTCGGCGGTGACGACCACGGCGGGCGGCAGGCCGCCGAGGTCGGCCCGCAGCAGGTCCAGATCCGGCTGCGTACGGTCCACGCCGGGTGGGGCGAACGCGTCCCAGAAGAACCGCATCTCCTCCCGGTCCAGGCCGTACTCGTCCAGCGCCGGATAGTCGGCAGCGGGTTCGATGACCGGGCAGACGAGGATCTGTCCCGCAAGCCGGATCCCGGCGTCCCGGGCACGCCGGGCGGTCACCGCCGCCAGGTGCCCTCCCGAGGAGTCCCCGGCCACCGCTGTCCGGTGCGAATCGAGGCCGTGCCGAGGCGCCTCGGGCCCGCGCAGCCAGGCGAGCGCGCGCACCATGTCGTCCACTGGAGCCGGGTACGGATGCTCGGGGGCGAGCCGGTAGTCCACGGAGAGAACGGCCCAGCCGGACGTGGCCGCCAGGTGCCGGCACAGCCCGTCGTGGGTGTCCACGCTGCCCATCACCCAGCCTCCGCCGTGCGCGTAGAGGACCACCGGCTTCGCGTCGCCATCTCCGTCGCGGTAGAGGCGGGCGGGCACGCCGCCGGCGTCGACGGTCACCACGGACCGGATCGGCGGGCCGCTGCCCACCTCGACGGGAGTCGCCTGGACCATGCTGAGCCGTGCCGCCGGCAGGTTGGCCCGGGTGAGCGGGACACGCTGCTGGACTCGCATCGCCGCCCGCGCCTGCGGGTGGAGCCGACTGGGGTCCACGCGGTCAGTATCGCCGGCCCGGCGGATGTCAGTGTTGCCGACACGGCGGTGCCGGACGGACGACGAGGCGGCTACGGTCTGGAGCGTGGACGAGCTTCTGCCGGCACTGCCGGAGGACTGGGACCGCTGTCTCGCGGTGGCCGCACACCCCGACGACCTCGAGTACGGTGCGGCGTCGGCGATCGCCCGCTGGACCGCTCAGGGCAAGCAGGTCACCTACCTGTTGGCCACCCGGGGCGAGGCGGGGATCGACGCGATACACCCGGCCCAGGCCGGGCCGTTGCGCGAGGAGGAGGAGCGCGCCGGGGCCCGCGAGGTCGGCGTACACGTCGTGGAGTTCCTAGACCACCGCGACGGTGTCGTCGAGTACGGTCCGGACCTGCGCCGTGACATCGTGCGGGCGATCCGCCGCCACCGGCCGGACGTGATCGTCTCGGGCGCATTCACCGTACGCATGGTGGGCGGAATGACCAACCAGGCCGACCACCGGGCAGTGGGACTGGCGACGCTGGACGCGGCCCGCGACGCGGGCAACCGGTGGATCTTCCCGGAACTGGTGGACGAGGGGCTGCCGCCCTGGGGCGGTGTGCGCTACGTCTGCTTCGGCGGCGCCGAACGCCCCACACACGGCGTGGATGTCACCGGTGAACCGTTGCGGCGCGGCATCGCCTCGCTGGCCGCGCACGCGAAATACACCCAGGGCCTGGGTGTGGCCGGACCTGAACCCGGGCCGTTCCTGACCTGGGCGGCCCGTCAGGGCGGGCCGGCGCTGGGCGTGGAGGCGGCGGTCCTGTTCGACGTTCACACCCTCACCTTCGAGGGCCCACCACCCTGGCTCTGAGCCCTGCCGGATCCCCGGCGAGCGTGTCGCGCGCTCGTGAGCACATCCAGTTCGGTCTCGCACGGCTGGCACCCGGGTGCACGGTCCGCGGGCCGCCACGTCTCTGACGTCGCCGGTTCCCACTGAGCCGGCGGGGCCCGCGACCTGGTCAGCAGGCGATGCGGCAGCGCGGTGCCGGGCCCAACGCGGCCCGACCGGCGCTCAAGGTGACGGATCACCACCGCCGTCATCGAGGTCACCGACGAGCGAGTCTGGGGCACGCATGCGCCACGCGTCGATGACGAGCTCCTTCAGCCGATCGACGCTCACCTGCGTCAGGCGCAGCATGACCAGGGGCAGGCCGTCATACGCTGGCGTGGTGAAGAAGACCTTGGGCTCGCCGAGGAGTAACGCCTGCTTCTCCGCTTCGTCGCCCACGTACAGCACCGCGATATCGGTCCGGATGCGGCGTGCCGTACCGGGTCTGCGCTCCGGGTAGGACCAGACGAACCCTTTGTCGGCGACCCGGAAGTCGAAGCCGTCACTGTCGATCTCGACCACGTGAGGCAGCGCCAGCGCGAGGTGACGGACATCGTCCGCGTCAGCCATCGAGGTCGCTCCAGGACACCGCCTCCTGCATCCGCACAGCCTATCCGCCGCGCTGCCGTCGGCCCCAGAGGACTTTGACAGCGAGGCGAGCCGCCGAGATCGACAGCGCCACCTGCGGACGAGGCAGGATCAAGAGTTTCCTGCCGCTGATCGCGCGGCTCGACGCCGGTTCGGCACGGCGGATCCCGACCCTGCCGTTCTGGCTGGTCGGGGGCCTTCTCCTGCTCTGCGCGCCGAAGGGACTCGGAGCCCTTAACCTTCTGATCCTCTGCCTCGGCGAGGCTGTCGAAAACGGTCCGTCACCGGCGTCCGTGGCTGGCCACGCACCGGTGGGTGTCTCCGTCCGTACTGCGTGGTCCGAGGTTGTTGCTGTCGTCGGTTGCTGTCGGTCATTGCGCCCGCTCCCGGCACCCGCAGCGGTTCATGACACCGCGGTAGGCGTCCACTCGCCCACCCAGCCGCTCCACCAAGAGGTGGTCGTCTTCACGCCAGATCGTCTCACCGGGATGCACGAGGACCGGTTGGTCCAGTACGAAATGGCGCCAACGATCAATCAGCGTGAGGCGGTCGGCCTGCTCGCGGAACGATGGACTCTTCCTCCTGGCAGTGCTCATGCTCGACAGCATCGGCCAGGCGGCAGAAGTGGGCCTCTAGCAGCGGAAATGTCTCTCGACACCTCTCACCGCTCCCCCACCATCCGCCGACCTCTTGCGGACTAGATGCGGACTGGTCGAGCGTTCGTGATCGAATACGCGGCTATGGGGTTGGACGAGTGCCTAACGGAGTTGCTGGTCCAGCTCGGGGATCGCGGCCTAGTCGCCATCGTCAAGATGGACGGCGAACGCCAACGGGGCCGCTGGACGGTGCTGGTGTCGGGCGAGCCTCTCGGCGGGGAACTCGTGCGGTGGGACGGCGACGACTTGGACGCTGGCCTGTCGCGGGTGGTGGCCGAGCTTCGGGAGCGGGTTCCGGGACTGCTCGACTGAGCGACGGCCTGGGGCTTAGAAGAAGATCGGAGCGAGCTGGTCGGGGAGACGTTCTCCTGTATAGCCCGTCCGTAGTTGTCTGGCAGGGTCGGAGTTGGTGGGTCGACTTGGCTGTACGGATGGCTGTACGACTACGGCGGAACGACCCTGACTTGCGGCCATCGTCGGCTGGGGTCATGGCGCGAGAGACGCGCTCGTGAAAGCTCGACCGAAATCCTTCGTGGATTGCGCCGCCATACCCCACCGAGCAGGTCGTCTAGCCCATGCGGGGCACAGACGTGCAGTGTCTCCGCAGAGTCGAGACACACGGCGACACAGGTAGCGGTTTCGGGCCAGGTGGCCACGGCATCGGCTACGGAACGGAGTGCATCGACTGGTCCCGTACCGAACACTCTCTCGTACCAGGTGTGCACCGCGGCTTGGTTGGTCGCCTCCCACGGGACCGCCGGATCATGGCGTCGTAGAAGCTCGGTTGCCTCGACGTCGTTGCCCGGGGCGAGGTCGTTCGCGTCGAAGAATGCAACGTCGACGTCCCGAACGTCCTGGGGGTTGAAGCCGGCTCCGTACCGTTGGCCCCAGACGAGATCCCGCAGAACACCGGCCCCTACCCACGCGTCCGGTAGACCAGCTTCCCGCACGGTCGTCAGCACGTTGAGTAGCCACGGACACGACACGATCAGCTCGGCCAATTCGGTCGTCTGCGGACCGCGCGGCTCAGCTGCTAGCGGCAATGGTTCCCCCAGCTACGTGCGCGCGCCCCGATATGGCCTGCGAAGTCATCAGCGCGGCGAGTGGTCGATCGGCCGGCGCCAGATCGCTTCCCACTGGATCCACTGCCCGGGGGCGGGTGGTGTGCGCTCGGTGCTGTCAGCTTTGAGCGGTAGCAGCGCAGGCCATCCCTCGAGCAGTTGGTGCAACTCGCCGTCACTGAAGAAGTGGATGCTCAGGCCGTTCTTCGGTCCGGCGGTGTACTGCACGGTGAATCCTCCGTCCGGGTGCTGCTCCGTGACTTCGTGTGCCGGCCACACGTCCGTGCCGGTGGCGTTGACTCGCACGCACAACAGGCCCCCAGGTTCGACTCGCTGCTGTGCGGCCCGCACGTGCCGGTGCGCCCGCTCGCGGTTGCCGTGCTGGAACACCTGAATGCCGATGACGAGTGCGCAGGTGTCGCCGGCGGGTAGGGAGTCCAAGTCGCCATGCCAGAGACGATCCGCCCGGTCGGGACGGCGTTGCGCGGGCTGGTGGACCGCCTCGTCGGAGACGTCCAGGCCGAGAACGTCAATGCCGCCATCGACCAGCGGCAGGAGATTCCGGCCGTTGCCGCAGCCGACATACAGGCCAGCGGTGATGCCCTCCGTAGAGGCAGTCAGAAGGATGTCGTCGACGAACGGGACGGGGGGCTCGTCAACGTACCGGCCCCGTCGGTACTCGTCGTTCCACGCATCAGAAGCGGACCTCGCCGCACTCATCGCGCCACCCTGACAGATAACCGTGATCTATGCGGCCCGCCGTAGAGGCTGTGTTGACCTTCGGTGCCAAGTGCGAAGGGCGGATCTCCTCGTCATAGCCATCCCCGTGACCGAGCGCCGCCTGCCATCTGTGCCGTGCGGCTCCGGGCTTTGGTGCTCAGCTGTTCTGTGGGAAGCCGAGGTTCACTCCACCGTGGGAGGGGTCGAGCCACCGGCTGGTGACCACCTTGGATCTAACGAAGAAGCTCACTCCTTCCGGCCCGTACGCGTGCGCGTCACCGAACAGGGAGTCCTTCCACCCGCCGAAGGAGTAGTACGAAACCGGGACCGGGATCGGGACATTCACTCCGACCATGCCGATCTCGACCTCGTTCTGGTAGCGCCGGGCCGCGCCGCCGTCGTTGGTGAAGATGGCGGTGCCGTTGCCGTAGCGGTTGGTGTTGACCACCTCGACGGCGTCGTCGTAGCTGGGCACGCGCAGCACCGAGAGCACTGGTCCGAAGATTTCGTCGGTGTAGATGGACATGTCGGTGTCGACGTGATCGAAGAGGGTCGGCCCGAGCCAGAAGCCGGCTCGGTCACCGTCGATCCGGTGGTCTCGCCCGTCGACCACCAGCTCTGCCCCCGCGGCCCGTCCAGCGTCCAGGTACGACACCACGCGGTCGCGGTGGGCGCCGGTGACCAGCGGCCCCATCTCGCAGCCCGGCCGCCGGCCGTCGCCGACCTGGAGCGCGGCGATCCGCTCGCTGATCTTGCTGACCAGCGCGTCGCCGACCGGGTCGACGGCCACGACGACGGAGATGGCCATGCAGCGTTCGCCGGCCGAGCCGAAGCCGGCCGAGACGGCGGCGTCGGCGGCGAGGTCGAGGTCGGCGTCGGGCAGGACGACCATGTGGTTCTTCGCGCCGCCGAGCGCCTGCACACGCTTGCCGTTGCGGGTGCCGGTCTCATAGACGTAGCGGGCGATCGGGGTGGAGCCGACGAAGGAGATCGCCTTCACCGCCGGGTGTTCGAGGATACGGTCGACTGCCTCCTTGTCGCCGTGCACGACGTTGAACACTCCGTCCGGTAGCCCGGCCTCGGCGAACAGTTCGGCCAGGAAGTTCGCCGCGGAGGGGTCCTTCTCGCTCGGCTTGAGGACCACGCTGTTGCCGCACGCGATCGCATTCGGCGCGAACCACAGCGGCACCATGGCGGGGAAGTTGAACGGGGTGATCACGCCGACCACGCCGAGCGGCTGCCGGAGGGAGTACACGTCGACCTGGGTGGAGGCGTTTTCGCTGAATCCGCCCTTGAGCATCTGCGGGATGCCGCAGGCGAACTCCACGTTCTCCAGCCCGCGTTGGATCTCCCCCGCGGCGTCGGACAGCACCTTGCCGTGCTCGGCAGTGATGATCTTGGCCAGGTCGGGCCGGCGGGCGTTCAGCAGTTCCCGGAAGGCGAACATCACGTTTGACCGCTGGGTGAGGGAAGCCGTACGCCAGCGGGTGAAGGCCTCGCCGGCGGCGGCGACGGCCTGGTCGACGACCGCGGCGGTTGCGAAGTCGACGTGCCCTGCGATCTGTCCGGTGGCGGGGTCGTAGATGTCGCCGGCGCGTTCGGCGACGCCGTTCCACGGCTTGCCGCCGATCCAGTGGGTGGTTCTCATCGCTGCTGCACCTCCTTGGCCACGGCCTCGATCGACTGGGTGAGGATCTCCAGCGCCTCGTCCGCCTCGGCCCGGGTCAGCGTCATCGGTGGTGCCAGGCGGATGACGTTGCCGTACAGGCCGCCCTTGCCGATGAGCAGTCCACGTTCCCGGGATTCCTCCAGCAGTGCGGCGGCGGCCGCCGGGTGGGGGGCGCCGTCGGGTCCGACGAGTTCCAGCGCGATCATCAGGCCCTTGCCGCGGACGTCGCCGACCACGGGATGCGCCTGCGCGACCGCACGGAGGCCGTCGAGCAGCCGGGCACCCAGGTCTGCGGCGTTGGCCTGGAGGTCGTGTTCCAGGAGATAGTTGAGCGAGGCCAGAGCGCCGGTCGTGGCGAGCGGGTTCCCGCCGAAGGTGGAGATCGAGTTGGCGCCGAGGCAGTCCATGAGGTCCGCCCGGGCGATGACTCCGCCGATCGCCAGGCCGTTGCCCAGGCCTTTGGCGAAGGTGATCGCGTCGGGTACGACGCCGTGCGCCTGGATGCCCCAGAAGTGCTCGCCGGTGCGGCCCCAGCCGGTCTGCACCTCGTCGGAGACGAGGAGGATCCCGTACTCGTCGAGCACCTTCTTGAACTCGCCGAACAGCCCGTCCGGTGGGGTGGCGAAGCCGCCGACGCCCTGGATCGGTTCGACGATCATGCACGCGACGTCACCCGCGGTCGTCGTCTCGATGATCTCGCGCAGGTCGGCGACGCAGGCGCGGACGTAGTCCGCGTCGGACAGGTCCCGGAAGGGGCTGCGGTAGCGGTAGCCGCCGTGCACCCAGCTCACCTTGACGGGGCTGAGCGCGCTGGCCGACCAGCCGCGGATGCCGGTGATGCCGACGGTGGCGAAGGCGCGGCCGTGGTAGGAGTTGCGCAGGGCGAGCACCTGCTCGCTGCGCCGGTGCTGGGTGGCGAGCATCAGCGCGGTCTCGTTCGCCTCGGTGCCCGAGTTGGTGAAGAACACCTTGGCGTCCGGGATCCCGGACAGCTCCGCGATCTTCTCCGCGAGTTCGACCTGCGACTGGATCAGGTAGAGGGTGGAGGAGTGCAGCACGCCGGTGTCGATCTGCGACCGGACGGCGTCGCTGATCTCGGCCACGTCGTAGCCGATCGCGTTGGTGAGGATGCCGGCGAAGAAGTCGAGGTAGGTGCGCCCCTCCCGGTCGGTCACCCGGCGACCGGAGGCGCTGGCGAACTCGATCGGCTGTTCGTAGTACAGCGCCAGCCACTTCGGCATCACGGACCGGTGTCTGGTCAGCAGCTCGCGGTGCGCCATCGCGTCCTCCGTATTTCCGCCGGTAGGCCGAGTGTGGCGGCATTCGTTGTCCAACCGCTATGTGCAACCTGTACCGCTCTGCGGCCGCTGCCATTACGTTGTGTGCAATCCCGGTAGTAGGGAGGGTCGCGATGTATCCGTCCGTCGCAGATGCCGTCGCGCTGCCGGTGATCCGGCGGGCGAGGCCGCAGGTGGTGGCCGGGTCGGCGGGGATGCAGGGGCGGGTCCGCTGGGTCCACGTGGCGGAGGTCGCCGACATCGCGCACCTGCTCCGCGGTGGGGAGCTGGTCCTGACCACCGGCATCGCGCTGCCGGAGGAGCCGGCGGCGCTCACGGGCTACGTGGACGACCTGGCCGCGGTCCACGCGGCGGGACTGGTCATCGAGTTGGTCCGCCGGTGGAACGATCACGTACCGGAGGCGCTCGTGACAGCGGCCGACCGGCACCGACTCCCCCTGATCACGCTCGCGGAGGAGACGCGGTTCGTGTCCGTCACCGAGGCGGTGGTGGCGCTGATCGTCGACGCCCAGCTCGCCGAGCTGCGGGCCGCCGAGCAGGTGCACGAGACGTTCACCTCGCTCACGGTGGCCGGGGCTGAGCCGGCCGAGGTGCTGCGCGAGGTGGCCAGGATGTCCGGGCTGCCCGTCGTGCTGGAGACGCTGGGGCATGAGGTGCTCGCGTACGACGCGGCTGGGCAGGATCCCACCGAGCTGCTCGCGGACTGGAGTCAGCGGTCCCGGTCCGTGGCCGTGCCCGAGCGAACGGCCTACGACGAGGAGGCCGGCTGGCTGGTCACGGTGGTCGGCGCGCAGGGCGCCGACTGGGGACGCCTGGTGCTGCTCTCGCCGGACCCTCCGCCGCACCGGCACATGGTGGTCGCGGAGCGGGCCGCGTCGGCGCTGGCGGTGCATCGGCTCGTGGCACGTGATCGGGAGAGTCTGGAACGGCAGACGCATCGGATGTTGCTCGCGCAACTGCTCGGCCAGGCGGTACCGCCGGCGGATCTGGCCGCCCGGGCGGCCGCGCTGGGCGTCGGCCTCGAACGGCGGCAGCTGGTGGGGGTGGCGATCCGGCCAGGGCACATGACGCCACGCGCGCCGGCGCTGGCCACTCAGGAGGTGCTGCGCGACCTCGCCGAGGTGACCGCGTCGGCCGCACGGCGGGTGTCTGTGCCCGCCTTGGTGGGCGTCGTCGACGACACGAGCGTACGGGCTCTGTTGTCGCTGCCCGCCCACGCCAGGGTCGAGGCGGTTCTGCGCCGGCTGGCCGAGGAGGTACACCGCTCGACAGCCGGCCCGGTGCTGGTGGCGGTCGGCACCACCGTGTCACACGCCGCCGAGGTGCGCCGCAGCCTCGGCGAGGCCGCCCACGTCGCGGGGGCGGCCCTCCGCACCCCCGGTGCGCAGCTCTACCACAAGCTGGACAACGTGCGCCTGCGCGGCCTGTTGCACCTGTTGCGGGAGGACGAGCGGGTCCAGGCGTTCGCAGACCGGGAGTTGGGCCCGCTGCTGGCGCGGGACGCCCACCAGCGCAGCCGGCTGGTGGAGCTGCTGCGCTGCTACTGCGAGCAGGGCGGGAACAAGTCGGCGGCGGCCGCTGCGGCGCACCTGTCGCGTACGGCCTACTACCAGCAGCTGTCGCGGATCGCGCAGGTGCTCGGGGTGTCGCTGGAGGACCCGGAGTCGGTGCTGTCGCTGTACGTCGCGCTCCTGGTGCACGAACTCGACGCGTAGAAACCCCTCGCAGCGCTAATCCACCCACCGTGCTGATTGACAGGTCGGCGCGGGCATGCCGTGGACAGAGTGTGCCCCGATCACGGCAAGCGTGGACACTTTGCCGCTGCCCGTGGCGGGCTCGCGACACCCACCATTCCCCCATAAAGATCGCGCTGAACCGCCCACCAGGAGCGCGTGAGCCGGGTTGGTCGGCCAGTGTTGCGGCACCGTAACAGGAGGTGACCGATGACCGTCGAACCCCTGCCCCCGGCCGAAACCACCGCGGTCGAACCCGGCACGCAGATCACCCATCCGGACGGCCGAGTCGAGTTGCGCGACTTCTCCACGATCGCCGACAGCCGCTTCTTCAACAAGGAGCTCGCCCCGGTACCGATCGAGAAGCGCACCTGGACGACGTACAACTTCGCGGCGCTGTGGATCGGCATGGCGCACAACATCCCCACCTACCTGCTCGCCGCCGGGCTCATCCAGCTCGGAATGAACTGGGTGCAGGCGTTCCTCACGATCACCCTGGGCAACCTGCTCGTCCTGATCCCGATGCTGTTGAACAGCCACGCGGGCACCAAGTACGGGATTCCCTTCCCGGTGTTCGCCCGCGCGTTCTACGGAGTCCGCGGCGCGAACTTCCCGGCCCTGCTCCGCGCGTTCATCGCGTGTGGCTGGTTCGGCATCCAGACCTGGATCGGCGGCGAGGCGATCTACGCGATCGCCGGCAAGCTGCTCGGCTCCTGGTGGGTCGACGCAGCGACAGTCATGGACTACCCGTGGACGCTGTGGGCCTCCTTCTTCCTGTTCTGGGCGATCGAGATGGCGATCATCTGGCGGGGCATGGACACCCTGCGACGCTTCGAGAACTGGGCCGCACCGTTCGTCATCGTGGTCGCCGTCGCCCTGCTGATCTGGGTCATGGTCGAGGCGGGCGGGCTCGGCCCGATCCTGTCCGAGCCGTCGAAGCTGGGCTGGGGCGCCGACTTCTGGAAGCTGTTCGCACCATCCCTGATGGGGATGATCGCCTTCTGGGCGACCCTCTCGCTGAACATCCCCGACTTCACCCGGTTCGGCGGCAGCCAGCGGCAGCAGGCGTATGGCCAGGTCCTCGGCCTGCCCACCACGATGTCGTTCTTCGCCATCCTGTCGATCATGATCACCTCGGGCACGGCGGTGATCTACGGCGAGGCGATCTGGGATCCCATCCAGCTCGCCGCCAAGTTCGAGAACCCGCTGGTCGTCGCGCTGGGCCTGTTCACGGTCGTGGTCGCGACGCTGTCGGTGAACGTCGCGGCAAACACGGTCAGCCCGGCGTACGACTTCTCCAACGCCGCACCCAGACTGGTCAACTTCCGAACCGGGGGCCTGATCACCGGCGTGCTCGGCATCCTGATCCAGCCGTGGCGGCTGGTGCAGGACCCCAACATCTACATCTTCGTGTGGCTCGGGTTCTACGGCGGCCTGCTCGGCGCCGTCGCCGGGGTGCTCATCGCGGGATACTGGGTCCGCAGCCGCACGCGCCTCCAGTTGCCCGCCCTCTACCGTCCCGAGGGCCGCTACTGGTTCTCCGGCGGCTGGAACTGGGCGGCCGTCGTCGCCACCGTCGTCGGCGCGGTCCTCGCGGTGGGTGGCGCCTACTCCGCACCAGGCAAGGGGCCGTTCCCCGAGGACGGGCTCGTCCCGTTCCTCAAGCCGCTCTACGACTACAGCTGGGTGGTCGGTCTGATCGCCGGGTTCCTCGTCTACCTGGCGTTGTCGATGCCGCGCACCGCCCACGTCAAGGAGGAGAACCGATGAGCACCATCATCCGAGCCGGGCTGGTGCAGCAGAAGTGGACCGGCGACAAGGAGTCGATGATCGCGAACGCGGTGGAGGCGATCCGCAGGGCCGCGTCGCAGGGCGCACAGGTCGTCTGCCTGCAGGAGTTGTTCTACGGTCCGTACTTCTGCCAGGTGCAGGACGCCGACTACTACTCGTACACCGAGGCGATCCCCGACGGGCCGACGACCGCGCTGATGCGTGAGATCGCCGAGCAGCACGGTGTGGTGCTGATCGTGCCGATGTACGAGCAGGAGCAACCAGGCGTCTACTACAACACGGCGGCGGTGATCGACGCCGACGGCACCTACCTCGGCAAGCACCGCAAGAACCACATCCCGCAGGTGAAGGGGTTCTGGGAGAAGTTCTACTTCCGGCCGGGAAACCTCGGCTATCCGGTGTTCGACACCGCGGTGGGCCGCATCGGCGTCTACATCTGCTACGAACGGCACTTCCCCGAAGGCTGGCGGGCGCTGGGGCTGGCCGGTGCGAAGATCGTCTTCAACCCCTCCGCCACGAGCCGGGGCCTGTCGGAGTACCTCTGGCGCCTCGAGCAGCCGGCCGCCGCGGTCGCCAACGAGTACTACGTCGGCACGATCAACCGGGTCGGCGTGGAACCGTTGGGCGACAACGACTTCTACGGCCAGTCCTACTTCGTGGACCCGCGGGGGCAACTGGTCGGCGACGCCGCGTCGGACACCGAGGAAGAGGTCGTCATCCGCGATCTCGACATGGACCGGCTGGCCGAGGTGCGCGACCTGTGGGCGTTCTACCGCGACCGCCGGCCGGACACCTACGAATCGCTGGTGACGCCGTGAGCATCGTCATCCGCAACGGAACAGTCGTCAACGCCACCGGGGAGTACCCGGCGGACGTGCTGGTGGAGGGCGAGCGGATCGCCGCGCTCGCCGCGCCGGACTCGGGTCTGGCCCAGCAGTGGGCGTCCGGCGCCGAGCGAGTGATCGACGCCGCCGGGAAGTATGTGGTGCCAGGCGGAATCGACGGCCACACCCACATGGAGATGCCGTTCGGGGGCACCTTCTCGGCCGACACCTTCGAGAGCGGGACGATCGCGGCGGCCTGGGGCGGCACGACCACGATCATCGACTTCGCCGTGCAGGGCAAGGGAACGTCGCTGCTGTCCGCGCTGGACAAATGGCACGGCAAGGCCGACGGCAACTGCGCAATCGACTACGGGTTCCACATGATCGTCTCGGACGTCAACGACACGTCGCTCAAAGAGATGGAGGCCTGTATCGACGCGGGCGTGAACACCTTCAAGATGTTCATGGCCTACCCGGGTGTCTTCTACGCCACGGACGGGGAGATCCTGCGGGCGATGCAGAAGGCCCGGGACACCGGCTCGATGGTCATGATGCATGCCGAGAACGGCATCGCCATCGACCAGCTCGTCGCGCAGGCAGTGGCGAGTGGGCGGACCGACCCGGTACAGCACGGGCTGACCCGGCCGCCCGAGCTGGAAGGCGAGGCAACCTCCCGGGCGATCACCCTGGCGAAGGTCACCGGCGCACCGCTGTACATCGTGCACCTGTCCGCCGCGCACGCCCTCGACGCGGTCACCCAGGCCCGCGACACCGGGCAGAACGTGTTCGCCGAGACCTGCCCGCAGTACCTGTTCCTGTCGCTGGACGACCTGGCCAGGCCCGACTTCGAGGGCGCGAAGTACGTCGCCTCTCCCCCGCTACGGCCCAAGGAGCACCAGGCGGAACTGTGGCGGGGCCTGCGCACCAACGACCTGTCGCTGGTGTCCACCGACCACTGCCCCTTCTGCTTCAAGGACCAGAAGGAGCTGGGCCGGGGTGACTTCTCGAAGATCCCCAACGGGATGCCGGGCGTCGAGCACCGGATGGACCTGCTCTACCAGGGCGTCGTGAAAGGCGAGATCACCCTGCCGCGCTGGGTCGAGATCAGCTCGACCACGCCCGCCCGGATGTTCGGTCTCTACCCACGCAAGGGCGTCATCGCCCCGGGCGCGGACGCGGACATCACGGTGTACGACCCGACGGCCGAGCAGACCATCTCCGCCGGCAGCCACCACATGAACGTGGACTATTCCGCGTACGAGGGCATGCGGCTGACCGGGAAGGTCTCCACCGTGTTGTCCCGCGGCCGGATCGTCGTCGACGACAACGCCTTCCACGGCGCCGCCGGGCACGGCACGTTCCTGAAGCGCGACCTCAGCCAGTACCTGGTGTGACGAGGAGGTGACCGTGGACTTCGGTGTCGTACTGCAGACCGACCCGCCGGCTCGCGATGTCGTGGCGGGTCTCGCCGCCGCCGAGGACAACGGATTCCGCTACGGGTGGACGTTCGACTCCTGCGTGCTGTGGCAGGAGCCGTTCGTCATCTACTCGCAGGTCCTCGCCGCGACCAAGCACCTGATCGTCGGACCGATGGTGACGAACCCGAGCACCCGCGACTGGTCGGTCACCGCGTCACTCTTCGCCACCCTCAATGACATGTTCGGCAACCGAACCGTCTGCGGGATCGGCCGCGGCGACTCGGCCCGCCGAGTCATCGGCCAACCGCCGGCCAGCCTGGCCACCCTCAGAAGCGCCATGCGCGTGATCAAGGAACTGGCCGAGGGACGCGACGTCGAACACCACGGCACGCCGGTGCGCATCCCGTGGGTGCGGAACGGCAAGCTGGAGATCTGGATGGCCGCCTACGGCCCGAAGGCGCTTCGGCTGGTCGGCGAGCAGGCCGACGGCTTCATCCTGCAGACCGCCGACCCGGACATCGCCCGTTGGACGATCGGCGCGGTACGGGACGCGGCCACCGCCGCCGGCCGGGATCCGGACGCGATCACGATGTGCGTGGCCGCCCCCGCCTACGTGGGTACGAACCTCGTACACCAGAGGGATCAGCTGCGCTGGTTCGGCGGCATGGTCGGCAACCACGTGGCCGACCTGGTCGCCCGCTACGGCGACTCCGGCGTGGTGCCGAAGGCGCTGACCGACTACATCACGGGCCGCGAGGGCTACGACTACGCACACCACGGCCGCGCCGACAATCCGTCCACCGACTTCGTCCCCGAGGCCATCGTCGACCGATTCTGCCTGCTCGGCCCCGAGTCGGCCCATGTCGACCGGCTACAGGAGCTCAGGGAGATCGGGGTCCACAACTTCGCCCTCTACCTCATGCATGACGACAAGGAGAAGACCCTCACCGCGTACGGCAAGAATGTGATCACGCACGTCTAGTGCGTCGCGCACGGCGATGAGCCCTGCGGCCGCGGGAGCGGCGCGGCCCTGACCGCCGGGAGTGAGCTTCGCCCCGATACTGTGCCTGCCATGACCAGCTTGTATGCGGGCCTTGACGACGCCGGGGTCGCGATGGCCGCGGCCCGTGCCGGCGCTGACGTGGTACGCGACATGTACGGCCAACGGATCGGCCGTATCGACAAGGGCGCCGGGGACTTCGCCACCACCGCCGATCTGGAGGCCGAGCAGACGATCCTCGACGTCATCCGTGCCGCTCGGCCCGATGATGCGGTGCTCGGCGAGGAAGGCGGGCAGCGGGGCGCGGCCGACGCTGCGCGCCAGTGGCTGGTGGATCCCCTGTGCGGCACGCTGAACTACGCCGTCGGCAACATGCTGGTGGCCGTCAACGTGGCGCTGCGCAACGGGGCAGCGGCGGTGGCCGACCCGTTCAGCGGCGAGGTCTACTTCACCGACGGTGAGACCGCGTGGGTGCGGCACGACGGTGCCGACGCGCGGTTGACGCCCACTTCCGCCAGCCATCTGGTGGACGTCAACCTGGACCCGCCGTTTCCGAGCGCGCCCGGATTCCGGGCCGTCGACCTGCTGGCGCACCCCGGGTTCGTCGAGCGGTTCCGGCCGCGGGTCGTGTCCACGACGCTGGCATTGGCCTGGGTCGCGACCGGCAAGCGCGCCGCGTACGTCACCGACGGCGGTGACCTGTCCGCGAGTGTGCACTTCGCCGCCGGCATCGCTGTGTGCCGGGCCGCCGGCTGCGTGGTCACCGGGATCGACGGCGCCCCGATCGGGCCGGCAGGTCGCGGTCTTGTGGCGGCCGGCGACGCCGAGACCCACGGGCTGCTGATGTCGATGATCCGCGACCGAGGCTAGTGCGGTGTCCACTAACGTTCACCGGGTGTGCGGTGGGTGTTGTGGATCCTCGCCTTTGGGGCGAGCGACTCCCCACCTGAAGGTGGTGGGGCGGGCCTCCGCGGGCCAACTGATCCTCGCGCCGCCCTGCTTGGGCGGCGGGGGTCACGCCGGGACCGACCGGCACCGGGGAGGTGTCGGCCGGCTCGACGGTGCGTGACCACCCCGGGCACCACGACCTGTCGTGTGGGGGTGGTGGTTCCGCCGCCCGGGGTGCGGGTGGCGATGGTGGCAGCGGCGACGAGGTCGCGGTGCCCGGAAAACGTGCAGTGTGGGCAGGACAGGGTCCGGCCGCGGGGTTTCGGTACCCGCCGCCGGCAGGCCGGGCAGGTCGAGGAGCTGCCACGCTCGTCGACGAGGTGGACGGTGATGCCGGCCAGGACAGCTTTGTCGGTGAGGACCTGCAGGAGCCGGCCGATCTGCCACTGCCGCAGCCGCAGGTTGTGCCGCCGCCCGGCCGGTAGGTCGAGCACGCCGCGCGGGTCACCCACGTGCAGCACACCCACCCGGTGGCGTACCGCCCAGGACACGACCTGGCGGGCGGCCTCGTGTTGGGCCTGACGCACCCGACGCCGGTGCCGGCCCTCGATTAGCCGCGTCCGACGCCGGTACTGACGCCACCGCCGTGACCCCTTCTGCCCCGGTTTCGGCGCCCGCCGCGCCACGGCACGGCGCCGAGCTTTGGTGTCCGCGAGGTGCATGCGGTGTTCGGCGCGGATCGCCCGCCCCGACACCAACAACCCCGCACCGTCCGGACCCGCCACCGCGTACGGGTGGATGATCCCCAGGTCCACCCCGGCCACCCTGGCCGGGTCCGGTCCCTCACCGGCCCGATACGTCGCCACCGGCACTTCAGCAGTGATATCGAGGAACAGCCGGCCGCCCTCACACAACAGCGTGACCGACCGGACCTGCTCGACCGGATAGGGAAGAGTGCGCGCCAGCCGCACCCACAACGGCGCGGTGCCTCTCGCCGTCGGGATCCGCACCCGAGCACCGTCGAGGGTGAACGTGCCGTGATACCAGCGCACCGGCACCAACCCCCGCCGCCGGCGCGGGAACCCCACCGACACGTCACCCGCCTTGCGGCGTTTCGCCGCCGCGAACCACGCGTCAGAGAACCGGCGCAACACCGACCGGGCACCCGTCGAATCCAACTCCCCGAACGTGCCCGGCCCCGACACCGACAACTCCCGACACAACTCCCGATAACCCACCAGCGGCGCGTCACGGCGGCGACGCCGCCACCCGTTAACCTCCAACACACACGCCCACACGTCACCAGCCGAACGCAACAGGCCGAAACACCGCCGCCGCTGCCCCGACGTCACCCGCAACCCCACACGCGCGGTGCGATGCACCACCCGAGGCGCGGCAGAATCCCGACGACGAGGCACAACCACACCCAACACCACCAGTACGACAAAACTCTCCAGCCACCGACCCGGCGAACGTTTGTCGTCACGGCACTAGCGGGTGACCGCACAGGTCTCGCCGGGCCGGATCAGGCTGCGCCACGAGCGGATCGTTCCGACGGGTGCAGCTGCTGGTGGATCGGGACCACACGGCCGGTAAGTGGACGGCCCTAGCCTCCCTAGGCATGGGCGATGATCTCGGTGGCGATCGCCACGGCCGTCTCCTCCGGCGTCCGCTCACGCCCACATGTCAGCGTGACCCAGCCGCACCGGAAGGACCAGCAGGCCCGGCAGATCGGCGGATACAGCGGCGAGCGGTACGACGCACCTTCTCGACAGAAGCGGATGCGTTACGCCATCGACGCCGCGTCACTGGTGATGGCGCCTTCAAGACCGCCGACGGTTTGGCCCGGTACTTGCCTCCACTCATCGCGTCGTCGGCGGGAGGCTTTGCGCGTTGAACTCTGGGCGGAGCACGTACGCCACGATCCACACGATAGAGCAACCCGTTTAGTGGGTGCCTCCCGACACAACACCCCAGGTCACAGCTCCTCAGACACCCAAATCAGCAGACCGTGAGCGAGGTCTGGAAATCGGGGAGGTTCACCATTGTGGAGACGTGCCGTCCGAGTCGCTCGCGTTCGGCTACCGCTCGCAGGATCCGCTGTCGAGGTGGAAGTACCTCGTGTTGGCCCAGCGGCAGAGCCGGATGCCGACGACTATGCCGGCGATCGTGACCAGAGCGGGGAGGTACCCGCTGGCGACTTGGACGATGGGGATCGCCGGGCAGCCACCCGAGATCGCCCAGCCCGCGCCGAACAAGATTGCGCCGGGGATCACGCCGGCGTGGATTCGACCTGGGGTGCGGCGGACGCGCAATACGGCGAATACCACGACGATGATCGCTACGCCGCCGGCGAAGGCCAGGAACATGCGCAGATCCTGGAAGGTGAACATGCGGTTCAGTTCGGCGTAGTCACCGAACCCGATGTTCGCGACGGTAAAGCCGAGAGCGAGCCCAGCGATGATGTTGGCGACGACCATCCCGCCCCGGGTACGCATCAGATCACCTTCCACAGCAGGAACGACACGAGGACGCCGGTGCCGAAGAAGACGGCAGTCGCGACGATGCTGACCGGCTGTAGCCGGCCACAGCCATTGAGCCCGTGACCGCTGCTGCACCCTCCGGCGAGACGGGTACCGAAGCCGACGAGTACACCGCCGACGAACAACGCGCCAATCATTTCGATCGGTTTGTCGGTCACGATCTGGCCGAAGGCGTCGCCCATGTCGAGGCGGAGCTGGAACCGGCCGGCGGTAACCGCCGCTATCCACCCACCGACGAAGATTGACAGGAGCAGGGCGACCTGGCTGACCATGGGTGCCGGGAGCCGGCTCGCCAGTGAGGAGATCGGCGAGTCAGGTGGTCGTCCGTCCTGTCGCGGTGCCCGCGCGTCGCCGTGCGGGACGGGATGCGCAGCAGGTGCCGCCGAACCGGCTCCGAACTGGTCGGCGGCGGCCGCGGCGAGAGCCTCGACGAGGACACGTTCGTCAGCGAACTGCTCGTTCACCCGTTCGACCCGGCGTTCGGCGCGCCAGTGCAGCACGCGGTCCCACGCACCGGACACCCCGAAGGATCGATCGGTCGTGACGGCGTAGTTGATGGTGATGAGAGCGAGCCCGGCAGCCCCCGCCCACCAGGGCCAGTATTCAGTCATGCGGGACCTGCAATCCAATGTACGAGTCGGGTCCACCACGGGACCCGCCGAGGCGCCGGTGGAGCGGATGGGGTTCTGGAGGGGTGCGGACCCGGTGCGGACGAGCCGGGGTTGAACCCTTGAGCGGGTGCCGGTATCGGGTTGAGCTCCCCGGCGGGCACGGGCTCGAACCGCTGCGAGGACCCCGGATCGAGCCGTGACGGGGGTGTCGGGCGTGCCGTGTCCGACCCCACACCGGCGGGGACGCGCCCCAGATATATCGCGTCGGCTCCATTCGGCAGGAGCGTGATGGGTACGGGCTGGCCTGTGCGGGACAGCTGATACCGAGCGCACGTCCGCCAGCCCTGGGCGCTGTCGCAGTAGTGGTTACGCCAGGCGCTCAAGCTTGCGTTGAGCAGGGGGAAGAGGGGGCAGGCCTGAGCGTGTGAGCAGCCCATGTCGCTCCGATCTGGCCAGCATCACCCGGCGAATGGGTGGGATGGCATGAGTTGGAGGGGCAGGTCTCGGTCAGCAAGCATACATATCGTATGGACGACTGGCGATGAGGAGCAATCATGTCGAACGCCGCTTTCATCAACGGCCTGGTCACGCCCTACTACGGCTTGGTCGCGGTCGGACGGCCGTTGCCCGTGGCGTGGCCGCGTTCGGCCGTATCGTTCGGCGACTGGCGCAGGGCCAGCGACGCGCCCCGGTCGGCGCGTCCGGCACGGGTGCACCCAGACTCCTGATCTACAACGAACGTCACGCCCGCGTCGTGCTCGACGGATACGCCGCCCACTTCAACGGAGCATCGTCCACGCCAGGGCCTCGCCCAGCACTCACCGAAGCACGACCCGGCCGCCGTCATCCCGATCAACGCACCGATACGACGCCGCCGCCTCGGCCTGTCACTCGAGCAGTGGCACCCATGCGGCGGCGACGGTTCCGTCGCGTCGCGCCTCGGTGAGCCGTTGGGCCGGAAGCGGCTCCGGGTGCATTGCCTGCTGCAGGGGACCAACTCCGTAGACGGCGGCGACGGCGCCCCGCGCCCTTGCGGCGGCCGTCCAAGTGGACGGTATCTCGGCGACGCCGTAGGCGAATACATGACCGGTCGGGTCACGCAACGCGAGACCGGTAGCGCCCAGACCCACACCCCAGGTGGTCACCCTCTCCGGATGCGCCGCCGATGCCCAGCGCGGCAGGCCCAACAAGATCGCCGCCTCCATCTGCGCCTCGCACCGCGAGCCGGTGAGGGTTTCCGTCCACGCGGCGCTGACTGGCTCGAACCACGCGACGGCGACCCCCACCGGTCCGTCGGCGTGAGGAGGCTCCCCTGGCAGCGGGTTGGGAGAAGGAGCAGCCCACGGCTCCTCCTGGCTCGTCACCCACAGGTGCAGCCGTTCACCGCCGCGGCGTTTCGCGTCATCGGCGACGGCAAGCACCCATGCGTCGCTGACCTCGTCTCGCGCGCCTGAGCGATCCGGGTGGCTTACCGGTGGACTCGGCTCCGTAGCACCTGCGCTGTCCGCAGCCGGTAATCCATCCGATCCCTCTCGTGATGTTGCTGACGTCCGCGGGCGGCGTGCGTTCGCCGGTTGAGTGGACCTGGGTACTGCCGCAGGTACGGGCTTGAACGCGTCGACTCCATTCGGCAGAAGCGTGATTGGCACAAGCTGGCCTGTCCGGTACAGCTGGTACCGAGCACATGTCCGCCAACCCCCTGGGTGTCAGGGTTGGGTGAGACCAGTGGTTCAGAGCAAGTAGCCCTCCCGGGGCGAGGATGGATCTTCCTTCGATGACGATTTCCAGCGCG
>NZ_JBEXGL010000008.1:0-290958 GCF_040607315.1 Micromonospora sp. NPDC005305 | reverse complement strand
CAAAGGCACAAGGCCAGTCAGACGAAGGGTCACGCCTACCGCTGCCAGCTATCAGCTCATCACTGCTGAACCGACCCCACCAGCCTCACAGTCAGGCGAGCTGGAGGTTCCGCCAGGCGGTCGACTCCAGTGGGGGGTCGCCCAGCTGGTACTCGGCCCAGTTGTTCCAGTAGGCGACCGCGTCCACGTCGTTCTGCTGCCGCAGCCAGGTCACGTGGTCCCGCATGGCCTGCGCCCGGCCCGCGCCGGTGGTGTCGGCCGTGGTCCGGCTCAGCCCGTACTCGGGCACCAGCAGCCGGATCCCCGGGTACGCGGCGCGCACCTTGCCGAACGCCACCCCGAACATCCGCGCCACCGGCCAGTACGTCGCGGTGTCGCGGGAGTAGCAGTCCACGCCGTAGTGGGTCATGCCCGGGTAGCCCCAGTCGGTGGGGCTGCCGCGCCCCTCGTCCAGCCAGTAGCGGGTGACGATCGGGCCGTGCCCGAGGACCCAGCGCCGGTTCCGGTGGGCGGCGACGATCTGCGCGACCCGGGTGGCGGTGGTCCGGTACGTCGCCGGCGCCACATCGCCCATCGGCTCGTGGTACCAGGTCAGGTAGATCGGCCGGCTCAGCCCGTCCAGCCACCCGGTCAACTGCTCGACGTCGTCCTTCCACGACACGTGCATGACGGCCGACGGGGCGTCGACGAACTTGCCGGCGTTCAGCGGCGGCAGCTCCGGCAGGGCGTCCGCGTCGCCGCCGTCCGTGCCGAAGTCGCGCATGTAGCGGATGCCGGGGTACTCGGCCACCGCCCGCTGGGTCCGCGCCCCCTTCTCGGTGCTCATCCCGACCAGCAGCGGCACGGTCAGGGTCGTGGCGGCCGTGCCGGTCCGGCCGGCGGCGTCCCGCGCCGTGGCGGTCAGCGTCACCGTGCCGCGCCCGGCCAGCACGGTGACGGTGAAGCGGGTGGGGTCGGTGGGGTTCGGCGTGACCGTCACTCCGGGCGAGGTGCTGCCGAGCTGGATGGTCAGCGGCACGCTGAGATCCACCCGCACCGGGCTGTCCCAGGCGGCGCCCGTCGGGTCGCTGACCCGGCCGGAGAGGGTCAGCAGCCGCGAGTCGGGATGGTAGGCATCGACGCGGACGGTGGTGGACTGACCGGGCAGCAGGACGGTCGGATCGGCGGTGACGGAACGGATGACGGGTGCGGCCATGGGATGCCTCCGAAGGCGTGCTCGTGGCGCTCCGGCCGCACGTCCTCGGGTGGCCAGGACGGCCTTGACCTGCTCTTTTACCAGCTTGCGTCGGTCTGGCGGCATCGCCATCAGCGGCGGCAGATGGCGCAAAACCCGGTCCCGGCCGCATCCTGGACGAGTGAAGATCACCGTACGGGAGCTGACCGGGTCGGACTGGCCGCGGCTGTGGCCGATGCTGCGCGACATGGGCGCCGGCGACGAGCCCGCCGAGGTCCACCGGGAGCGGTTCCTCCTGCTGCTCGCCGACCCGCGCTGGGCGCTGCTCGGCGCCGTCGACGACGACGGGCTGAGCGGGTACGCCGCCGCCCAGGACCACGGGCCGCACCTGCGCTCCGGCGACGCGCACCGCACGGTCCGCCTGCACGACCTGTACGTACGCCCGGATCGGCGGCGGAGCGGCGTGGGCCGCGCGCTGCTGACGGCGGTGTCGGAGTGGGCGGCCGGGCGGGCCCGCCACCTGGAGTGGCAGGCCCACCGGGAGCGGGCGGCGCCCTTCTACGAGCGGCTCGGCCACCGCGGCGACCCCTGCCCGCAGCCCGACTACCCGACCTTCCTGGTCGACTTCGGGCCGCGCTGACCAGGCGCGAGGGGTGGGAGTCAGTCGAGCGGGTGGGAGATGCCCCGGGCGTGGTCGGTGACGGCGGCGCCGACCACCGTGGCGGTCACCGGGAGCACCTCCAGGCAGCGGCGCACCGCCGCGGCCATCAGCGCGTTCGGCACCCGCATGGACAGCGTGCAGTGGGGCACCCAGCGGCCCGGCTGGTAGTGCTCCACCAGGCCGATGCCGGCGCGGGTCAGCCGCTCGTGCACGGCGCCGTGGTGGGCCAGCAGCTCCGGCGTGGGGGCCGGCCCGAGCCAGAGGACCCGCCCGACGAACTGCCCGGCGTGCTGGAACTCCAGCCGCAGCGGGGCGGCCACCACCATCCCGGCGAGCGCCTCGGCGACCCGGTGCGGGTCGAGACGCGGCGCGACCGCCAGCGAGACGTGCGGCCGGTGCCGCTGCTCCAGCAGCGACCTCATGCTCTGCACGCCCTCGGCCTCCAACGCGTCCCAGAGCACCCGGATCCGCCGGGTGGCGTCGGTGTCGAGATACAGCTCCAGCGCCGCGACCACACGATCAACCCTAAGGGGGCGAGGTTTGCCGCCCGGCCTGGGCGGTACTGCCCCCCGTGGCACCGACGGCGGAGGAGCGTGGAACCTGTGGACGTGAACGACCTGCTGACCGAGGCGTACGGCCGGCTGCCCGACCTGGTGGCGGGGGCGCTGGACGGGCTGAGCCCGGAACAGTTGCGGCAGGCCCCGGCCGCCGGGGCGAACCCGGTGGGCTGGCTGGTCTGGCACCTCACCCGCATCCAGGACCACCACGTCAGCGACGTGATGGGGGAGGAGCAGCTCTGGGTCGGCGGCGACTGGGCGGGGCGCTGCGGGCTGGCCGCCGACCCGGACGACACCGGCTACGGGCACGGCCCCGAGCAGATCGCCCGGGTGCGGCCGGCGGACGGCGGGGTGCTGCTCGACTACCACCGGGCGGTGGTGGACCGGACCCGGGCGTACCTGCGCGGGCTGCGCCCGGCCGACCTGGACCGGGTGGTCGACGAGAACTGGGACCCGCCCGTCACGCTCGGGGTGCGGCTGGTGAGCGTGCTGGACGACGACCTCCAGCACGTCGGCCAGGCCGCCTACGTGCGCGGGCTCATCCAGCGGGGCTGACGGCCGCGCGGGCGCGGCGCAGCGCGAGCAGGTGGAACAGGGTGCCGTCGGCGGTGCTGCCGGGTCACCGCCGTGTCGGCGACCAGCAGGGCCAGCTCGCCGAGCCCGAGCAGGGCGTGCCCGGTCACCCCCTGCTCCCAGGACTGGCGCTGCATGGCGAGCAGCGCGGCGAGCACCCGGTCGGTCGTGGCGTCCCCGGTCATCCCCATTTCCTCCGCAGTACCCGACTTCCGCCCCGGCGCACCGGCCCAACTCACCCCGACGGGGTGAGTTGAGCTCACCCGACCGGTGGGGATCCTGCCGGAGCGGGGTGGAGCTGCCCGGCGACCGGCCGTGAACGATGACACGGGGAGGGACCCATGAGCGCCTCGGTGGCGGAGGAGTACCTGGCCCGGCAGGTCGCCGGCCGGCACCCCGAACTGCCGGAGACCACCGGCGGCACGATCCGGCTGGACCTGCGCGAGGGGGCGCGGACCGAACACTGGTATCTGACGATCGACCACCAGGAGGTCCGGGTGGCCCGCCTGGCGGAGGAGGCCGACCTGGTGGTCCGCGCCGACCGGGAGGTGTTCGACCGGGTCGCCGCCGGGCGGCTGCACATGATTGCGGAGCTGCTGCGCAACGACTTCACCGTGCAGGGCAACCTGCGGCTGCTGCCGTCGCTGCGCCGGCTCTTCCCGGGCCCGCCCGGCGCCCGGCACCCCCGCGAGATGGGCTGCCCCCGGGTGGGGACGCGATGAAGGAACTGGTGGCCGTCCTCGCCGGCAACACCTTCGCGCTCAGCGACGCGCAGGGCGACATGGAGATCGAGCCGTACGCCCCGATCGGGCTGTTCTCGTTCGACACCCGCTTCCTGTCCCGCTGGGTGCTCACCGTCGACGGGGAACGGCTGAACGCGCTGTCCCGGGACGAGCTGGCCTACTTCGAGACCCGGTTCGTGCTGGTTCCGGGCGCCGCCAGCCACTACGTGGACGCCGACGTCTCGGTGCTCCGGCACCGGTCCATCGACGACAGCTTCAACGAGCGGCTCACCGTGCTCAACCATTCCGCCGAGCCCGCCGAGTTCACCGTGCGGATGGAGATCGGCAGCGACTTCGCCGACACCGCCGAGATCCTCCGGCCCGGGCCGCGCCGGCCGATGGTCGTCGCCGACGCGGACCACCGGCAGCTGAGGATCTGCTACGAGCGGGACCGGTTCGGCCGGGAGACCGTCGTCTCCAGCACCGCGCCCGTGGAGGTCGACCAGCGGGGCATGACCTTCCGGATCCGGGTCGCCCCGAACGGCGCCTGGCACACCGACCTGCACATCGGCATGATCATTCACGGCGCCGGGGGGCGGGACCTGCGGTCCAGCCTCGAGGCCCACCGCCGGCACATCCGCCAGGACATGCGCGAGGACCTGGCCCGCTGGTTCGACCACGCGCCGCAGCTCGTCGCCGAGCGGGAGGCGCTGACGACGGCGTACGAACAGGCGCTGACCGACCTGGCCTCGTTGCGGTACCAGCCGCTGTCGTCCACCGATCGGGTGCCGGTGGGTGGGCTGCCCTGGGCCATGGCGGTCTACGGCCGGGACGCCCTCGTCACCTGCCTGGAGACGCTGCCGTTCACCCCGGAGCTCACCCCGGCGACGTTGCGCCTACTCGCCCTGCTCCAGGGCGGGCAGCTCGACGACCACCACGACGAGGAGCCCGGGAAGATCCTGGCCGAGCTGCGGTACGGCGAGTCGGCCGCCTTCGACGAGCAGCCCACCGGGGCGTACTACGGCGCGGCGGACACCACGCCGCTGTTCGTGATCCTGCTCGACGAGTACGAGCGCTGGTCCGGCGACGCCGACCTGGTCCGGGAACTGCGTCACCCGGCCCGGATGGCGCTGGACTGGCTCGACGAGTACGGCGACGCGTGCGGCGACGGCTACATCCGCTACCAGCCGCGCAACACGGTCAACGGGGTGGCCAACCAGACCTGGCGCAACTCGCCGGAGGCCATCGTCGACCGGGACGCCGTCCCGCCGCCGTACCCGCGGGCGACCTGCGAGCTGCAGGGGTACGCCTACGACGCGAAGATCCGCGGCGCCCGGCTGGCCCGGGAGTTCTGGGGCGACCCTGGTTACGCCGACCGGCTGGAGGCCGAGGCCGCACGGCTGCGCGAGCGGTTCAACCGGGACTTCTGGCTGCCGCACCGGGGCTACTACGCGCTGGCCCTGACCCCGGACGGGGAGCCGGTCGACGCGCTCACCTCCAATCTCGGGCACCTGCTCTGGAGCGGCATCGTCGAGCCGGAGCGGGCCGACGCGCTGGCCGCGCACCTGTGCGGCCCCGAACTGTTCTCCGGCTGGGGGGTGCGCACCTACGCCACGGGGCAGCGGCCGTACAACCCGGTCGGGTCGCACCTCGGCGCGGTCTGGCCGTCGGACAACGCGCTCGTCGCGGCGGGCCTGCGCCGCTACGGGTACGACGCCGAGGCGGCCCAGGTCGCGGCCGGCATGTTCGCCGCGGTGGAGACGCTCGGCGGCTCAGTGCCGGAGGCGATCGCCGGCTACCCGCGCGAGGTCACCACGTACCCGGTCCAGCTGCCGGCGGCCGGCCGGCCGCAGTCGTGGGCCTCCGGCGGCCTGCTGATGCTGCTCCGCACCATGCTGGGGCTGCGCCCGTGCGGGGAGAACCTGCTGGTGAACCCGTACGTCCCCGACGGCTACGGCCGGATCGAGCTGCTGGACGTGCCGGGGCGCTGGGGGCGGGCCGACGCCTACGGCCGCGACCGCACCACCGCACGGCGGGTCCGGGTCGGCGGCGCGATCGGCCAGCGGCTCGGCGGCGGGTGACCGACGACCGCTCCGACGCCGCCGGTCAGCGGGGTCCGGCCGCGCTCTCCTCCGGTGCGACGGCCGGCGCCGGGGCCGGCTCGGCCGGCACGCCGCGGACCCGCCCGGCCAGCCCCCGGTCGACGCCGACGAGGAGGAGGCCGAGCAGCCAGAACGCGACGGCGAAGAAGAGCGCGCTGAGCCCCACACCGCCGTAGCCGAGCTGGCCGACGTCGAGGAACGGGTACGGGTAGCGGTGCACGACCAGGCCCCGCACCAGGGCGAAACCGAGGTACCCGACCGGGAACGCCAGCCACCACGCGGCGTACCGGGGGCGCAGCCGGCCACGCCGGTCGAACAGCGCCCAGTCGGCGACGGCCAGCAGCGGCACCACGGTGTGCAGGAACTGGTTGCCCCACCACTCGCCCGGCCCGCGGTGCGGCTGAACCATCGCGAACGGGCTGGCCGGGTTGGCCAGCACCAGGTGGTAGACGGTGCCGGTGATGGCGATGTAGAGGGTCACGGCGCCCTTGAGCACGCTCGGCGGCTCCGGGCGGCCCTGCCAGGCCCGCCAGGCGGCGTAGCCGGCGAAGACGCCGACCGCAACGTTGCTCTGGATGGTGAAGTACGGCAGCAGGCCGGTCACCGTGGCCGGGCCGAGCGCGGTGAGCACGATGCCGGCCACCACGCCGACCACGACGGCCAGGCGGAAGGGGATCGCCAGTCGGCGACGCCGCGGAGTCACCGGCGCACGCTACCAGCCGGTCCGGTGGCGATCACCGGACGAGCGCCGCCGGCGGGGCGAGGGGTCAGCGCCGGGAGGGGCGGACCGACGCGGGTGTCCGCGCGGGCGGCTTGCCCGGCCGGGTGGTCGGCGCGAGACCGGCCCTCGAGGTGCTGGAGGTGGGCTCGGGCCGACCGGTGAGGCGGGTGGTCGGTCCGGTGCCGGGGGGTTGCGTCGGGTCGGCGCTCGGCGCGGGCGGTGTCGGGTTGCCGCCGCTCGCCTCGTCCTTGCCGTGCAGCAGCCCGTCGCAGTAACCGGGGACCCGGTCCGGTCCGCCGGCGGCCGCGACCAGGGCGGCGAAGGGCGGCGCCTCCAGGGCGCGCCCCCGGTCCGCGCCGTTCTTCGCCCGGTAGGCGGTGCAGAGCCCGGCCAGCGCGGACGGGCTGGCCGACCGGTCGGTCGGACCGGGGGGCGGGGTCGGGGTGGGGGCAGGTGTGCTCGGACGGCTCGGGTCGGCAGCCGGCGTGGCCGGCCCGCCGGTGCCGGCGCCGGGGGACGGCGTCAGGCCGGCGCCGCCACCGCCGCGGGTCGGGCCGGGCAGGTTGCCGGTGACGGCGGCCAGGGCCACACCGCCGGTGGCGGTCGCGAGCAGGGCGGCCAGGGCGAGCTTGGCGCCGAGCAGCCCGGCGTGGAGCCGTCGCGGGGGACGGGACACCGCCACGGGGACCGCGCCGCCGGCCCGCGCCACGCGGAACGCCTGGACGGCCGCCCCCTCGCCGACGAGTTCATGCGGGCGGGGAGCGGCGCGGACGGCGGCGAGGAACCGGACGAGCACCCGCGGACCGTCCTGTGCCTCGGCGACGGTGCCGACGAGCAGACGCTCGGCGGTCTCCTGGTCCATGCGGTGTCCGTTCATCTCGTGTCCCTCAGCGCCGCCACCGGTCATGGCGTCACACCGGAACCCGCCGCCCGCACCGTGAGGGCGGGTGATGTCGGTCACCGAGCGCCGGTCAACCCATGGTCTTCGCCCCGTCGATCGACTCCCGGATGATGTCGGCGTGCCCGGCGTGCTGCGCGGTCTCGGCGATGAGGTGCAGCAGCACCCGGCGCACCGACCAGCTCGCGCCCGGCTCGAACCAGGGCGCGCTCGGCAGCAGGTGCGCGGCGTCGAGGTCGAGCGTGGCGAGCAGGTCGTCGGTCTCGGCAGCCACCCGGTCGAACTCGGCGAGCAGCCCGGCGAGCGTCTCGCCCTCGGTCATCCGGAACTGGCCGGTCCAGTCGACCGGCTCGCTCTGCATCGCCTCGGCGCCGCCCACCGCGAACCGCATCCACCGGTGCTCGCAGAGGGTCACGTGCTTGACCAGGCCGCCGAGGCAGAGCTCGCTTGCCGTGCTGCGCTGGGCGGCCTGCTCGTCGTCGAGACCAGCCACGGTCTGCCGGAGGAGGCCGCGGTGTCGCTGGAGAGTGGTGAGCAATTCGGCCCGCTCGCCGGTGAGGACCTGGTCGGAGACGCTCATGCCGCCCGCCTTTCGCTTGAGGACGGGGGACACCGTACGACCCGACACCGACACTTTCCTGCTCCACACCGCACGTCCCGAGTTGCCGTTTCGTCCGGATCGCGATGCACTGAATCACATGGGGGTCATCAAGGTGGGTACGTCCTCCTGGGCCGACCAGATGCTGGTCCGCTCCGGCTGGTATCCCCGTGCGGTCAACACCCCGGCCGGCCGGCTCGGCTGGTACGCCGAACGGTTCGGTCTGGTCGAGGTGGACACGTCGTACTACGCGATCCCGGCGCCGGAGATCACCGCGGGCTGGGCGGCCGCCACCCCGCCGGGCTTCACCTTCGACGTCAAGGCGTTCCGCCTCTTCACCGGCCACCACACCCCGGTCGACGCGCTGCCCCGGGACCTGCGCCCGGCCGGTGGCCCGAGCCGGATCCGCTGGCGGGACCTGTCCGCCGGGGCGTACGACGCGCTCTGGGACCGGTTCCACGCGGCGCTGGCGCCGCTCGCGGCGGCCGATCGGCTCGGCGCCGTGCTGCTGCAGTTCCCACCCTGGCTGGCCCGCGGCGACGCGGCCCGGCAGCGGATCCTGTCCGCGGCCCGGCGATGCCGGCCCTGGCCGGTGACCGTCGAGCTGCGACACTCCTCCTGGTTCACCGAGGACGCCGTGGTCGACACCGTGACCTTCCTGCGGGAGCACGGCCTGGGCTACGTCTGCGTGGACATGCCCCAGGGGCACGTCTCCTCGGTGCCGCCGATCCTCGTGGCCACCGCCGACCTGGCCGTGGTCCGGTTCCACGGGCACAGCACGGCCTGGGAGAGCGGCGACAAGCAGGAGAAGTTCCGCTACGCCTACGGCGACGAGGAACTGCGGCGCTGGTCCGTGCTGCTGCGCGACCTCGGCGACCAGTGCGCCGAGCTGCACGTCCTGCTGAACAACTGCTGCGGCGACCAGGCCCAGCGGGACGCCGCCCGGCTGGCCGGGCTGCTCGGCGTCGCGCCCGCCACCACCCCCGCCTGAGGTTTCCGCCGGCACGCCCCGGGTACCGGCGCTCGGAGGACCGACAGCGAGGGGGACGCGTGGACGAGCGACGGGACGAGCCCGGCGGCCTGGCGCGGGACGGCCGGGATCCCCGGGCGACCCGGGAGGCCGAGGAGGCACACGGCGGCAGCATGGCCCCGGGCCTGGTGGACGACACCGGGCGCCCGGTGGCCGAGCCGCCCGTGCCGGAGAACGAGCCGTCGGCGCTGGGCCGGCCGGGGGAAGAGGACGGCACCGGTTCCTGACCGGATGGTCGACGCCCGGGGCGACCGCCCCGGGCGTCGGTCATCCGCGGATCACCTGCCGGCCATGGCCATCGGTCGCTTGGTCGCGCCCATTCCGGCCATCTTGCCGATCGCCATCGGGGCGCTCGCCAGCCCGCCGGCCCGGTTGAGCAGGCCCCGGAACACCTGTCCCGGCTTCTGCTGCTCACCCATGTACGCCGAGACCACCACCAGCGCGCCGGTCATCGCCGGGATGGCCCACTGGAGCAGCTTCATCTGCCGCTGCGAGGAGGCGACGTTCGCCGGCGTCTGGTAGTTCGGCTCGGTGGCCCCCTCGACGGGCGGCCCGCCCGCCTTCTGCAGCCGCATGCCGAGCAGCCGGCTGTAACCGGTCACCGCCAGCGCGCCCACGGTCAGCGCGGTCTTCACGGTGCTCATCTTGGCCACTCCGGACTGGCTGGCCACCCGTGGGCTCTCGGTTACCAGCTCGCCGACCGCGCCGGCCAGGTGCGCGCCGATCGCGGCCGCGTTGACCGGGGTCCAGCGCGCCCAGCCGGCCGAGGCGACCGGCAGCCGTTGGGTCGAGTCGTCGATCTTCGCCGCCGCGCCGTTGACGCCGAGCGCCCCCATCAGTGAGCCGCCGAACCAGGCCGCCAGGCCCAGGTCGTGCATCGAGCGCAACGCGGTGTGCCGTTCGGACATCTGATCCCC
The DNA here is from genome assembly GCF_040607315.1 of Micromonospora sp. NPDC005305. Taxonomy (NCBI): domain Bacteria; kingdom Bacillati; phylum Actinomycetota; class Actinomycetes; order Micromonosporales; family Micromonosporaceae; genus Micromonospora; species Micromonospora sp. NPDC005305. Next base: position 281,005 of record NZ_JBEXGL010000008.1, on the reverse strand, counting down.
CTCCGCCGTGTTCGGGCGGTGCGGCTTACCCACCTTTCGCGCGGCTACGCACCCGTTTTCCGGGCACGGCGGCCCGGCCGGGTCAGCGGGGCAGCGCGGTGGCGAACGCGGCGATCCGGGCGGCCAGCGGGGCGGCGGCGCGCACCCAGGTGAAGTGGTCCAGCGGGGCGCCCGCCTCGGCGACGGTGTAGCGGTGCCGCGTCACCGGGGCGGCGGTGAGCTTGCCGCAGAGGTGGTCCATCGTCTCGTGCGGCGTGTACTGGTCGTCGTCGACGCTGACCGCGAGCACCGGGGTGCGGACCCGCCGGACGGCCGCCTCGGCGTCGACCCCGTCCAGCGCCGGGAAGCGCCCGGTCCGCGCGGTGTACGCCCAGTCCCGGATCACCCCGCGCGCCTGCCGGCCGCCGAACCCCCAGCCGGGCCAGACGCCGAGCAGCCGGGCGACCGCCGCGATGCCCTGGGTGTACGGGAGCACACCCCAGCCGCGCGGCCCCGGGTACCCGCGCCACCACGGGACGCCCACCGCCACCAGGGCCAGCGCGTCCACCCGGTCGGCGTCGTGCAGCGCCTGGTGCAGCACCGCGACCTGCCCGCCCAGCGAGTGCCCGAGCAGCAGCCGGGTCCGGCCGTCCAGCCGGGGCTTGAGCGCGTCGAGCACCGCGCCGACGTCGGTGGCCAGCTCGGCGTAGCCGTACCGGCAGGTGCGGGCGGGGGCCGGCGTGCTCTCGCCGGTGCCGCGCAGGTCGGCCACGACGACGGCCAGGCCGGCGTCGCGCAGCGCGGCGGCGAACGGCCGGTAGTAGCGGGCGCGGACGCCCATGGCGGGCCAGATCACCACGACGGGCGCGCCGGGCGGCCCGTCCGGCTCCGGGTAGACCTGGACGCCGATCCGCGCCCCGTCGACGTCCACGAACTCCTGCGTGTACTCCCCGCTCACCGGCTCAGCCTACGGCCGAAGGCTACCGGCGGGTAGCAAGGGGTCGGCCCGCCGCCTGAGGTGTTGGGCCTCGGCGGCGCTGCCGCCGTTGCCGGCCACCAGCAGCCGCCCGCCCCGGGCCAGTGTCCAGGCCAGCTCGATGCCCCAGCCCGCCAGCCGCTCGGCCTCCCGCCGGTACGGCAGCAGCGCCGCGGCCAGCCCGGAGAGGTGGGCGTCGAGGGTGTCGTGGCGGGTCATCAGGCCACCGCCGACGCCGGCCGGGACACCGTGGCCAGCGCGGCGTAGACCGCACCGAGCTGTTCGGCGCAGCGCTTCCAGGAGTACCGGCTGCGGACCCGGTCCAGCGCGGCCGTGGCGTACGCGAACCGGCGGACCCGGTCGGTGAGGAGCCGACGCAGCGCGGTGCCGAGCGCGCGGGGGTCGCGCGGCGGCACGAGGTCGCCGGTGAGCCCGTCCACGACGCTGTCCGCGATGCCGCCCACGTTGGTGCCGATCACCGGCACGCCGCAGGCCATCCCCTCCAGGGGGGTGAGCCCGAACGGCTGGTACCACGGGGCCGCGACCAGCACGTCCGCCGAGCGGTACCAGGTCGGCATCTCCTCGCGCGGCACCGCGCCGACCAGCTTCACCCGGTCGGCCACACCGCACGACTCGGCCAGCGCGGACAGCCTCCGGGCGAACGCGTCGGCGGGGAGCAGGTCGGCCTGCGGGCCGCCGACCACCACGCACTCGGCGTCCGGCACCGCGGGCAGCGCCCGCACCACGTCCAGGAAGCCCTTCCGCTCCACCATCCGGCCGACGGTGAGGATGCGGGGGCGGGCGGGGTCGCGGGGGGCGACCGGGCCGTCCGGGCGGAACACGGCCTGGTTGACGCCGGACGGGACCAGTGCCATCCGGGACCGGGGCACGCCCATCCGCACCAGCTCGGCGACCTCGTCCTCGCACTGCACGACGACCCGGTCCACGGCCCGGCCGAGTGCCCGCTCGTAGCCGATCCGCCCTGGTGGACTGGTGTCCCGCGCGCCCTGGTGCCGGCGCTTGACCGTGCCGAGCGCGTGGTACGTGAGCACCGTCGGCACCCCGGTCCGCCGGCCGGCGTGCACGGTGGCCAGGCCGCTCATCCAGAAGTGCGCGTGCGCCACGTCCGGGTGCCAGCCGCCGCGCCGCCACGAGTCCGCGAGCCAGCTGCCGAACTCGCCCATGTACGGCAGCAGCTCGTCCTTCGGCACGCGCTGCGCTGGGCCGGCCGGCACGTGGCACACCTGGTAGCCGTCCGAGGTGGACACGACCTCGGGCAGGGCGGCGGAGTCCCGACGGGTGTAGACGCGGACGTCGTGCCCCTCGCCGACGAGCGCGGCCGCGAGTTCGGCCAGGTGGGTGTTCTGACCGCCGGCGTCCTCCTCGCCCAAGGCGGCGAGGGGGCTGGCGTGCTCCGAAATCATCGCGATGCGCATGTCTCCTCCTCCATGATCCGGTCCCAGTCGGCGAGGAACCGGTCGAGCCCGAAGCGTTCCTTCGTCACCTCGCGTGCCCGCGCCCCCAGCCGGTACGCGGCGTCGCGGTCCTCGGCCAGCCAGCGGGCCGCCTCGACGAGCGTGTCGACGCGGGTGGAGAGCACCCCCGCGTCGGGTGGCACGGCGTCCACGGCCTCGGTGGTGGCCAGCGCGACCACCGGCATGCGATGGTCATGGCCTCGACAGCTCGTCGAGCTGGCCGGCGAGGGCGTCCAGCAGGACGGCCAGGCTCGGCCGGCCCAGGGTGGGCACGACGACGCTGATCACCGGGCACCGCCCAGCGCGCGGCGGTGCACCGCGAACGGGCCGAGGGCGAGCAGGTCCACCGGGGCGGAGCCGAACAGCTCCATGGCCTCGCGGGGGGTGTCCACCATGGGCCGTCCGGCGGTGTTCAGCGAGGTGTTCACCACGACGGGCAGGCCGGTGCGCCGCTCGAACTCGGCCAGCAGCTCGGCCACCAGCGGCTCGGTCTCCGGGTGCACGGTCTGCACCCGGGCGGTCCCGTCGACGTGGGTGACCGCCGGGATGCGGTCCCGCCACTCCGCCCTCACCCGGTGCACGAAGAGCATGTACGGGCTGGGGTAGACGCCGTCGAACAGGTCCGCGAAGCGTTCCGCGCGGACCATCGGGGCGATCGGCCGGAACTGCTCCCGGCCCTTGACGTCGTTCATCCGCCGGGTGGTGTCCGGGTCGCCGGGGTGGGCCGGCAGCGACCGGTGGCCGAGCGCCCGCGGGCCGTACTCGCTGCGCCCCTGGTGCCAGGCCACGATGCCGTTGTCGGCGAGCACCCGGGCGGCCTCGGCGGCGATCGACGCCGGCCGGCTGTACGGCAGCGCGGCCCGCCGCAGCTCCGCCTCCAGCTCGTCGTCGGACCAGCCCCGGCCCAGGTCCGCACCCACCATGGGGGTGGACGGGTCGCCCAGCTTGCCGGCCACGTGCAGCGCCGCGCCGAGGGCCGTGCCGGCGTCGCCGGCCGCGGGCTGCACCCAGACGTCCCGGTACGGCCCCTCGGCCGCGAATGACCTCCTCCAGCCGTGCCTGGACGCTGGAGGCCAGGTCGGCGTGCTCCTCGGTCAGCTCGCCTCCGGCGGCGACCGCCTTGGCCATGCCGGCCCAGTCGATCCGCTCGACCTGGAAGCCGCCGTCGTCGGTGACCCGGACCAGGTCGCGGAGCAGGCCCAGGTGCTTCGGCCGGCCGTAGGAGGCCAGCGCCATGACCTTGTACTCGTCGCTGGAGTGCAGGAAGCCCAGGTGCCGGGTGAGGTCCTCGTAGAGCAGGCCGAGCGAGTGGGGGAGCTGCTGGGAGTGCAGCGACGACAGCTGGCCGTCGCGGTAGACACCGGCCAGGTGGCTGGCCACCTCGCCACGCCCGTCGAGCACCAGCACCGCGGTGTCGTCGCCGGCCGCCGGGGCGGCCAGGCCGGCGGAGGCGGCGTGCGCGACGTGGTGCGGCACGAACCGCACCCGGTCCGGGTCGAGGCCGGGCAGGGCGGCGGCGAGGAACTGCGGGGCCCGCCGGGCGTAGTCGACCCGCAGCCAGTCCCACGGGTCGCTGAGGCCCAGCTCGGCCGCGTCGCGGCAGAGGCCGGGGTCGAACGAGTACGCGACCGCGTCGAGGCTGTCCACGTCGATCCCCGCGCTGGCCAGGCACCACGCGGCGGACAGCTCGCGCAGCTCCCAGGCCGAGAACGGGACCGGGCGCTTGCCGTGCTTGCGCCGGCTGAACCGCTCCTCCTCGGCGGCGGCCACCATCCGGCCGTCGACCACCAGGGCGGCCGCGGGGTCGTGGAAGATCGCGTTTATTCCCAGGACGCGCATGAGTGGTCCCTACCCTGGCGATCAGGACCTAACCTGTAGATCATCGACTTCTCGGAGAAGTCGAATCTCCGGTGTGGACCTCCCGATTCGGGACCAAAGCCCCTGGTCGGCGGGGCGGTAAGCGGCGAAGGTGGGCACAGCGGCGCAGTTGCCTCCGGCTCCGGCGCCCCGTGCCCGCACCATCCGACCCGGAGGTGTTTGACCTGCTGGTGATTCCGGACGCCCGCCACGCGCTGCACGCCGACGAGGACCCGGTGGTGCTGCTCACGGTCGCCCGCGGATGAGCACCGTCCGGCCGCTGCGCGCCCCCGGTGCCGGGCCTGCCGTCGAACCTGCCTCCGGCCGGCCCGCCGCCGGCCCCGCCTCCGGTCGTCCCGCCCCCGGCCGGGTGTCGCCGCGAACGGGCCCTGCTCAACGACCTCGCGTCGGTGGCGCAGAGCCTGCTCATGGTGTTCGTGGTGGCCACCGTCGCCGAGGTCCCGCCGGCCGAGCTGGTCGGGGTGGCGGCGGCGGTCGGCGCGTACCTGGCCGGCACGGTGCTGTACGTCAAGACGATGATCCGGGAGATGGCCGGCACCCTGCTGGTGCTCGGAAGATGCCTCTTCAGGGTCGAAGGTCCCGGGACCGGCGTGGCCAGGATCACCGTCGCGAACGGGCTGGTCGGCCCGTGTCGCGGCGGGCGCGCGCTGGCTAGGGTCGAGGCGTGAAGCTCAACCGGTCGACCGACATGGCCCTGCGGATCGCCATGCTGACCGCCGCGTCTCCGGCCCGGACCACCGTGGACGAGCTCGCCACCCAGCTGGCGTTGCCGCGCAGCCACGTGGCCAAGGTGGTGCAGCGCCTGCAGCGGCTCGGCGTGCTGGTGACCATCCGGGGCCGGTCCGGCGGGGTGGCCTTCGCCGAGCCCGCCGGGGAGCTGACCGTCGGCCACGTGGTGCGGGCCTTCGAGGGCGACGACGAGGTGGTCAACTGCGAGCAGCCGGCGTGCCCGCTGGTCGCCGGCTGCCGGCTGCGCGGCGAACTGCGCCGCGCCCAGGCCGCCTTCCTCGCCGTGCTCGACGGGGTACGCCTCGGCGACCTGGTCGACGGCGCGGCCGGTCCGCTGCTGCTCAGCCTTGGCGCCCCGGCAGTTCGCCCCTGATGGCGGTCTCACATCCGATCTTCGCCCGGGTCTTCGCCCGCGCCAGCGTCGCCATGGACCGGGCCGGTGCCGCCGCCCACCGCCGTCGCCTGGTCACCGGGCTGCGCGGCCGGGTGGTCGAGGTGGGCGCCGGCAACGGGCGGAACCTCCCGCACTATCCGCCGACCGTGACCGGGGTGCTCGCCGTGGAGCCCGAGCCGCGGTTGCGCGCCCTCGTCCGGGCCGCCGCGCCCGACGCCCGCGTGCCGGTGACCGTGGCGGCCGGCCTGGCCGAGGCGCTGCCGGTCGCGGACGCGAGCGCCGACGCGGTGGTCCTGTCGCTCGTGCTCTGCTCGGTGCCGGACCAGGCGGTGGCGCTGCGCGAGGCGCGCCGGGTGCTCCGCCCGGGCGGGCAGCTCCGCTTCTACGAGCACGTCGTCGCGGAGACCCCCGGGCTGCGCCGGGCCCAGCGCCTGGCCGACGCCACGCTCTGGCCACTGTGCTGCGCCGGCTGCCACACGGCCCGGGACACCGTGGCGGCGATCCGCGCCGCCGGGTTCACGGTGGTCGAGCTGGACCGGTTCCGCTTCCCGCCGAGCGGAATGCCGGGACCGGCGTCGCCGCACGTGCTCGGCACGGCCGTCCGTTCCTGACCCGCGCGAGGCGCCCCGAGCGGGGACGCCTCGCGGTCGTGGGTCAGCTCACCGTGATCGTGCCGTCCGGGGCGCGGACGCAGGAGACCGCCCGGGAGCCCGTCGCGGCGGCGCCGGTCAGGCAGCGGCCGAGCACCCGGTGGCCGGCGGCGCTCGGGTGCCAGGACTCCTGGCAGGTCTGGAAGTAGGTGCCGCAGGCGTTCGCGATCCGCTGGATGTCGAGCTTGTCGTAGCCGGAGAGGCTGGTCACGAAGACGCCGGTCGGGCCGTCCATCAGCCGGATCGGGGTGGCCAGGGCGTTGCCGGGGCTGCCCGCCGACTCGCAGAGCCGGGCGCCGTCGAAGGCGCGCTGCACGTTGAGGTAGACGAGGTCGTCCTGCGGGAACTCGGCGGCCAGGGTGGTCCGGACCGAGCCCACCAGGGTGCCGAGGCCCTGCGAGAAGCGCTGGCCCGGGGCCAGGCTGCCGCGGTGGATGGGGCAGCCGGCCGCGTACCGCTCGGCGCCGAGGGCGCGGAACTTGTCCCGGGTGTCGTCCCGGTCGTCCTCGCTCCAGTAGCCGGAGGCCAGCTCGGCGGGGAGCGGGTTGGTGTAGTCCTGGAACACCACCCGGTGCTGGCCGTCGGCGTCGATCTGGTCGAGGGTGGTGAGGAGCTGCCGGGCCGCCGCGGTGGTCTCCGCGGTCGCGGCGGCGAACTGGGCGGCGGTGCCCAGGTCGGCGTCCGTGCAGGGCTTCTGCTCGACCGGCCCGCCGAGGTACGCCCAGAACTCCCACCAGCCGGTCCAGGCGTCGGCGATGAACCGGTTGGCGCACTTCTCCGCCACGCTGCCGAAGGTGAACGAGCTGTTGTTCGAGCCGAGGCCCACCAGCACGAGGTCGATGTCGTGGGTGCGCGCCACGGTCCGGAGCTGGTCGAGTTGGGCGGCGACCTGCCGGCCCTTGGTGCGGCTCGCGGAGGCGGCGGCGATGTCGTAGGGCTGCCCGCCGGAGCAGGCCAGGTTGAACCGGGCGGCGATGCCCGGCAGGTCGGCCTGGAACAGCGAGGCGTTGGGCGAGCGGTGGCAGAAGTAGGCGTTGCTGTTCGGCGCCGACCAGCCGGGGAAGCCCTGGGCCGCCCCGTTGACGTCGACCACCGGCGCGTACGCCCCGGCGCCCTCGCCGCTGATGAAGCTGTCGCCCAGCGCCACGGCGGCGGTGGGCAGGGCGGCCCCGGCGGGCCCGGCGGGGGCCACGGCGGCCGGCAGCGCCACCGAGGCGACGGCGAGCGCCAACGCGAGCGCGCCATGACGGAACAGGGACATGGCCCGACCCCCTCACACATCGAAATGTGAAAGATTCTTCAAGGAGGCGATGAGATCACGTCCGTGTGACGTACGTCAATGGATGGTCGCCCCGGCGGCCGTCCCCGGGCTCGGGGCCGGGAAGACACCGGCCGCGCACGTCGTTGTCGTTCACGGACGCCTCGTCGCCTCCGGTCGCGCGCTATCCGACGCCGCACCGCACCGGGTGCCACGGGTCTGTCGGAGTGCCGGGCTAGGCTCGCTCCGGCGCGCCGCGCCTGGCGATCGACGTGGGGGATCGCACGGTGAACGGCACCACACCGCCGAGACCTGGGAGTACGACCAGTTGACCGCACAGCCTGAGACCCTGTACGGGGCCGACGACCTGACGCACCTGGAGGGCCTCGACGCCGTCCGGAAGCGCCCCGGCATGTACATCGGCTCGACCGACAGCCGTGGCGTGGGTCACCTCGTCAACGAGATCCTCGACAATTCCACCGACGAGGGTGTCGCGGGTCACGCGACCAAGGTCGACGTGATCCTGCACGCCGATGGCTCGGTGCGGGTCGACGACGACGGCCGCGGCATCCCGACCGACGTGCACGCCAAGTCGGGCATCTCCGGCGTCGAGCTGGTGCTCACGCGGCTGCACGCGGGTGGCAAGTTCGGCGGGTCCGGCTACAAGACCTCCGGCGGCCTGCACGGTGTGGGCGCCTCGGCGGTGAACGCGCTCTCCCGGCGGTTCGACGTGACGGTCCGCCGCGGCGGCAAGGTCCACTCGATGTCGTTCCGGCACGGCGTACCCGGGATCTTCGACGGCGACGGCCCGGAGGCGCCGTTCACGCCCGGCCCCGGCCTGCAGATCGTCGGCGCCATGAAGCGCGGCCAGCGCACCGGCACCTCCATCCGCTGGTGGCACGACCCGCGCTACTTCGAGACCGGCGCGGCCCTCGACACCGAGGCGGTCCGGCTCAAGCTGCGCAACACCGCCTTCCTCGTCCCCGGCGTGGCCTACCGGCTGCGCGACGAGACCGGCGAGAAGGCCGTCGAGGAGAGCTTCCACTTCCCCAACGGCCTCACCGACATGGTGGAATACCTCGCGCCGGCCGGCGACCGCCCGGTCTCCGGCACCCTGCTGGTCACCGGCGAGGGCACCTACCGGGAGAACGCCGCCGACGCCAACGGCGTCATGCAGTCCAACGTGCAGCGCCGGGCCGAGATCGAGGTGGCGTTCCGCTGGGGCACCGGCTACGAGCGCACCGTCGAGTGCTTCACCAACACCATCCGCAACGCCCACGGCGGCACCCACCGCAAGGGCTTCGAGCGGGCCCTGGCGCGCACCCTGGCCGAGGCCGCCCGCAACACCCGCGGCCTGCTCAAGCCCAAGGAGGACGCGCCGACCCTGGACGACGTCCTGGAGGGCATGACCGCGGTGGTGCACGTGCGGATCCCCGAGCCGCAGTTCACCTCGCAGACCAAGGACGAGCTGTCCACCGCGGGCATCACCAAGGTGCTCCAGGGTCTGGTCGAGGCGCACCTCAAGGCCTGGCTGGAGGACCGGAGGACCAAGGCCGAGGCCCGCACGGTGCTGCAGAAGATCGTCGACGCGGCCCGGGTCCGGTTGACCCAGAAGCAGCAGAAGGACGCCGCCCGGCGCAAGACCGCCCTGGAGGGCGCGTCGATGCCGCCCAAGCTGGTCGACTGCCGGGCGACCGGGGTGGACCGCAGCGAGCTGTTCATCGTCGAGGGCGACAGCGCACTGGGGACGAGCCGGATGGCTCGCTCCTCGGAATACCAGGCCCTGCTGCCCATCCGCGGCAAGATCCTCAACGTGCAGAAGGCGAACCTCCAGCAGGTGCTGGACAACGCCGAGTGCGCGGCGATCGTGCAGGTGCTCGGCGCCGGGTCGGGGCGCACCTTCGACCTCTCCGCGCTGCGCTACGGCCGGGTGCTCATCATGGCCGACGCGGACGTGGACGGCGCGCACATCCGGACCCTGCTCATCACGCTCTTCGCTCGCTACATGCGGCCGCTCATCGAGGCGGGCCGGCTCTACGCGGCCATGCCGCCCCTGCACAAGATCACCACGAAGGGGCGCAACCCGCAGACCGTCTACACCTACACGCAGGCGGAGATGGAGGCGACGGTCCGCAAGCTGGAGAAGGCCGGCAAACAGATCGTCACACCCATCCCGCGGTTCAAGGGCCTCGGCGAGATGGACGCCGACGAGCTGTGGGAGACGACCATGAACCCGGCCACGCGGGCGGTCCGCCGCATCACCCTCGACGACGTCGAGGCCGCCGAGCGGATCCTCGAACTGCTCATGGGGGAGAAGGTCGAGCCCCGCCGCAACTGGCTCATCGACTCGGCGGACCGGGTCGACCGCGACGCCATCGACGCCTGACCACTGCGTTCGTTTCGGAAGGAAGCTGCACCATGGCACGCCGTAAGGACGACCGCGCCAAGGCGGACCTGTCCGCGTTCGACCAGGCCGGCGCCCGGGTCTTCGACAACCCGCTGGTCACCGAGGTGTCGGACTCCTACCTGGAGTACGCCTTCTCGGTCATCCACTCGCGGGCCCTGCCCGACGCCCGGGACGGGCTGAAGCCGGTGCACCGGCGCATCCTCTGGTCGATGTCCGAGCAGGGCCACCGCCCGGACCGGGGTCACGTGAAGTCGGCCCGGATCGTGGGCGACTGCTTCGTCGCCGGAACGCTCGTGTCGACGCCTCGGGGTCTGAGGCCGATCGAGGATGTCGAGATCGGCGACTCCGTGCTGGACGCCGACGGGACGGCCGTTCCGGTGCGCGCGGTGTACCGGAATCCGCAGTCGGAGCTGGTCCGGGTCACGTGGAGTAACGGCCACACCATGACCGTCACTCCGGGACAGCGGTTCCGTGTGGTGGACGAGGATCTTTCGGTCCGTTGGATCGAAGCGCGGGACCTCGCCGGGTGCCTCACCCTCGCCTACGGCGGCGGTCGCAGGTCGGCTTCCGTTCCCGGCGGTGACGTCTACGACTACGTCCGCGGACTCGTGGTGGCAGAGGGTTTTGCCGTCGATCGGTCTCGTGAGGCCGACGGGCGAGTGCGGTTGCACATGTGCGATGTCGAGCCGCTCGACATCGCCCACGGCTGGGCGATCGCGAACGGGCTCAACGCCAGCCGTGGTAAGCGTGAAGCAACCAACCCTCGGCACCGCGACCAGCACATCGTTACTTTCGCTCGGCACCAGGGTCTACTTGAGGCCGGCACGCCCCTCAGCCACGCGAAGCACGTCCCGGGTGACGTTCTCGAAGATCGCTCTGCGTGGGCGCCCTTCCTTGCCGGGTTCTTCGACGGCGATGGCTACGTCCGCAAGCGTTCTCGCGAGATCGTCCTCGTCAGCACCAGCGTCACGCTGGTGAGACAGATCTACTCCATGCTCGCTGATCTGGGCGTCCACGGGCACCACTGGACCAGCGGCCGAAAGGGTAACCAACCACTCCTCGGTCTGTCCGTCACCGGACGGGACGCTGCCCTACTCGCCGAGATGCTTCTGCCCTGGGTGCGGGTCGGCTACAAGAACGACGGCCTGCGGCGGGTGGTGGAGCAGGGGTATGAGTACGGGGGCAAGCAGGGTAACGATCGACTGCCGATCCGGCCGGTGATCGAGGAATTCGCGGCGGCTCACCAGGGCGGCGGCTGGTTCTTGGATGAGAACGGCAAGCCCTTCCGAGCTTCGCTGTCGGGGGCTGGAAGCAAGGTCCGTTACGGCAGGGACCGCAACGGCGTGCCGCTTTCGGAGCGATCATTCCCTCTCTGGCGCGCCGAGCGGGACGGCTGGGTTCGCAAGCTCCACCGAATCGGCTCGCCGCTTGCCAGCCGGCTCGAAGGGCTGTCGGGTCATTCGTTCCTTCGTGTTGTCTCGGTGGAGGCCGTCGATGCCGCCACCACGTACGACATTCAGGTCGGGTCGGACGAGCACGCATTCGTCGCCGAGGGCTACGTCGTCCACAACTGCATGGGCAAGTACCATCCGCACGGCGATACCGCCATCTATGACGCGATGGTGCGGCTGGCTCAGGACTTCTCCCTCAATGCGCCGCTCATTGACGGGCATGGGAACTTCGGAAGTCCGGATGACGGACCGGCGGCGGCGAGGTACACCGAGGCACGGATGTCCCGCGAGGCCATGCTGCTCGTCGGCGAGCTGGGCGAGGACACCGTCGACGTCGAGCCCAACTACGACGGCTCGCTCACCCAGCCCACCGTGCTGCCGGCGGCCTTCCCCAACCTGCTGGTCAACGGCGCGTCCGGGATCGCGGTCGGGATGGCCACCAACATGATCCCGCACAACCTGGCCGAGGTGGTCCACGCCGCCCGCTGGCTGATCAACCACCCGGACGCCACGCTCGACAAGCTCATGGAGTTCGTCCCCGGCCCCGACCTGCCCACCGGCGGGCTGCTCCTCGGGCTCGACGAGGTGCGCCGGGCGTACGAGACCGGGCGCGGTGTGGTGCGGATGCGGGCCCGGGTGCAGACCGGCCCGCTGGAGGGCAGCCGCGGCCGGCAGGCCATCACGGTCACCGAGCTGCCCTACGGGGTGGGCTCGGAGAAGGTCATCGCCGCCATCACCAACGAGGTCAACAAGACCAAGCGGCTGACCGGCATCGCCGACGTCAAGGACCTCACCGACCGGGAGAACGGCACCCGGCTGGTCATCGAGTGCAAGGTCGGGGTCAACCCGCAGGCGCTGCTGGCCGACCTCTGGCGGCTCACCCCGCTGGAGCAGTCGTTCGGCGTGAACAACCTGGTCCTGGTCGACGGCCAGCCGCAGACCCTGGGGCTCAAGGAGCTGCTGGAGGTCTTCCTCGCCCACCGCTACGAGGTGGTCACCCGGCGCAGCGCGTACCGCAAGCGCAAGCGCGAGGAGCGTCTGCACCTGGTCGACGGCCTGCTGATCGCCCTGCTCGACATCGACAAGGTGGTCCGGCTGATCCGGGCCAGCGAGGACGCCCAGGCCGCCAAGGACGGCCTCATGCAGAAGTTCAAGCTCTCCGAGATCCAGGCCACCTACATCCTGGACACCCCGCTGCGCCGGCTCACGAAGTACGACCGGCTGGAGCTGGAGGCCGAGCAGGAGAAGCTGCGCGGCGAGATCGCCGAGCTGTCGAAGATCCTCGACGACCCGAAGGTGCTGCGGAAGCTGGTCTCCGACGAGCTGGCCGCCGTGGTCAAGCAGTTCGGCGCCGACCGCCGCACGACGCTGGTCGACGGCGACCTCAAGGAGGTGCTGGCGGCCTCCGTGCCGGCGGGCCCGCTGGAGGTTGCCGACGACCCCTGCCAGGTCATCCTCTCCGCCACCGGGCTGGTCGCCCGCACGGCGGCCGAGTCGGAGGAGGCCGCCGAGGCGCGCCGGCGCAGCGGCCGGGTCAAGCACGACGCCGTCCGCGCCGTGGTGCACTCCACCGCCCGCGGCCGGGTGCTCCTGGTGACCAGCGCCGGGCGCGCCTTCAAGATCGACGTGCTGCCGTTGCCGGTGCTGCCCGAGCAGTCCGGCACGGTGTCGCTGCGCGGCGGCATGTCCGCCGCCGAGCTGGTGCCGCTGGAGCAGGGCGAGACGGTCGTGGGGCTGGCCCCGCTCGGCCCGTCCGCCGAGGGGTCGCCCGGGCTGGCGCTCGGCACCCGGCAGGGTGTGGTGAAGGTCTGCGCCCCCGAGTGGCCGGTCCGCTCGGACGAGTTCGAGGTGATCTCGCTGCGCGACGGCGACGAGGTGGTCGGGGCGACCTGGCTCACCGACGGGGCGGAGACGCTGGCGTTCGTCTCCTCGGAGGCGTCGCTGCTGCGCTTCGCGGCGTCCGTGGTCCGGCCGCAGGGCATCAAGGGCGGCGGCATGGCCGGCATCAACCTGCCGGCCGGGGCGCGGGTGGTGTTCTTCGGCGCGATCCGCACCGACGACCCGGGCCACGGGGAGCCGATGGTGGTCACCTCGACCGGCGCGACGGTCAAGGTGACACCGTTCAAGGCGTACCCCGCGAAGGGCCGGGCGACCGGCGGCGTGCGCGCCCAGCGGTTGCTCAAGGGCGAGCTGGACCTGGCCGTGGCCTGGATCGGCCCGCGACCGGTCGGCGCCACCGCCACCGGCGACCCGGTCGAGCTGCCCCCGGCCGACCCGCGCCGCGACGGCTCGGGCTTCGCGGTGATGCTCGGCCCCACGGTGATCGGCCACCAGATCGACCGCGACTGACCCCCAGCCCGTGTTGATCAAGAGGTTTGCGTCAGCCAGGAGCGATCTGGAGACGCAAACCTCTTGATCGACGGGGCGGTCAGAGTTCGGGTTCCGGACCTCGGCCGGAGGTGGGGGTCGTGCCGCGCAGGCGGGCGATCAGGCGCATGCCGTGGTAGATCACCAGGGCGGCGGCGGTGCCCAGGGCGATGCCGTTGAAGGAGAGGTCGCCGGCGGTCAGGGTGTAGTTGGCGGCGCCGACGATCACGGCGACCGCGGCGGTCATGAGGTTGACCGGGTCGTGGAAGTCCACCCGGTTCTCGATCCAGATGCGGGCGCCCAGCACGGCGATCAGGCCGTACAGGGCCGTGGTGGCGCCGCCCAGCACACCGGCCGGCACGGTGAGGATCAGCGCGCCGAACTTCGGGCAGAGCCCGAGCAGCACCGCCGCGAACCCGGCCACCCAGTACGCCGCCGTCGAATACACCCGGGTCGCCGCCATCACGCCGATGTTCTCCGCGTACGTGGTGGTGCCGGAGCCGCCGCCGGAGCCGGCCAGCACGGTGGCGATGCCGTCGCCGAGGAACGCGCGCCCCATGTCCCGGTCCAGGTTCCGCCCGGTCATCGCGGCGACCGCCTTGACGTGCCCGGCGTTCTCCGCGATCAGCACCAGGATCACGGGGATGACCAGCACCACGGCGCGCAGGCCGAAGCTCGGGGCGTGGAACTGCGGCAGGCCCACCCAGGCGGCCTCCTTCAGCGTGGTGACCGCCGCCGGGTCGAGCCGGCCGAGCAGCGCCGCCAGCACCCAGCCGACCACGACGCCGAGCAGGATGGACAGCCGGGCCAGGAAGCCGCGGAAGAGCACCGTGGTGACCAGGATCGCGGCCAAGGTGATCACCGCGATCAGCGGCTGGGCCTTGACGCCGGTGCCGCTGCCGCCGCCGTCCCAGGCCACCGGGGCGAGGTTGAGCCCGATCAGGGCCACGATGGCGCCGGTCACCACCGGCGGCATGAGGGCGTTGATCCAGCGCGCCCCGGCCAGTTGCACCACCACGCCGACCAGCGCCAGCGCGACGCCGGCCACCACGATGCCGCCGAGCGCCGCGCCGATGCCGCCGTCGGTCTTCGCGGCCAGCACCGGGGCGATGAAGGCGAACGACGACCCCAGGTACGAGGGCAGCCGGTTGCCGGTGATCAGCAGGAACAGCAGCGTGCCCAGCCCGGAGAAGAAGAGCGTGGTGGCCGGCGGGAAGCCGGTGATCAGCGGCACCGTGAAGGTGGCGCCGAACATGGCGACCACGTGCTGCACGCCGACCCCGACCGTGCGCGGCCAGGACAGCCGCTCGCCGGGGTGGACCACGTCGCCGGGTGTGACGGAGCGGCCGTCGCCGTGCAGGGTCCAGGGGGACCAGCGGGAGGTGGGGGACGGGGTCATGGCAGCCCTTCGCGTCGTCAGGTGACGGGGGCGTGATCGACCCTGAGAGTTGTTTCTAGCACGGCGCCGGCCCGTGCTCGGGCCCGGCTCGGCGTCAGGCCACCCCGGCGGGGCGGAACTGGACGCTGACCCGGGGGCCGACCGGCCGGGCGGTCTTCGGGACGGCGTGCTCCCAGGTGCGCTGGCAGGACCCGCCCATCACCACCAGGTCGCCGTGGCCGAGCGGGAAACGCAGGCTGGTCCCCCTGCCGCCCCGGGGGCGCAGCAGCAGCGGCCGGGGCGAGCCGAACGAGACGATGGCCACCAGGGTGTCGGTGTGCGCGGAGCGGCCCAGGGTGTCGCCGTGCCAGGCCACGCTGTCCCGGCCGTCCCGGTAGAGGCACATCCCGGCCGTCACGAAGGGCTCGCCCAGCTCGGCCGCGTAGTGCCGGGTGAGCGTGTCGCGCGCAGTGGTGAGCACCGGGTGGGGCAGTTGCCGGCCGGCGGCGTACCAGCAGAGCAGGCGGGGGACGTCGACCTCGGCGTCGTACATGGTGCGGCGTTCGGCCCGCCACGGCACCTCGTGCAGCAGCGTGTCGAGCACCGCGTCGGAGCCGGCCACCCAGCCGGGCAGGTGGTCGACCCAGGCGCCCCGGCTCAGCTCGTGCCGGCGCACCCGGCCGGCGAGCGGGCCCAGGGTGGGACCCTGCGCGGCGAAGTCGAGCATCGAGGGCTGGTACGCGACGTCGGACACGCCGCCGATCCTACCTCGCACTCGAACAGGCGTACGAGGGTTGGTGGCAGCGGTCGGGGTCGCGACCTCGGGCGCCGGGTAGGGTGCCCGGCGTGACGAGTGCCCCGGCCGCCACCCGCGCCACCCGCCTGCCGTCGTTGACCGGGCTGCGGTGGGTCGCCGCCCTGCTGGTCTTCGCCTTCCACGTCGGCACCATGGGGATCATCGCCCAGCCCGACCTGAAGGTCCTGGTGGGCAAGGCGTTCAGCCTCGGTCTCTCCGGGGTGGAGTTCTTCTTCATCCTCAGTGGATTCGTGCTGGTCTGGTCGTACCGGGACGGCGAGCTCCGGCGGACCTTCCTGCGCCGCCGGCTCGCCAAGATCTACCCGAACCACCTGGTGACCTTCGCGGTGGCGCTGGCCGTCGCGTTCTGGTTCGCCGACCCGGTCGCCCCGTGGGCCGCGGTCGGCAACCTCTTCCTGCTGCAGGCCTGGATCCCCCTCGACGGCTACTTCTACAGCGTCAACAACGTGAGCTGGTCGCTCTCCTGTGAGCTGGCCTTCTATCTCTGCCTGCCGCTGGTGCTGCCGTGGCTGCGCCGGGCCCGCACCGGCGCGCTGTGGGCGGTCGTGGTCGCCGTGCCGCTGCTCATCCTGGCCCTCTGGCCCGCGCAGCTCCTGGTGCCCGAGGAGAACCGCTGGTGGTTCACCCAGATCTTCCCGGTCACCCGCTCCTTCGAGTTCTGGCTGGGTGTGGCGGCCGCCGAGCTGCTGCGCCGGGGCCGCTGGCGCGGGCCGAACCTGACCGTGGCCAGCCTGCTCTTCGTCGCCACCTGGGTGGTCGCCGCGCTGTGGATCCGCGCCGAGTACTGGGCGGCCCTGCTCGCGGCCGCCTACCTGCTGGTCATCACCGCGGCGGCGGACGCCGACGTGCGGGGCCGGCCCACGCCGTGGCGGTCCCGCACGATGGTGTGGCTCGGCGAGGTCTCCTTCGCCTTCTACCTGGTCCACGTGCTGGTCATGAGGACCGTGCTGCGACTCACCGGCGACTGGGGCACCGGCCTGGGCGGCTGGTGGGGCCCGCTCGTGGTGCTCGCCTTCCTGCTGCTCAACCTCCTGCTCGCGGCGGCCCTGCACCGCTGGGTGGAGATGCCCATGATGCGCCGCCTCGGCCCGCCACGCCGGGCCCGTCGCGCGCCGGCGCCGCGGATCCCCGCCCCGCGCGCGGCCCCCGACACCCCGACACGGCCCGTCGAGTACGCCGGGCGGCGCGACCCGGGCTGAGCCGGGCGCGCTCCCCTCGGCGCGGCCCGCCCCGGTCCGTCCGCCTCCTGTCCACCCTGGCCGGTGCCTCATCTCCGGTGCGGCGGCGCGACACGCCCGCCGGCGGTGCGATGTGGCGTCATCGGCGGTAGTTTGTACCCGTGCTGCCGATCGCGCTCACCTGTCCCGTGTGGTGGGTGGCGCGCTGGACCGCCCGGACGCTGGCCACCCTGGCCGTGCTCGTCGCCTGCTCGTTCGGCGCGGCGACGCTGCCGCTCGGCGGGGCCGCGACCGCGCCGGTGGCGCCCACCGTGGTGGCCTCCGTCGAGGGCCCGCCCCCACAGGCCGGGGCCGCGGCCGGGCAGCACCTGAGGGCCGCGGTCGACCGGACCATCGCCGGCGCGGCGACGGAGCAGGACCGCACCAGCGGAACCACCGCTACCACTGCCGGACCGGAGTTCACGGGCGGCGTTGCCGCCATCGCCGGTGCCGGGCAGGGCTTCGCGCTCGTCCTGACCGGGCTGGTTCCGGCCACCGTCGGGTCCCGGGCCCCGCCCGTCCGCTGACCCCGCCCGCGGGCCGTCGGCCCGTGCCCGCCGCACGCACCGAACCTCACCCCCGCACCCGCCCCGCAGGCGGCCGGCGGCACCCGCTGCCGCTGCGCCCGCCGCCTTCCGCGGACCGTGCGGACACCTCTCCACCACGTTCTCTCCCGTGAGGCGCCGACCATGCCGCAGACCGTTCTCTACCACTTCCTGACCGAGGTCCCCGAGGCCGCCGCGATCTGGTCGGCCCTGCTCCTGCTCGCCCTGGGCCTGCTCGCCGTGCTGGTCGCCCGCCCGGAGCGGGAGGGCGCCTCCGATCCGGTCCCCGACCCGGCCGCCCAGGAGGCCGCCCGCCGGGCCGACCTGCGCCGCTACGCCGACGAGGTGGCGGTGGCCGCCGCCGGTGCCGGGCAGACCGCCCGGCGGCGCCGGGAGCAGTGGCTCACCGCCCAGGACGAGGCCGAACGGGCCTGGCGGGCGTACGACGAGGCGGAGGGCGCCGCCCGCCGCTTCGCCACGGCCGCCGCCCTGCCCGCGCCGCAGACCCCGCGGACACCGGCCGAGTACGCGGCCCGGGAGCGCTGGCTGCACCACGCCGCGATGACGGCGCACTGGCGCGGTGACCTGAGCGCCCGGCAGCTCGCCGACGTGCTGGCCCACCGCAACGGGTGGGACCCGCGCCGGCACCCGGCCGAGCAGGAGATCGTCCTGGCCCGGGCGGTACGCGAGAGCCGCCGGGCGGTGTGGGCGGCGGCCGCCGAGCGGGAGCGGCGAGCCTGGCGGGACGCCGAGCTGGCCGCCGAGGCGGCGCGAACCCTGTCCGCGGAGGCGTACGCCGCCACCGGGGCCCTCCGGCCCACTCCCGCCGACCGGGCCACCGCGGCGCGGACCCCGGTCCCGGCGCCCTCCGCCGTGCCGTCAGCGGCAGCTCGCGCCACGGCGGCACCCCGCCCGGCCTGACCCCCCAGACCAAACCGGGTCGGCCGAATCGTTATCCGAATTTGGTGAGTCCGGTCACCGGCCTTCCGGAAACGGTCATCGGGGGCACGGGGGGCGATCGATCGCCGCAATTCCGGCTCGGTCGCCACCGGATGTCCGCTTTCCGCCGCGCGGCGCCGCCGTAACTGCTCGTCCCATTGAGCGAAGTGAGTGACCAACTGTTCCGATATCCGTAGTCCTGCACGAGGTTTGCGCAGGTGGGAGCACTTGGCAGGCTGCATACCCACCGGTAGTGTCGGCGCGTCCGGAGCGGTTTCCGATCGCAAGTGGCGACGCCGCGCCGACCCGCCTAATCGTGTTCTCACGAACCGGGGACCCACAGCAACACCGGGGTGAATCCGCGGGCCCACGGCCCGTGGTAGGGCGTACTTCCCGCCCGAATCCGTCAGCTAACCCGGGCGGCGGCCACGGAAGGAGTGCCATTCCTCGTGCTCACCACCCCCCGCTCGTCCCCCCGCCTCCACGGCATCGTGGTGCCGGCGCTCGCCTGACGGCGAGCGGACCCGGCTACCGCCCCAACCGCCCGGCCCCCCGGGCGCTCCCCTTCCGCGGCGACCCGCCCCGCCAGCGCGCGTGAGTTCCTCCGCGCGTCGGGCCGGTGTGCCGCGCACGCTCCCGTGGAGGAACCCGTGAAGCATCACCTGAAGCGTCAGCTGCGGCGTCTCGTGACCGAGCGCCCGTACCAGATCATCGCCGGCTCGGCCGCGGCGCTCGTGCTGGCCGGCGGCGCCGGCACCGCCCTCACCGCGACCGACGAGGACCCGGTCCACCAGGAGAACACCGCCGCGGTCGCCGAGCTGGGCTCGCGGCTCGGTGAGGTCGCCAGCCGGGGCGAGGCCCGGGCCGCCCTCCCGGCGCCGTCCGTCTCGCCGAGCGCGTCGCCGTCGGCCGCGAAGGCCGCGGCCAAGGCCACCACCGACCCGGACACCACCCGGAAGGCGAAGCCGAAGCCGCCGTCGACCAAGGTCCTCGACTACGACTACGAGGCGCAGAACCAGTACTGGAACTGCGGCCCGGCCGCGGTCCGGAACGCGCTCAGCGCGAGCGGCGTCGAGACCACCCAGGAAGCGATGGCCGGCCCGCTCGGCACCACCGAGAGCGGCACCAACTCGGCCGAGGACACCACCCGGGGCCTGAACCAGATGGTCAAGGGCAACCCGTACCGGACCCACATGTTCGGCGGCTCGGCGAGCCCGGCCGAGATGGACCAGCTCCAGGCGGACGTGGTCAAGGCGATCACCGACGGCCGGGGCGTGGTGGTCAACGTGGCCGGCGACGCCACCGACACCGACGGTGGCTGGCACTCCTTCCCGGGCGGCCACTACATCGCGGTGGTCGGCTACAAGAACGGCGGCCGGACCGTCCGGATCGCCGACTCGGCGAACCCGGCGCTGCCCGCGTACTGGGTCAGCACCATCGACCTGGCGAACTGGGCGGCCACGCGCGGCTACTCCGCCTGATCGCACCTCTTCCCGTCGGGCACCGGCTCCACCGAGCCGGTGCCCGACGTCGTCGTGCCGGCTGCTCTCGCGCGTCGTGTCCGTCCGGTGGCACACTGCGCCCTATGGGCGACGCGACGGGTACCCGCCATCTGCTGTTGCTGCACGGCATGGGCGCCACCGGTGAGGTGTGGCTGCCCTGGGCGCCGCTGCTGGAGCGCCACTGGGCGGGGCGCTGGCTCGCCCCGGACCTGGCCGGGCACGGCTGGTCGCCCCCGCTGCCGGAATACTCCTTCGACGCCCTGGCCCGGCGGGTGGTCGAGGGACTGGGCCCGGTGGCCGAGCGGCTGGGCCCCCGCGACCGGCTCGTGCTGCTCGGCCACTCGCTCGGCGGGGTGGTGGCGCTGGCGCTGGCCGCGCGGTCCCGCCGCCTGCCCGTCGACGCGGTGGTCGGGCTCGGCATCAAGGCCGTCTGGTCCCCGACCGATTTGGAGAAGGCCCGCGAGCTGGCCGCCCGCCCGGTGACCTGGTTCGCCACCCGGGACGAGGCGGCCCGCCGCTACCTGCGGGTCTCCGGGCTGGCCGGGCTGTTCGCCCCCGACCACCCCGTGGTGGAGGCGGGGCTGCGCCGCGAGGACGGCCGGTGGCGGCTGGCCATGGACCCGGCCGCCTTCGCGGTGGGGGAACCTCGGCTGCCGGCGCTGCTCGCCGCCGTCGACGTCCCCGTGCTGCTGGCCCGTGGCGAGCAGGACCCGATGGTGACCGACGCGCAGCTCAAGGAACTGGGCGTCCCGGTCGCCACCCTGCCCGGCCTGGGCCACAACGCGCACGTCGAGGACCCGGCGGCGGTGCTCGCCCTGCTCGACGCGTACCTCTGACCGGCGGGTCAGGCGGCGGGGGAGGGGAGCGGCGAGCCCCGCCGCGGGGCGGGTGCGCTCCCGGCCGGCGCGAGCTGCCGGCGGGCGGCGTCGAGGAACACCTCGGCGTACGACTCGGGCGGGAAGTCGCCCAGGTAGCGGGCCCGGGTGGCCCAGCGCGCCGCGGCCTTCGGGTCGGTGTCCAGCAACCCGGTCAGCACGTCGTCCACGTTGGACATGTCCCGGCGCAGCACGTAGCCGGAGCCGGCCAGCGGGAACCGCTCGACGAAGTGCTCCCCGTCGACGCCCATGTCGGTGACCGCGTAGGGCTTGCCCGAGTAGAGCCAGTCCGAGATCACGCCGGAGACGTCCGACACCAGCGCGTCGGCCCGGTTGACGCACTCGGTCAGGGTCAGCTCGCGGCCGGCCGCCGCGCCCCACAGGTGGGCTCGCCCGGTCCTGGCCCGGTCGGCGGCGAGCAGCTCGGTGAGGCGGCCCAGCTGCCGCGCCGAGGCCGGGTTCTGGGTGGTGTACGGGTGGGCCCGCAGGATCACCGTCGCGCCCCGGTCGAGCAGCCGGCGGATCAGCGTCTCGGCCACCGGCAGCGAGCAGTAGTCGGCGTCGGCGTGGTGCC
Organism: Micromonospora sp. NPDC005305; assembly: GCF_040607315.1. Classification (NCBI taxonomy): domain Bacteria; kingdom Bacillati; phylum Actinomycetota; class Actinomycetes; order Micromonosporales; family Micromonosporaceae; genus Micromonospora; species Micromonospora sp. NPDC005305. The sequence goes on along the minus strand of NZ_JBEXGL010000008.1, from coordinate 259,594 downwards.
CGGTCCAGGTGGGGGTGTAGAGCACGGTCGGGTGGCTGAGGCCGGTGACCGGCTCCCGGCGTACCTCGATGGCCTCCACCTGGGGGCGGCCGACCACGACGAACTTCTCGGCGGGGATCTCCACGCCGGCCCGGGCGTACCGTTCGACGGCCGCGGGCCCGGCCACGAAGATCTTGTCGAAGATCGCCGAGACCGGGTTGGCGCTGGGCGCCTTGTCGCTGTCGCCGTGGTGCAGCTGCACGTGGGTGAGCTGCGAGAAGCGGATGCAGTGGCTGTTCTTCGCGCCGTGGTTGACGTAGAAGGCCGCGCGCAGGCTCGGCACCAGCGCCTCGTCCATGGTCTTGAGCGTGGGGCAGAAGACCACCGGCGCGCTGGTGGCCGCGGCCACGGCCGGCAGGAACTCGGGCTCGCGCAGCAGCACCAGGAACGGCCGGCCGATCCGCTCCAGGTAGGGCAGCCACATGGTGACCTGGTACTCGGAGCCGGGCGGGGCGGAGAAGTAGAGCAGGAACTCGGGCTGGTGCCGGCGCAGCGCCCGACCCACCGGGCCGCCGCCGGCCGGCGGCCGGAACCGGCGCCGGGCCAGGTCGAGGCCGACCGCGCCGCAGCCCGCCCCGACCAGCAGCGCGGCCACCAGGGCCACCCAGGCGGGCAGGGCCAGGCCGGCGGCGAGCGCCACGAGGGCGAGCAGCACCAGCAGCGCGTCGCCGAGCCGGGCGGCGATCAGCGGCGTCCAGGACCGGACCGGCAGGTTCGCCGCCCGGATCTCCAGCGCGCCGGCGTCGCGCAGCGGCCCGACCAGCAGCACCAGGCCGAGCAGGACCAGCGCGGTCGCCGCCAGCGCCGGGTCGAAGCCGGCGTCGAGCCGGCGGGCGTAGCCGACCAGGATGCCGGCGGCGACCAGCACCGACTCGGCGAGGCCGTCGGCGGTCGGCCGGACCCGGCGCTCCCAGGCGGCGGCGGCGAGCGCGGCGACCGCGACCGTCAGGCCCCAGCCGGTCGCCCCGGTGAGCGCCACGACGAGGAAGGCCAGCACCGCCAGCCCGGTGGTCAGCACCCGGGCGAGCAGCTTGCGGACCAGGTCACCACGCATCCGGCTCGTCCCGTCCCGCGGCTCAGGCGTCGATGCCGGTGGGCAGTGTCGACGACTGGTGCGCGCCCGGCTGGGCGGGCACCGCGGCGACCGGCTCGCCGGGGGCCCGGCGGACGTCGATGACCTGGCCGGTCAGCTCGGAGATCAGCACGTCCAGGGAGGCCTGGGCGACCGCCTCGGCGGAGAGCAGCGTGTGCTCCGGCTCCTCACCGAACGCCTTCGTGCGCATCGGGGTGGCGGTGCGCTCCGGGTTGACGCAGTTGACCCGTACGCCGAACTCGGCCCACTCGTCGGCGAGCGCCTGGGTCAGGTTGACCAGCGCGGCCTTGGTGGCCGAGTAGAGCGCGTAGCGCGCCCGGCCCCGGGTGTAGGAGCTGGAGGTGTAGAGGAGCAGCTGGCCCTTGGTCTGCTGCAGGTAGGGCAGCGACTGCCGGGCGATGGTGACCGGGCCGACGAAGTTGACGTGCAGGAGGCGGTCCATCGTCTCCTCGTCCATCTCCGCCAGGGCGCCCTTCTCCAGGATCCCGGCGGTGACCACCACGTGGTCGATCCGGCCGGTCGCCTCGAAGGCGGTCTTCAGCGCGGCGGAGACGTCCTCGGCCCGCTCGACGTGGGTGCCGGTGGTGGAGCGGCTGAACGGGAAGACCTGGGCGCCGTAGCGGCGGGCCAGCTCGGTGAGGTCGTGGCCGATGCCGTAGCTGCCGCCGAAGACCACGATGGTCCGGCCGGTCAGCTCCTCGGTGTAGCCGCGGTGGTCGCTCACCTTCGGCACCTGCGCGGCGGCGAGCTGGAAGAGCTTGTCCGCCAGGTGCACGTCGACCGGGTGGGTGACCTTGATGTTCTCGTCCGAGCCGTCGATCACCTTGATCGGCGTGCCGGGCAGGTAGCGCAGCACCACACCGCAGTCGTCGGTGGCGGCGAAGTCCGGGTCGCCCTCGGCCCGCCGGTACGCCTCGCGGATGGTCCCGGAGCGGAACGCCTGCGGGGTCTGGCCGCGGCGCAGGGTGGCCCGGACCGGGATGTCGGTGATGCACTCGTCCTGGTCGACCTGGATGATCGTGTCGGCGGACGGGATGGCCACGTCCACCGCGGCGTACGTCCAGAGCGCGTTCACGCACTCCCGCACGATCCGGGCGCTGACCAGCGGGCGCACCGCGTCGTGGAAGAGGATGTTGACGTCGCCCTCGCCGACGGCGTCCAGCGCGATCCGGGTGGTGTCGTTGCGGGTGTCACCGCCCTCGATCACCTTGCTGACCTTGCGGAAGCCCGCGTTGGCGACGATGCGCTCGGCGTCGGGCACGTGGCCGGCCGCCATCAGCACGATGATCTCGTCGATCTCCGGTGCCGCCTCGAACACGGCCAGGGTGTGCTCGATGATCGGCTTGCCGGCGATCTTCAGCAGCTGCTTCGGGATGCCCAGCCCGAGGCGCGTCCCGGTCCCCCCGGCGAGGATCACGGCCACCGTCCGCGAGGGGCGCCAGGGAGCCGGGCTCGCCGGCGCGGCGTCCGGTGCGGGGGTGCGGTCCTGCGTCATTGCCGTTCCTCACTTCTGCGGGGGTTTGTGGTTCGGTGACCGGGTGGTGAATTTTGGTCGTCGCCGAGGGAAACCTTAACGCGTACGACGGAGCGCACCGACCCGGGCGAGCCCGGAACCGGTGCGCTCCGGACGGCTACTTCTGGTTCTCGTAGGCGTCGCACACCTCGTCGGTGGGGCCGTCCATCTTCAGGACGCCGCTCTCCAGCCAGATGGTCCGCTCGCAGGTGTCCCGGATCGAGCCGATGGAGTGGCTGACCAGGAAGACGGTGCCGGCGCTGTCGCGCAGCTCCCGCACCCGCTGCTCGCTGCGGGCCCGGAACTTGCGGTCACCGGTGGCCAGCGCCTCGTCGATGAGCAGCACGTCGTGCTTCTTGGCGGAGGAGATGGCGAAGCGCAGCCGCGCGCCCATGCCCGAGGAGTAGGTGCGCATCGGCAGCGAGGCGAAGTCGCCGCGCTCGTTGATCCCGGAGAACTCGATGATCTCCGGCGCCAGCCGCTTGACCTCTTCGGGCGCCATGCCCATGGCCAGGCACCCGAGCACCACGTTGCGTTCGCCGGAGAGGTCGTTGAGCAGGGCCGCGTTCACGCCGAGCAGCGACGGCTGGCCCTGGGTGTAGACCGCGCCCCGGGCCGGCGGGAGCAGGCCGGCGACGGCCCGCAGCAGCGTCGACTTGCCGGAGCCGTTGCTGCCGATCAGGCCGATCGCCTCACCCTCGTACGCGGTGAAGCTCACGCCCTTGACCGCGTGCACCTCGCGGATGTTCGGCGCGTTGGTCCGGGACACGATCCGCTTGAGCGCCGAGACCGGGCTGCTGCCGCCCGTGGCGCCCTTGTGGATCCGGTAGATCACGTGCACGTCGTCCACCACGACGGTGGGGATGCGCCCGGAGTCCACCACGGAGGTGCCGCCCTCCGGTCGGGTCTGGTCAGCCACGGCCGTACTCCTCTTCTCCGCGCCAGAAGTAGACGAACCCACCGATGCCCATGACGACCGCCCAGGCCACGCCGAGCAGCCAGAGCTGCGTCGGGGGACTGACCAGCTGCGCCTGGTGGGAGTCGAGCAGCGCGTACCGGGCCAGCTCGATGAAGACCAGCGGCGGGTTGGCCTCCAGCAGGGTGGCGGCCCAGTGCGGCAGGTGCTGCCGGAACAGCGCCACCGGGTAGAGCACGCCGGAGGCGTACAGCCAGGTCCGCATGATGAACGGCATGACCTGCTTCAGGTCCGTGATCTTCGAGCCGAGCCGGGCCATCACCATGGTCAGCCCGATGTTGAAGATCGTCTGGAGCAGCAGCATGGGCACGAGGAGCAGCCAGCGCAGGGTGATCGGTTCACCCGTCAGCAGGACGATGGCGGCCAGCACGACCATGGACATGAGCAGCTGCTGGAGTTGGACCAGCGTGACGGTGACCGGCAGGGCGGCGCGGGGGAACTGCAGGGCCCGGATGAGGCCCAGGTTGCTGGTGATCGCGCTGGTGCCGTTCGAGACCGCGGTCTGGGTGAACATGAAGACGAACACGCCCGTGCACAGGTAGGCGATGAAGTTCGACATGTTCTTGTTCTGCTCGACGATCACGCCGAAGATCAGGTAGTAGACCGCCGCGTTGGTGAGCGGGGTCAGCACCTGCCAGAGTTGGCCGAGCTGTGTGTTGCTGAACGACGAGGCGACCTTCGCCCGCGAGTACGCGGTCATGAAGTGTCGGTACGCCCACAGCCGGCGGGCGTACTCGACCAGGCGCGGGCGTTCCCCGGCGACCCGCAGCCCGTACCGCTGGGCGAGCTGGGCCCGGGTCAGCCCGGATTCGGGGTCGGCCACCGCGGTGTTGGCCATGGTCAGGCGCTCCGATCTTTCGTGCCGATGGGGAGCAGGCAGATGTGTGTCGCGGCGTGAAAATCTAGCGCGGCCGGGCGGGGAGGGTGCCTCGCTGCTGCCGGAAAGGTAGTCCAAAACACGTCGGGACGCAACCGTACCGTCGTTGCGCTACATTGTCCCACGTGACGACCGAGAAGAGGCGTGCCCCGGCCGGCGCGGCGGTGCTGCGCGGGGAGATCACCAGTGCCATCCGCGCCGCCGTGATGCAGGAGTTGGCCGAGGTCGGCTACGGCCGCCTCTCCATCGAGGCGGTCGCCCGTCGGGCCGGGGTCAGCAAGACCGCGATCTACCGCCGCTGGCGCTCGAAACTCGATCTCGTGCTCGACATGGTCTCGGCGGCGGCGGGCCGCAACCTGCCGCTGCTGGACACCGGCAGCCTGCTCGGCGACCTGGAGATCCTGCTCCACGTGTTGGCCCGGGCGCTGCGGCACCGGCTGGCCTCGCAGATCATCCCGGACCTGCTGGCCGAGGCGGCCCGCAATCCGCAGATCGGCGAGAAGCTCCAGGCGGCGCTGGACGAGTACCAGCAGGCCGTGGGCCGGATCCTGATCGGCCGGGCGGTCGAGCGGGGTGAGCTCTCCGCGGACACCGACCGGCGGGCCGCCGTGGACCTCATCGTCGGCCCCGTCTACTGGCGCATGGCCATCTCGCGCGCGCCGCTGGAGACCGAGGAGGTGCCCCGGCTGGCCTCCGCGATCGTCGCGGCCCTCCGGGTAGCATGCGTGGGGCCTGTCCGCGGCGAGGTGGAAGTCTGACCCCGGTCCCGTCGCCGGCGTCCCGCCCGTCGATCATGAACAGCAGGACAAAACTGGTCGGACAATGGCCGCGACCGGTTCGTTTTCGCTGCAAACCGTTACCATCCCCCCGAAACGTCCACCACAAGAGCAACGTGTCGACAGGAGGAAGCCCCATGGTCGGGCCGCATCCAGAGTTCATTCCCCCAGCACGACCGATCATCGGTGAGGCCGAGATCGAGGCGGCTGTCCGGGTGCTGCGGAGCGGCCGGGTCGTGCAGGGCCCCGAGGTCGCGGCGTTCGAGGAGGAGTTCGGCGACCTGGTCGCCGGCCGGCACTGCGTGGCCGTCAACTCCGGCACCTCCGCGCTCCAGCTCACCCTGATGGCGCTCGGCTTCGGCCCGGGTGACGAGGTCATCGTGCCCTCGTTCTCCTTCGCCGCCAGCGCGAACGCGGTCCGGCTGGTCGGCGCCGAGCCGGTCTTCGTGGACATCGAGGCCGGCAGCTTCTGCGTCGACCCGGAGGCCGTCGCCGCCGCCGTCACGCCGCGCACCGTCGCCATCATGCCGGTGCACCTCTACGGTCACCCGGCGGCCATGGACCAGATCATGGCCATCGCGGAGCGGCACGGCCTCGCCGTCGTGGAGGACGCCGCCCAGGCCCACGGCGCCACCCTGCACGGCACCCCGGTCGGCGCCTTCGGCACCGCCGGCTGCTTCAGCTTCTACCCCACGAAGAACATGCACGCCCTGGAGGGCGGCATGGTCACCACCGCCGACGCCGAGCTGGCCCGCACGCTGCGGCTGCTGCGCAACCAGGGCATGGAGCAGCGGTACGCCAACGAGATCGTCGGCGCCAACATGCGGATGACCGACGTGGCGGCCGCGATCGGCCGGGTGCAGCTCACCCAGCTCGCCGAGTGGACCGAGCAGCGCCGCGCCAACGCCAAGTTCCTCGACTCGAAGATCACCGGGATGGTCACCCCGCCCGTGGCGGACGCCGCCAAGCACGTCTACCACCAGTACACCGTGCGGGTGCAGGGCAACCGGGACGCGGCCATGGCCCGCCTCACCGAGCTGGGCATCGGCAACGCGGTCTACTACCCGACCCCGATCCACCGCCTCAAGCCCTACCTGGACGCCGAGGGCAAGCCGGGCCCGTGGGACCTGCCGGAGACCGAGCGCGCCGCCGCCGAGGTCGTCTCGCTGCCGGTGCACCCGTCGCTGAGCCCGGCCGACCTGGAGCGGATCGCCGAGGGCGCGAACCTCGCCGGGGGTGCCCGATGAGTGGGGCCCGCAAGCTGCGCGCCGGCCTGATCGGCCTGGGCGCGATGGGGCGCAACCACGCCCGGGTGCTGTCCAACCTCGACGGCGTCGAGCTGGTCGCCGTGGTCGACCCGGCCGGCGACGTGACCGGCACGCTCCGCGCGCCGGTGGTCCCCACGCTGGGTGACCTGCTCGCCATGGGTGTCGACTACGCGGTCGTCGCCTGCCCGACCGCCCTGCACGAGCAGATCGGCCTGGAGCTGGCCGCCAACGGTGTCTGCGCGCTGATCGAGAAGCCGCTGGCCCAGTCCGTCGACGCCGCCACCAGGCTGGTGGAGGCGTTCGAGTCGGCCGGCCTGGTCGCCGGCGTCGGCCACATCGAGCGCTACAACCCGGCCCTGCAGAGCCTGCGGACCCGGCTGGAGGCCGGCGAGCTGGGCGAGGTCTTCCAGGTCGTCACCCGGCGCCAGGGCCCGTTCCCGCACCGCATCGCCGACGTCGGCGTGGTGATGGACCTGGCCACCCACGACATCGACCTGACCGCCTGGGTCACCGGCCGGGAATACACCTCGGTGTCGGCCCGCACGGTCTCCCGCAGCGGCCGCCTGCACGAGGACATGGTCGCCGTGGTCGGCCAGCTCTCCGACGGCACGATGGTCAACCACCTGGTCAACTGGCTGAGCCCGCTCAAGGAGCGGTCCACCGTGGTCACCGGCGACAAGGGCTGCTTCGTCGCCGACACGCTCACCGCCGACCTGACCTTCTACGCCAACGCCGCCATCGACACCGAGTGGGAGGCGCTGCGCGCGTTCCGCGGCGTGGCCGAGGGCGACATGGTGCGCTACGCGATCCCGAAGCGGGAGCCGCTGCTGGTGGAGCACGAGCGCTTCCGCGACGCCGTCGAGGGCAAGCAGAGCGACATCGTCACCCTGCGGCAGGGCCTGCGGACCGTGCAGGTCGCCGCCGGCCTGCTCGAGTCGGCCTCCGACGGCAAGACCATCATGGTCAGCCCGACCGGCCTGGCCGACACCGCCCGCTCCGCCGAGAACGCGGTGGCCTGACCCGCCCGACCGGGCCGGATCGTCCGATCCGGCCCGGCCGCGGTCGGCCGGTCAGTCCTGCGCGACGCCCAGCATCGCGTCGAAGTGCGGCGCGTTGACCGACCAGTCCCAGGTGGCCAGCGCGTGGTCCGACGCCGCCGCGCCGGTGGCCCGCCAGACCTCCTCGTCCGCGGTCGTGGCACGGATGCGGGCGGCCGCCTCGGCCGGGGTGGCGACCACCCAGTCGGCCGGGAAGACGGTACGCGCGCCGTGTGCCTGCCCGGCGAAGAAGGGCCAGTCGCGGACCACGGGCACCGCCCCGCTGGCGGCACCCTCCGCCACCGCACAGTGGAAGCTCTCGCGGACGGAGCTGCTGAGCACGACGCCGATCTCGGTCAGCACCTTCGGCACGTCGTCGGTGTGACCGATGCGCCGCACCGCCCCGGCCTGCTCCAGCTCGGCCAGGTCCGCCTCCAGCGCCTCCGAGTAGTGGCGGGCCGCCCTGCTGAGGCCGGTGTCGAGCCCCTTGCCGACGAGGAACAGGCGGTACCGCTCGTCCTCGGCGCGCAGCCGGCGCAGCACCTCGATCGCCCAGCGCGGGTCCTTGGCCACGACGCCGACCCCCACGAGGCCCAGGGTGAAGCGGGCCGCCGCGTCCTTGGGTTGCCGGTACGGCCGCAGGTGCAGCGCGTTGGTGAGCACGTGCGACCGGGGAGCATCCGGGCCCGTGAGCCCGAGCGCCACCGTGGCGGCGAAGTCACGCAGATGCGTGGAGACGAAGACGACGTCGTCCACCCGGCTGAAGTCGATCACATGGGGCCACTGGCCGAACGCCTCGTAGCTGTGCAACCGGACGACGACGCGGGTGTCGCCGGGGTCGACCAGGGTGACCATGGCCGCGGTGCCGACGGCCCAGTCGACGAACACCGTGTCCGCCCAGTCGAGGTGCGGCCGGAGCCAGCGCTCCACCTGCGCGCCGTAGTCCGTGCCGCCGAGCAGCGCCTCGGCCACGATCCGGGCGTTCTGGCGCACCAGCGGCGCGGCCACCGGGTCGTCGGCCAGGTGCAGGTAGCGCAGCTCCACCCCGGGGTGTCGCGCGTACCGCTCGCGGATCTCGTGCAGGAAGTGGGCGCTGCCGTTGACCAGCACCAACAGCCGCAGCGGCCGGTCGGTGGGCGGTGGGGCAGCCGGCACCGCCCGGCCGCGGGGCGCCAGCAGGGCGCGGCCCACGGCGCTGCGGCGCAGCGGCCCGAGGTAGCCGGCGGGGTCGTCGACCAGGGGCGACGTGAGCTGATCGAAGTGCAGGACCCGGTGCGACTGGGTGCGCAGGGCACGGTGCAGGCGCCGGGCGGCGGCGCTCCCGTCGCCCCGCGCGTACGCCTCGTCGGCCGCGAACAGCTCGGCCTCGACGGCCTCCCTGAGGTGCGCGGGCGTCCGGCCCTCGGCCAGCTCGTCGGTGGCCTCCTGGATGAGCAGGTCGGCGCGGGTGGCCGGATCCACCGCGCCGGCCACCGCCACCAGGGCCGCGCGGGACTCGCCCGCCGGCCACCCGGCCCGGGTCATCCCGGAGCGCAGCCGGCGGGCCAGCGCCCCCCGCGCCCTGATCGGCAACAGCGGCGCGGAGGCCAGCCCGCGGATCAGGCGCGCTGCCGCGCGGTGCCGGACCACCCGGGGAGCCGTGACCCGGCGGAAGGCGCTGTCCACCAGCTTGTTGCCCATCAGGCCAGGTCTTCTCGGAGCATGGGACGTTCTCCCGGTGGCTGTGCGGAACCCGTCGACCCGCGCGGGCCGACTGAGCACGATCGACAGCGTGCATGTTAACGTGGCGTCGTCTGGACGTACGACGAGGAAGGTTCGGGTGCCGGCAACTTCTGAGCGGGACGTCGTCGTCATCACGCCGTGGTTTCCGACCCGGGAACTCCCCTTCCGGGGGTCGTTCGTGCAGGCGATGGTCGATGCCACCGCACCCGGGTGCGACCGGATGACGGTCTACCACTGCGACGCGTGGGTCGCCGCGCTCGACGCCGTGGCCGAGCGCCGGGTCCGTGAGGCCCACCACGCGCTCCTCGCCCGCTCGCTGCACCGCACACCGACCGTCGGCGGCGCCGACCTGGTCTTCCTTCCGGTGCCCGTGCCGCGTGGCCTGGGTCACGCCGAGATCGCCGAACGGCACGACGAGGCGCTCCGCGCCGCGCTCGGCGGCCGACCGATCGAGGCGCCCGTCGTGCACGCCCACGTCGGCCTGCCCAGCGGTTGGGCGGCCGTCCGCAACGCCGGACCCGACACCAGGGTCTTCGTCACCGAGCACGCGAGCTTCCTGGACAAGGTGCTCGAAACCCCACGCGGCCGGGAGATGTACGACGAGGTGCTGCACCGGTGCGCCGGTTTCCTCGCCGTCGGCGACGGGGTGCGGCGCCCGCTGGTCGAGGCGTTCCCGCACCACGCGGAGCGGATCGGCGCGATCTCCAACCCGATCTCCTTCGACCAGTCCCGCCCCGAGCCGATCACCGAGCTTCGGCGCTGGCTCTTCGTCGGCGCGCTCTCCGAGCTGAAGGGCGTGCCGCTGCTGCTTGAGGCTTTCGCCCGGTGCCGGTCGCAGGATCCCTCCCTGACCCTCACCCTGGTCGGGGAGGGCGCGCTGCTGGCGAGCCTGACCGCGCGGGCGGCGGAGCTGGGTGTGGCGGACGCGGTCACCTTCACCGGTGCGGTCCCACCCCATGAGGCGCTGCGTCTGATGCGCGAGCACGACCTGCTGGTGCACCCGAGCCGCAAGGAGACCTTCGGCGTGGCGGTGCTCGAAGGGATCGCGGCGGGCCTTCCCGTCCTGGTCACCCGCTGCGGCGGTCCCGAGCGGACCCTCGCCGGCATCGAGGAAGCCGCCGGCGTCATGATCGACGTGACGGACGACCCGGACACGATCGTCGCCGGCTACCAGCAGCTGAGGTCCCGCTTCCCGGCCGGCTTGGACCCGGCGCTCGTCCGCAAGGTGTTGTCCGCCCGCTACGGATACGCCGCGGTCGCCGACACGCACCACCGCCTGTGGTTCTCCGACGAGGCCGCTCCGTCGGCCTGACGTCGCGAGCCGGAGCTGATGGAGTGACATGCACGTCCTTTTCCTGTCGGTCGGCGCCGTCCGACGGCGCGCGGTAGTGGCGGAGTCCGCCCAGGTCGTCGCCGACGGCGGCACGGCCACCGTGGTGGTCGACCGGATGGCTCCCTGGAGCCGCGAGACCTTCGCGGCCGGTGTCCGGGTCGTCGAGCTGGCCGCCCTGCAGCGGCGCATGCCGGCGCAGCGCATCGAGCAGGCGGTGCTGTTCAAGGCGCCCCGCAAGATCCTGCGAACGGTCGGGCGAGGCCCGCTGCGTGGCTTCTCCAAGCGGGCCGAGCGTGCCTACCAGACGCGGTTCGCCGACCGTGCCCACCGGGCGTTCCTCCGGCTGCGGGGCGACACCCGGGCGAAGTTGATCGCTCGGGTCGGCGCCCAGCCGCGGGCGGATGTGCTTGTCGTCACTGATCCGGTCGCCATGCCGTACGCCGCGCGCCTGATCGGCGCTTCTCACGCCCCGGCGATTCCGAGAGTGTGCTTCAGCTACGACTACGCTGGTCTCACGCCCGAAGGTCAATACCGGCCAGATCCGGACTTCGTCCAGGGGGACAACCAATGAACCGGTCGCGGACGCCGCGCCGACCTCGCATTCTCTACCTGTCGTTCTACTTCCCGCCGTCGCGTGCCAGCGGCGTGTACCGGGCCCGTGCCACCGCGAACTACCTCGCGGCGAACGGGTGGGAGGTGACCGCCTTCGCGTCGCCGCTGAGCTTCCTGCACAGGGTGATCGGCTCGGTGGACGAGCAGCTGGCCGAGACGGTCGATCCGGCCATCCGGGTGGAGCGTCCCCGCATCAGTCACTTCGCCTGGGAGCGGGACCTGCGGGCGTACGGGCGGTTCCGTGGGTTGTCGCCGATCCTGGCCCGCAACCTCTACAACTTCGGGTTGAAGAAGTTCTTCCCCGAGCACTACCTTTCCTGGGCGGTCGCCTCGGTGCGCAAGGCCCTGCGCATGCACGCCCGCCGGCGGTTCGACGTGGTGCTGGCGACCGGCAACCCGTTCGCCTCGTTCGCCGCCGCCTGGCTGATCCACAAGGCGACCGGCGTGCCGTTCGTCGTCGACTACCGGGACGCGTGGACGCTGAACATGTTCACCGAGGAGCCGGGCTACGAGCCGGGCCACCCCGCCTGGAAGTGGGAGCGGCGCATCCTGCGCGACGCCGCCGCGTCGGTCTTCGTCAACCAGCCGCTGCGCGCCTGGTACGCCGAGCGCTACCCGGACTCCGCCGACCGGATGATGGTGGTGCCGAACGGCTGGGATCCGGATCTGCTCACCCAGTTGGAGCAGGAGGAGCCGGCGACCACCGCCGACCGCACCCGCCCCCTGCGCTTCACCTTCCTGGGCACGATGAACGCCACCCAGCCGGTGGAGCAGCTCGCCGACGCGTTCCAGCTGGCCCGGCGCCATCCCGACCTGGCCGACGCGGAACTCAACATCCACGGGCACCTGGGCTACTTCAAGCAGAGCAAGGGCGAGCTGATCGACCGGCTCGGGCTGACCCAGGGCGAGGCCGGCCACTCGCTGCCGGACACCGGCATCCACTACCGCGGTCCGGTCTCGAAGACCGAGGTGGGCAGGGTCTACCAGGAGAGCGACGTCCTGGTCTTCCTCGCAGGCGGCGCACGCTACGTGACCTCCGGCAAGATCTTCGAGTACATGGCCAGCGGCCATCCCATCGTCTCCGTGCACGCCCCCGGCATCGCCGCGCAGGACGTCCTTGCCGGCTATCCCCTCTGGTTCAACCCGGAAAGTCTGGACGTCAACGACATCGCCGAGGCGATGATCGCCGCCGGCAAGGCCGCGCGGGACATGTCGCCCGAGCAACGGGCCCAGGCGCGCGCCCATGCCGCGACGTTCACCCGCGAGGCGGTGACCGCGCCGCTGGAGGCCCGGCTGCGGAGCATGGTCAGGCAGAAGATCGCCGCGGGGAGGATCGGATCGTGACGTTCGTCGAGGAACACGGGGCGCCGGCCGTGGAGCCGGGTACGGTCCGAAAGCCGAGGGTCCTGCTGCTGGCGTTCAACCGGAAGCCGCACGAGAAGGTCGTGGCGCTCGCCGAGCGCCTGCTCGACGAGGGCGCCCGCGTCGACGTGGTGGTGCTCACCGACAAGAACTGGACGGAGCTGGCCGACCGGCCGGACCTGCGTTTCTTCGCGCTCGGCCCGGCGGAGCAGCGGCATCCGGTGATGCGTGCCGAGCGCCTCGTCGTGACCAGCGGGCCGCGACGGGTGCTGAGTGGGCTGAGCCGGCTCTCCGGCGAGGGCGCGGTGGCCCGCCCGATCGAGGGCCTCAGCCGGGGGCAGCAGCGGGTGAGCAAGGCCTTCCACAAGCGGGTCTTCATGAAGGTCTACCAGAATTTCCGGCCGCTGCTGCTGGCCCGGCTGTTCGACCGGCGGCTTCCCGAGATCGACCTCCAGGGCGATCCCGCGGACCTCATCGTGGCCTCCGACGCGCTGTCGATCACGCTCGGGTGGCGGCTCGCCCGCCGTTTCCCGCACGCCGTCGCCACCACCTCGCTGGTCCCGCCGTCGATGGCCGAGATCGTCGCCCGCTCCTGACCGGCCTGGGCGGTCCTCCGGGTGGCCGGTGGCCACCCGGAGGACCCGGGCTCAGCGGACCTGTTCGGCGAGGACCCGCACGACGTTCTGGGCAGCTCGACCGTCGCCGTACGGGTTGCCCCGTCCGGCCGCCGGGCGGCCGCGGGTGGCCAGCTCGACCCACGCGGAGCGACCGAGCGCGGCCGGATCCGGCACGAGCCGGTTCCAGTCGTCGGCCAGCGTCTCCACCCACTCCGTCTCCGGCCGCAGCGTGGTGCACGGCCGGTCCAGCAGGTAGGCCTCCTTCTGCAACCCGCCGGAGTCGGTGACCACGCCGACGGAGCCGAGCACCGCGGCGACCATCCCGGCGTACGGCAGCGGCCGGCCCACGTGCAGCGCCCCGCCACCCAGCTTGATGCCATGCTCCTCGGCCCTGGCCAGCAGCCGGGGGTGCGCCAGCAGGGCGACCGGCACGGGCAGTTCGGCGAGCGCGGACACCAGGGCGCCGAGCCGCCGCGGGTCGTCGGTGTTCTCCGCCCGGTGCAGCGTCGCCAGCAGGTACGGCGCGTCCGGGTCGATGCCCTCCGGCAGTTCCGGGCGGGGCTGGCCGCCGGCGCGCACGGTGTCGCGCACCCGGAGGCAGACGTCGACCATCACGTCGCCGACCAGCACGGTGCGCTCCGCCAGCCCCTCCGTGGCCAGGTGGCGCACGGCCTCCTCGGTCGGCGCGAGCAGCAGGTCGGCGCAGTGGTCGGTGAGCACCCGGTTGTGCTCCTCGGGCATCCGCCGGTTGAACGAGCGCAGCCCGGCCTCGAGGTGCGCGACCGGCAGGTGCATCTTGACCGCGGAGAGCGCACCGGCCAGCGTCGAGTTGGTGTCGCCGTAGACCAGCACCCAGTCCGGCCGCTCGGCGGCCAGCACCGGGTCGAGGGCGGACAGGGTCCGGCCGGTCTGCACGCCGTGGCTGCCGGAGCCGATGCCCAGGTGGACGTCCGGGTCGGGGATGCCCAGGCCCGAGAAGAAGACGTCGGAGAGGTCCGCGTCGTAGTGCTGCCCGGTGTGCACGATCACGTGCTCGTGCTCAGTGGCGGCGAACGCCGCGGCGATCGGCGCGAGCTTGACCAGCTGTGGCCGGGCTCCGACGATGCTGACGACCTTCATGTGGCTGATTCCTCCGATTGTCCTGTCCGCGGTCGGTCTGGGTGTCCGTCTCGTCGGATTTGAGGGCCACCCAGGCTAACATCGCCCCTGCGGCCGGGCCTGCGCCGACGGGCGTGGGGCAGCCGGGACGGCCGGCGTCACCGCGCTGATCACGTCCCCCGGCCCCGGGTGAGGTCGCCTAGAGTGTGCCTCGGTCATGAACGGTGGCGGCTCAGCCTGGGAACAAGGGAGTCTACGTGAACGAAGCACCCCGCGACGATCCGGCCGACAGCGGTGGGAGCGTCGCCGTGGCCGTTGATCCGGCGCCCGGGGCGGCTGAGCCGGCGTCGAGTCCGACGGTGCGGTGGCGATACTGGCCCGTGGTCGCCATGGCGGTCACCGGTGTCGCGCTGTACGGCTTCTGGCACCTGAGCAGGCACCTGCCACCGATCGGCTACGGCTACTTCGCCCGCCCCCCGATCTACGGCATCTTCAACCCGACCTGGGGCCGGCTCACGCTCACCGTCCTCCCGGCCGCGGTGCTGCTGGCCGGGGTCGGCTGGACGGTCATCTCCTGGCGGCGGGTGCCGTCCTGGCTGGCCCTCACGCTCGTGGTGCTCGCCGGAGCGGTCACCGCCACCACGGTCAACCTGGTCCGCGGCGACGTCGGCGACCTGACCCGGGGCGTCGACACCGGTCCGAAGTCGTCCTACTACACCTCGGACCTGCACCTCGTCTACGAGTTCGGGTTGCGGGGGTTCGTCGAGCGGCACGCCGAGATCACCGACCGGTTCCACTCGTACAGCTCGCGGACCCACCCGGCGGGCGTGTTCGTCTTCCTCTACCTGCTGTTCCGGGTCCTCGGCGCGTCGCACGAGCTCCGGATCGCCGCGGTCATCGCCGTCGTCGCCCTCACCTCCGCGGTCTCCGCCTGGCTGATCGGCCGGACCCTGGGCGGCGAGCGGGCCGGCCGGATGGGCGCGGTGCTGTTCGCCGCGGCCCCCGGGCCGCTGATGCTCGCCTACAGCAACCTCGACACCGTGTACGCCGTGCCGATGTCGCTGAGCGCGGCGCTGTTCGTGCTGGCCGCCCAGCGGCGGTCGGTGCGGGTGGCCGCGATCGCGGGGGCGGTGCTCGGCGTCGGCACCCTGATGACCTTCGCCACCTCGTTCATCGTGCTCGCCGCCACCATCGCCCTGGTGGTCCAGGTGGGCTGGCGCGCCGCCGCCCGGTTGCTGGCCGGCGCGGCGGGCGGTGGGGTGGCGGTGCTGCTGCTGGCCTGGCTGACGCTCGGGTTCGACATCCTCGCCTCCTACCAGGCGTCGCCCTCGTCGTCCTCCAACAACTACCGCTGGTACTGGCTCGCGGGGAACCCGGCGGCCCTGCTGATGTACGCCGGGCTTCCCCTGGCCGTCCTCGGGATCTACGCGCTGTTCCGTCGGGTGCCGGGCGCCGGACGGCCGCTGCTGGTGACCGTGCTCGTGGTGGGCCTGCTCGTCTGGGCTGCCCTGCCGCCCGAGGTGACCAAGCTGCGCCAGGGCGAGATCGAGCGGACCTGGGCCTTCCTCTACCCGATGCTCGCCGGCTGCGCGGGGCTGGTGGTGGATCGGTGGACCGCCGGGTTCGACCGGCGTTGGCTGCGCGGCGCGGTCGTCGCCGCGCTGGTGCTCCTGTCGGTCGGTCAGGCGGTCCTGTTCCAGGGGCTCTACGACAACTTCTTCTGATCCGGCGGCGCCGGCCGGGGTCTGACGCGGAAGCGGACGAACACCGGCCGGTTTCCGGGTGGACGGGGCGGGTCGGCCCGGGTTTCGTAGACTCTTGCGCCATGACCACGTCCGGGCCCGAGACCCGAACCCACGACGCCGCTCCCGCCGACGCCGCCCAGGCGCCGGTGGATCCTGCCGACAGCCGGAGCGGGGAGCAGCCGGCCGGGGTGCCGGAGGGCGCCGCGCCGGCCCGGTGGTGGCGGGTTCCCGTCGACCTCGTGGTCGCTGCGGTGTTCCTGGCCGGCGGCCTCTGGGTGACGGCGCGCGGCTGGCGGGACGTCGACGGCCGGCTCCTCGGCACGCGCCCGGACGACCAGGGCTTCAACGAGTGGATGCTGGCGTACGCGGCCCACGGGGTCCGTCACCTGGAGAACCCGTTCTTCACGACGTTGCAGAACGCGCCCGACGGCGTGAATCTGATGACCAACGTCGGCATGCAGCTCCCGGGGCTGGTGCTCGCGCCGGTCACCCTGCTCTTCGGCGCCTCCGTCTCCTACCTGCTCCTCATCACGCTCAACCTGGCCGGCACCGGCTACGCCTGGTACCACGTGCTGTCCCGGCACGTCGTGCGCTCCCGTGCCGCCGCCTTCGCCGGAGGCGTGTTCTGCGCCTTCGCGCCGGCCCTGGTGTCGCACAGCAACGGACATCCGCACATCACGGCGCAGTGGCTGGTGCCGTTCATCGGGTGGCGGGTCCTCGTGCTCGCCCGGCACGGCCGCATGCTGCGGGACGGCCTGCTCCTCGGTGTGCTGATCGCCGCCCAGTTCTTCGTCAGCCTGGAGATCCTCTTCCTGCTCGCGCTGTGCTGCCTGATGGTCGTCCTCGCCCACCTCGTCGTCGAGCCACGGGTGGCGCTGCGCCGGGCCGGCCGGCTGGCCGGCGGCCTCGCGGTCGCCGGGTCCGTCGTCGCAGTCGTGGCCGCCTACCCGCTGTGGATGCAGTTCAGCGGGCCCCAGCACCGGGTGGGTCATCCCGGCGCGGCGGACGTCTACGCGCTCAAGCTCGGCTCCTACGTCCGCTACGCGACCGAGTCGATCGCCGGCAGCCCGACCAGCGCCGGCGGCTGGGGGCCGAACACCACCGAGCAGGCCAGTTTCTACGGCTGGTCGTTGCTGGTGGTCGCGCTCGCCGCGGCGTGGTGGCTCCGCGGGGAGGTCACGGTCCGGGTGCTCGCCCTGGTCGCCGTGGTCTGCGCGCTGCTGTCCATCGGCACCACCTGGACGTGGGGAACCGAGCGCACCTCTATCCCGGCGCCGTTCGCGCTCGTGGAGCACCTGCCCGTCTTCGACTCGGTGGTGGTGGCGCGCTTCGCGCTGATCACCACGGGCGCGATCGGCGTGCTGCTCGCCCTCGCCGGGGACCGCCTTGTCGCGCGGAGCAGGTCCGGGCGGCCGGCCGACCGGCTGCTCGTCCGCCTGGCCGGCGTGGCGGCGCTGGCCGCGCTGCTGCCGATCCTGCCTACCCCGCTGGCGGCCCAGGGGCGGCCGGCGGTGCCGCACTTCGTCACCGGAGGCGCGTGGCGCGATCATGTCGCCCCCGGCCGCACCCTGGTGCCGGTCCCGGTGGCCAACATGACCTCGGTCTACTGGAGTTCGGCGGCGCTGGCGGGGTTCGCGGTCCCGCAGGGTTACTTCCTCGGTCCGGTCTCGAAGACGGACGCGACCGGCCGCTGGGGGGTCGAGCCGCAGCCGACCGCGAAGCTGCTCACCGAGGTGGCGGCGGGCCGGCGGCCCGCCGCGGTCACCCCGGCCGAGGTGGCCCAGGCCCGCGCCGACGCGCGGTACTGGCGGGCGGACGCGGTGGCGCTGCCGCGCCACCGCCGGCAGGCCGAGCTCCGGACGGTGCTCGACGCGCTGTACGGCCCGGGGCAGCGGGTGGACGACGTCTGGCTCTGGGACGTGCGCCCGTTCAGCCGCTGAGCGTCACGGTGACCGGTTCCAGATGATCAGGACGTATCCGCCGAAGTAGGCGGAGAGGATGGTCAGGGTCGCCAGGACGGCAACCGCGCGCGCCCAGCCGGCACGGGCCAGCGCGACCGCGACCGGCAACAGGAGCGGGAAGGCGGGAAGCAGGAAGCGGGCCTTGGCGTGGTAGTAGCCGGCGGCGCCGAGCGTGGTGAGCAGCACCAGTCCGCTGTACAGCAGGAGCTGCCACGGCTGCCGGTCGAGCAGGCTGATCACGAACAACGTCACGGCCGTCAGCACCACGAGGGTCACCACGTACATCGCCAGCGCGGACGGGTGCGCGAGCACCCGCTGCGCCACCCGTACCGTGTCGACGCCCAGGTCGAAGGTGGTGCCCCAGCCGGCGTCCTGGATGTGGAACCACCCGTCCGGCCGGCCGGTGCGCCAGCCGACCCAGGCCAGGTAGCCGACCCAGCCGGCCGGGGCGAGCAGCAGCGCCGCCCAGGGACGCCAGCCGTCCCGGCGCCGCAGAACCGCGATCAACGCGGCGAGGCACACCGCCGCGACCAGTGCCGAGCCGGTCGGCCGGGTGAGGCCCGCGCACAGGCAGAGCAGCCCCGCGGCGAGCCAGTTGGCGCGGAGCAGCGCGTAGAGGGACCACGCCGCGAAGGCGGTGAAGATGCCCTCGCTGTAGCTCATCGACTGGACGATGCTGTGCGGCAGCGCGCCCCAGAGCACGGCGAGCAGGATGCCGACCCGCCGGTCGTACACGTGTTCGCCCACGGCGAACAGGCCCCACGCGGCGGCGAGCGCCCCGACCGCGGCGACGGCCAGGGCCGTGTTGCGTGACCCGAGCGGGGTCAGCGGTTCGAGCGCCCCGACCAGGTGGGGATAGAGCGGGAAGAACGCCATGTCGCTCTGGACGCGTGCGAACCCGTCGTAGCCGTGCTGGGCGATGCCGAGGTACCACCGGCCGTCGGACTCGGTGAGGAGGCTGCCCGGCCGCTCACCGGCGTTGCGGGCCCACACGTAGAGGGTGAGCAGCCCGACCAGTCGGACGAGGACGTAACCGGCGAGCGCGGGAAGGGCGGACCGGAAGGCGGTCACCAGCCGGGTCGAGGGGGCGGGTCGGGCGGCCCGGTCCGCGGTGGCCGGCCGCACCGGCGGGTGCTCCTCGCTCGTCAGCAGGGTCATGTCCGAGTCCTGTCCGCGTGGTGTCCGGCGTGCCATGACCGGCCTGGCTTCGGGGGCTGACCTGTGGTGACGAGGGTCCGGTCACGATCAGGAGCCGCGTGCAGGGTAGCAATGGCCGCGACCCGCCCCGGAACACCCAGTGGCGACGACTTCCGGCGGCCCGGTTGTCGTAGACTCGCTCGGGTCCGCGGGTGCGGTGCTTGTTGACACGGAGACGGACGGGCATGGGTTCTGACGGCACGATCGCGGCGGCGGGCCTGCCGGCGGGCGACCCGGGACGGGGCAGCTTCATGATCGACGCGCAGAGGCCCGGGAAGGCGGCAGGACGGTGACCCAGCCGGACGTGACCGTCGTCGTCGCCGTCTACAACACCATGCCGGATCTGACCACCTGCCTCCAGTCCCTGCTCGACCAGACGATCGGGCACGACCGGCTCGAGATCGTGGCGGTGGACGACGGTTCGACCGACGGCAGCGGGGCCGAGCTGGACCGGTTCGCCGCGGCCCACCCCGACGTGATCAAGGTCCGCCACCAGGAGAACTCCGGCGGGCCCGCGACGCCCAGCAACCGGGCACTCGAGCTGGCCACCGGACGGTACGTGTTCTTCATCGGCGCCGACGACCACCTCGGCCCGGAGGCGCTGGAGCGGATGGTGACGGCCGCCGACCGGTGGGGCTCGGACGTGGTGCTCGGCCGCATGGTGGGTGTCAACAAGCGGTACGTGCACCAGGAGATCTTCGACCAGACCAGGTCCGACGTCGACCTGTTCACCTCGGCGCTGCCGTTCGCCCTGTCCAACACCAAGCTCTTCCGGCGCGAGCTGGTGGAGCGGCACCGGCTGCGGTTCCCGGAGGACATGGCGGTCGGCAGCGATCAGCCGTTCACCATCGAGGCGTGCCTGCGCGCCGGCCGCATCTCCGTGCTCGCCGACTACGACTACTACTACGCCGTCAAGCGACTCAACGCCGGCAACATCACCTACCGTAGCGATCACCTGGCCCGCCTGGACTGCGTCGAGCGCATCGTCCGGTTCGTCGCGGAGCTGATCGAGCCGGGGGAGCGGCGCGACGCCGTGCTCCGGCGACACTTCGCGTGGGAGGTCGCCAAGCTGCTGCGGTCCGACTACCTCCAGCTCGACCAGGACACCCAGGAGCAGATCCGCGGCCGCGTCGGCAAACTCGTCCGCGAGCACCTCACCGATCGGATCCGCGGCCAGCTCAACATCTCGGCGCGGGTGCGGCTCGGCACCGCGGCGTACGGGCGGCGGGCCGACCTCCTCGCGATCCTCGGGCAGGACGCGAAGGACGGGCTGCCACCCACGGTGGTCAAAGATCAGCACTGGTACGCCGCCTACCCGGGTTTCGGCGACCCGGAGTCCGGCGTCCGCGACGAGTGGTTCGAGCTGGACACCGCCGCGACGCAGTGGCTCGCCAGGCTGGACGCGGTGTCGGTACGCTGGGTCACCGGAGCCGACGGCGAACGGGGGGTCCAGGTCTTCGCCCGGAGCCCTCGCTCCGACCTCGCCGAGCTGGTCGGCGGTGACCTCTCCCTGTTCGTGGGGAAGGTGACGGCCGTCGTGCGGCCGTTGCCGTCGGACCCGATGGGAACGACCGTGGACGCCACGTTCCGGGTCCGGGACCTGGTGGCCGACCTGGGCCCGGCCGGGGGCAGCCGGACGGTCCGCGCCCGGGTGGCCGACGGCCGCGCCACTCCGCTACGGGGCCTGCGGCCGTCGCCCGTGCAGCGGGTGCTGCACCGCGACGGCGGCCGGTTCCACCTCATCACCGTCACCAACAACCACAGAGGTCAATTGGCGTTCACCGTCTCTCCGGTGACGCTGCGCCGCGTCGTGGCCCGCCTTCGCCGCCGGCTTCCGCTAGGAGGAAAGTAGTTTCATGAACATCTGCGTCGTCGCGCTCGGCAAGATCGGTCTGCCGCTCGCCGTGCAGTTCGCCTCGAAGGGGCACCGCGTGATCGGTGCCGACGTCTCGGAGCGGGTCGTCCAGCTGGTCAACGACGGTGCCGTGCCGTTCCCCGGCGAGGCCGACCTGGACGTCAAGCTCAAGGAGACGGTCGCCGCGGGGCTCCTGTCGGCCACCACCGACACGGCCGCCGCGGTCGCCGAGTCCGAGGCCGTCGTCGTGGTCGTGCCGCTCTTCGTCGACGCCGAGGGCGTGCCGGACTTCGGCTGGATGGACGACGCCACCCGGGCCATCGCCCGCGGGCTGAAGCCCGGCACCCTGGTCAGCTACGAGACCACCCTGCCGGTCGGCACCACCCGCAACCGCTGGGCCCCCATGCTGGAGGAGGGCTCCGGCCTCACCGCCGGCCAGGACTTCCACCTGGTGTTCAGCCCGGAGCGGGTGCTCACCGGCCGGGTCTTCGCCGACCTGCGCCGCTACCCCAAGCTGGTCGGCGGCGTCGACGAGGCGTCGGCCGAGCACGGCGTGCGGTTCTACGAGGCGGTGCTGGACTTCGACGAGCGGGCCGACCTCGACCGCCCGAACGGCGTCTGGGACCTCGGCTCGGCCGAGGCCTCCGAGCTGGCCAAGCTCGCCGAGACGACCTACCGCGACGTCAACATCGGCCTGGCGAACCAGTTCGCCCGCTTCGCCGACACCGTGGGCGTCGACGTCACCAAGGTCATCGAGGCCTGCAACACCCAGCCGTACAGCCACATCCACTCGCCGGGCATCGCCGTCGGCGGCCACTGCATCCCGATCTACCCGCGGATGTACCTGTGGAACGACCCGGCGGCCACCGTGGTCCGCTCGGCCCGCGAGGCCAACGCCGCCATGCCGGAGTACGCCGTCGACCTGCTCGCCGCCGCGTACGGGGACCTGACCGGGGTGGGCGTGCTGGTGCTCGGCGCCGCCTACCGGGGCGGCGTCAAGGAGACCGCCTTCTCCGGCGTCTTCCCGACCGTCGAGGCGCTGCGCGCGCGGGGCGCCGTCCCGTACGTCGCCGACCCGATGTACACCAACGAGGAGCTGGCCGCGCACGGCCTCCCCGGCTACGAGGGCGAGCCGGTCGGCGCGGCGGTCATCCAGGCCGACCACGCCGAGTACCGCAACCTCACCCCGGCCGACCTGCCGGGCGTGACGGTGCTGGTCGACGGTCGCCGGGTCACCGACCCGGCGCGCTGGACCGGCGTCCGCCGGGTGGTCATCGGCGGCTGATCCTCCCGCAGGGTTCCGGGCCCCGGCCGTGTGACGGCCGGGGCCCGCTCGCGTCCCGCCACCCCGCCGCGCGCTCAGCCCTGGTGCGGCGGGTTGTCGACGTCCCGGGAGATGACCTCGCCCTTCTCGTCCACCCAGCCCTTCGGACGGGCCGGGTTGCCGGCCACCAGCTGGTACGGCTTGACGTCCCGGGTGACCACCGAGCCGGCGGCGATCATCGCGTACTCGCCCACCTCGATGCCGCAGACCAGGGTGGCGTTCGCGCCGATCGAGGCACCCCGGCGGACCATGGTAGGGGTGATGGTCCAGTCCGGGTTCTGGGCGCGCGGGCGGAAGTCGTTGGTGAACACCGCGCAGGGGCCGACGAAGACCTCGTCCTCGATGGTCACGCCCTGGTAGACCGAGACGTTGTTCTGGATCTTCACCCGGTCGCCGACGGTGACCTGCGCGTCCACGTACACGTTGCGGCCGATCACACAGCCGGCGCCCACCTGCGCGGTCGACCGGATGTGGGCCAGGTGCCAGACCTTGGTGCCGTCGCCGACCCGGGCGCCGTCCTCCACGTCGGCCGTCGGGTGGACGAAGACGGAGGCGGGCCGCTCGTTGCTGTCAGTCATGTCAACTCGCATCGTGGCAGGGCGCGTCGTCGCGCCGTCGGTGCCGGACGGTCGCGCCGGCTGACCACCGCGCGCCCGGCCGGGCCAGGGCCACCCGGCCGCGCCGGGCTCCCGGAGCCGGCGGGCGGGCACGTCGCAGCATAGCGAGCCGTCACGCCACCAGTTCGGCCACCGCGTCGGCGGCGGGCCGGTCGGCGGGCAGGGGATGCGCGGCCACCACCGCGTCCACCGGCAGCGCCGCGTAGAGGTGCGGGAAGCGCGCGCCGCCACGGGACACCTCCCAGCGCAGCGCGTCGCCGAGGCGCGCCTCGTCCACCGCCAGGACGGTGAGGCCGGTGACCCCGGCGAAGACCCGGCGGGCGGTCTCCACCACCTGGTCCGCCGCGGACAGGTGGATGTAGCCGTCCTGCCGGTCCATCGCGGTGCCGGTGAACCGCCCGGCCGCCCGCGCCTGCTCCCACTCGGTGTCGGCCAGAATCTTGTAGATCACCACCGCAGCCTAGAAGCCCACCGGGCCTCCCGTCCCGCCGCGTCGTCTGCCACCATTCGCAGGGCAGCACGTCGAGCGGATGGAGGCACGGGTGCGGATCCTCCTGGTCGAGGACGATCGTCGGGTCGCCGCGGCCCTGTCGTCGGCGCTCACCCGGCGCGGATACGAGGTGGAGCACGCCGCCACCGTCGGGGCCGCGCTCTCCGCCGCCCCCTGCGACCTGGTGCTGCTCGACCTGACCCTGCCCGACGGGGACGGCACCGACCTGTGCCGGGAGCTGCGCCGGCGCAGCAGCCAGCTCGGCATCATCGCGGTGACCGCCCGGGGTGAGGAACGCGACCGGGTGCTCGGGCTGCGGCTGGGCGCCGACGACTACGTGGTCAAGCCGTTCTCGATGGTGGAGCTGCAGGCGCGGATCGAGGCGGTGCTGCGCCGGGCCGCGCACACCGCGCCGGAGCGCAGTCTCATCGAGGCCGGCGCCGTGCGCATCGACGTGGGCGGCCGGACCGTCACCGTGGCCGGCCGGCCCGTGGCGCTCACCCGCAAGGAGTTCGACATCCTGCTCTCCCTGGCCCGCCAGCCCGGGGTCGCCGTGCCGCGGGACCGGATCCTGCTCGACGTCTGGGGCACGACCTGGGCCGACCGGCACACCGTGGAGGTGCACGTCGGCTCGCTGCGCGGCAAGCTCGGCGACCCGACGTTGGTGGAGACCGTCCGCGGGGTCGGCTACCGGCTCCGCGGCGAGTGAGGAGGCAGCCGTGCGCCGCCGGTTGGTGATCAGTTACCTGCTGCTGATGGTGCTGGTGCTGCTCGCCCTGGAGACCCCGCTGGCGGCCACCCTGGCCACCCGGGAGACCGACCGGGTGCGCGCCGACCGGCTCGCCGACGCCACCCGGTTCGCGTCGCTGGCCGGCCCGGCGCTGCGCGGCGGCACCCCCGGCCCGCTGGACGCGGAACTGGCCGCCTACGACGACCTCTACGGCATCGGGGCGGCCGTGGTGGACCGCGACCGCCGCACCGTGGTCGCCTCCACGCGCTGGGAGTTCGGCACGGGCACCGACCTCGCCCTGGACACCGCGCTGGCCGGGCAGCAGTTCAGCCAGCCGGAGGCGGTCCGCCCCTGGGTGAGCGGGCCGCTGGTGGTGGCCGTCCCGATCAACGACGGCGGCGAGGTGCTCGGCGCCGTGGTCACCACGACCCCGGCGGCCAAGGTGCGCGGCACCGTCACCGCCTGGTGGCTGCTGCTCGCCGGCATCGGCCTGCTCGCGGTGCTGGCCTGCGTCTCCACCGCCTTCGGGCTGGCCGGCTGGGTACTGCGCCCGGTCACCGAGCTGGACGCGGTCACCCACGAGATCGCCGAGGGGCACCGGCGGGCCCGGGTCCGCCCCCGCCTCGGCCCACCCGAGCTGCGCCGGCTGGCGACCAGCTTCAACGACATGGCCGACGCGGTCTCCGACGTGATGGACCGGCAGCGGGCGTTCGTCGCGCACGCCAGCCACCAGCTGCGCAACCCGCTGACCGCGCTGCGGCTGCGGGTGGAGGAGCTGGGGCCGAGCCTCACCGACCCCGACGGCCGGGCCGAGCACCAGCTGGCCCTGGAGGAGACCGACCGCCTGGCCACCGTGCTCGACGCGCTGCTCACCCTGGCCCGCGCCGAGCGGGAGGAGAACCAGCGGGTCACTGTGGACGCCGCCGGGATCGCCGCCTCCCGGGTGGCGGCCTGGCTGCCGCTCGCCCGGCACCGGTCGGTCACCCTCGCGCTCCACGGGACCGGCACGCCCGCGTACGCCCGGACCGTGCCGACCGCCGTCGACCAGGCGCTCGACGCGCTGATCGACAACGCGGTCAAGTTCAGCGGCGCCGGGGGAGCGGTCACGGTGTCCGTACGCCCGGCCGACGGCGGGATCGCGCTGGAGGTGCGGGACACCGGCCCCGGCATGACGGCCAGCCAGCTCGACCAGGCCACCGAGCGGTTCTGGCGGGCCCCGGACGTGCAGAACGTCGACGGCGCCGGGCTCGGGCTGACCATCGTGGCGGTGCTGGTCGACGCCTCCGACGGCCGGCTGACCATGCGTCAGGGCGAGCCGCGGGGGCTCGTCGCCGAGGTGTGGTTCCCGGCCCCGGACGACGAGCTCGTCGAGCCGGACGAACCCGCCCCGGCGCTCGACGACGGCCCGGTCGAACCGGTCGGCTCCGAGGTCGGGCAGCGCTGAGCCCGCCTCAGGGCTTGGTGGCCCGGTACCAGTCGGCCGCGCCCGGGTGCAGCGGCAGCGGGGTGGTGACGATCGCCGCCCGGGGACTCATCCGGCCGGCCGCCGGATGCGCCGCGGCCAGCTCCTCCCGGCGCTCCATCAGCAGCCGCGTCACCTCGCGCACCAGCGCCGCCGGCAGGTCGGCGCTGGCGATCAGGTAGTTCGGGTTCGCCACCGTGCTGACCGGGTCCGCCCCGTAGACGGAGCGGGGGATGTCCCGGGTGACGTAGACCTGCCCGTACCCGCGGCGCAGCGGCTCGGTCCAGTCGCCCAGGTCGACCATCCGCACCGAGGTGCTGCCGGCCAACTCGGCGACGCCGCGCACCGGCAGGCCGCCCGAGAAGAAGAAGGCGTCGATCCGGCCGGCGCGCAGCGCCGCCACCGAGTCGTCCAGGCCGAGACGCTCCTGGCGGACCTGGCCGCCGCCGAGCTGGGCCACGGCCAGCAGCCGGCTGGCCGTGACCTCGGTGCCGGAGCCGTCGGCGCCCACCGACACCCGCCGGCCCCGCAGGTCGGCCAGGGTGCGCACCGGGCCGCCGGCCGTGGTGACCAGGTGCAGCAGGTCGTCGTAGACCCGGGCCACGGCGAGCACCGCGGGATGCTCCGGCGCGCGGGGCGGCAGCACGTCGGCCTGGGTGAAGCCCAGCTCCGCCTCGCCGGAGCCGACCAGCCGGACGTTCTGCGCGGACGCCGCGGTGACCTCCACAGTGGCCCGCACGCCGGGCAGCTCGCGGTTCAGCAGGGCGGCCAGCGACTGGCCGAAGGCGTGGTAGACGGCCGTGGGGCTACCCGTGGCGATCCGGATCCGCACCGGCTCGGTGGGCTCGTCCCGGCAGCCGGCCAGACCGGCCACGAGCACCAGGAGGAGCGCCAGCGGGGCGGCGGTCCGGCGCCGGCCGCGCGCAGACCAGTGTCGGCTCACGGGCAGCACTCTGCGCCGTGGAGCGCCCGCCGCGCAAGCCCGGCCGCGCACCGTCACGTCCGGGGCCGGCCCCGCGGTGCTGCGGTGACCGCGGGTCGGCCCGGGCGTGGCGGTCGGGCGTGGTCAGCAGGCCGCCGCCGGGGCCAGCGCGGCGCTCTCGGTGATCCGCACCCGGTGCGGGCCGTTGGCCACGCTCACCAGGAAACAGCCCGCGCCGGGCCGGAGCACCGCGGGGACGTCCAGCAGCGCCGCGCCCCGGACCAGCACCGCGGCCAGGTCCCGGTCGGCCAGCCGGATGCCGAGGCTGTGCCGGCGCACGTGCCGCCCGCCGGCCAGCAGCGCCGCCCGCCACGCCGCGGCGGCCAGCCGGGGCCGCCACACGCGGCGGGCCGTGGAGGCGCCGGGGAAGGGACCGCCCAGCAGTTCCCGGCGGCCCTGCCGCCAGCCGGCCTCCAGCAGCGCCGCGTACGCCGGCCGGTGCTCCCGGGGCACCGACAGCCGGTGCAGCTCGTACCGGCGGCGCAGGCCGCCCGTGGTCAGCTCGTGCTCCACCGGCACGTCCAGCCGCTGCAGCAGCTGCCGCATCCGGTGCGCCGCGTCCTGGCGGTTGAACTCGGCGATCCCGCCCCGGTGCGTGCCGGCGTCGACCCGGCGGGTGTCGGTGGCCGGGGGCGGGGTGCAGCGCACCAGGCAGGCGACCTCGAAGGCGTCGGCCAGGGTGAGCCAGTCGAGCGGCGGGGGTGGCGACGACTGGCGGGGCCGGTCGAGCAGGGTGGTGGACTCGGGGGCCATCGGAACAGCTCCTTGGTCGGAATCGGGGTTCCCTAACCGTGACCCCCGGCGTCCGCGCCGCGAAACCGCTGCGACCGAGCCTTGAGCAAAATTTGCGGCAACCCGGCCTCAGAGTTCGGTGACCACCACGTCGAGTTGTCGGGGCCGGCCGGCCGCCCGCGGCTGCTCCTCGACCGCGTACTTCAGCTCGCGCAGCGCCCCGACCAGGGCGTCGGCGGTGCGCGGGCGGGTGCCGGCGGTGAGCAGGTCGCGGACCAGCCGGCCCTTGGTGGCCTTGTTGAAGTGGCTGACCACCGACCGGGTCGGCACCCCGTCCACCTCGCGCTCCTGCAGCACCCGCACCGTCACGGTGCGCTCGGCCACCGTCCCGCGCGGCGCCCACGTGGCCGCGTACGCGCCGGAGCGCAGGTCCAGCACCGGGCCGGTCCCGGCCGCCGTCGCCATGGCCTCCGCCAGCGCCCGGCGCCAGTACGCCGACAGCGCCCCGATCCCCGGCAGCCGCGCCCCGATCGGGCAGCGGTAGGGCGGGATCCGGTCGGTGAGGCGGACCGCGCCCCAGAGACCCGAGCTGACCAGCACCGAACGGCGGGCCAGCCGCTCCGCCGCGGGCGGCAGCGTGGCCAGGTCGAGGGCCTCGTAGAGCACCCCCGTGTAGATCCGCCCGGCCGGCGCGGTGGCCGCGGCCCGCAGCCGCGCGTTGCGCCGCAGCTCGCCGCGCTGCCCCTCGCTCAGGCCCAGCGCGTCGCGGGCCGCCGCCTCGTCCGGGCCGGCGCAGAGGTCGACGAGGGCGGCCAGCACGTCCTCCCGGGCCGGGTTCAGCTCCGGCAGGGAGAGCTTCGACAGGTCCAGCCGCCGGCCGGTGCCGGCCTCGGCCTTCCCCTCCGACGGGGGCAGCAGGATGAGCATCGGCACAGCGTACGGCGCGGGTTCAGCGCCACGGCCGCACGGCGGCATCCGGGTGGTACACCCGATAGCCGCCGACCTCGGTCACCAGCGCCGCGTCGGCCCGGTCGCCGAGCAGCCGGCGCAGCGCGCGCTCCGCCGAGGAGCCGACGGCCACCACGTAGCCGGGCCGGGCCGCCCGCCCCACCCGCTTCCAGTACGCCGGGTAGCGGTTCTGCCCGGGGCTCAGGTCGCCGTCGAGCACCCCGCAGACCACCGCCTCGCCGGTGTTGAAGATCAGCCGGTTGCAGGTCCAGTAGTCCCCGTACACCTCCCGCAGGCCGGCGCGGCGCACCGCGCCGGCCAGCTCCCGGGCCTGCCGCTCCTCGGCCCGCAACGGCGGGGCGTCGGCCACGAACGCCACGGTGCCCGCGACCGTGGCGGCCACCAGCGCGGCCAGCACCACACCGGCCAGCGCCCCGGCCGGCCGGGCCGCCGTGCCGGCCGTGGCCCGGACCGCGTGCGCGGCGGCCCGCCAGAGCGGCCAGAGCACCGCCGGCAGCGAGATCTGGAGCACCGACAGGTAGCGGGAGTTGCCCAGCGGGTCGGTCGCGGCGAGCGGGCTGCGCACGTACGCCAGCAGGGTCAACGCCGCACCGACGACCAGGGCGAGGATCGCCACGGCCCGGACCCGCGCGGCGGCGTCCGCGGCCCGGCGGAACGCGACAAGCCCGAGCACGGCGGCGGCCACCAGAAGCACCGGGTAGAGCAGCCCGAACCACTGGGCCCAGCGGGCGCAGCCGTCCATCGGGCAGAGCCCGGAGGCCAGCGGCACCCCCTCCAGCAGCCCGCCGTGCAGCCGCTCGGACACCGACGGCGTCGCGCCCTCCTTGGTGCTGATCTCCCGGAACACCGACAGCGAGTCCTGCCCGTCCGGGGCGATCAGGTTGTCCTTGATCACCGGCGCGATCCCGAGCACGAAGCCCACCACGAGCAGCACCCCCGGCCAGCCCACCAGGTCCCGGGGCGCGGCCCAGACCAGCACCAGCCCGGCCACCGCCAGGTAGGGCACGATCAGCCAGTCCGACCACAGCGCCAGCCCCGCCAGCAGCCCGAACAGGCCGGCGGCCAGCCAGCGGTGCCGGACCCGGCGCTCGCCGAGGGCCACCGCGATCAGCAGCATGGCCAGCACCGCCGGCTTCACCTCCGGCCGGCCTCCGACCACGGTGAGCTGGTCCCGGACGACCCGCTCGGAGCCGAGTGCCAGCAGGCCCACCACGAGGGCCGCCAGCCAGGGCGAGAACAGCCGCCGGGTCAACCGGTACGCCAGCCACAGGAACACCGCGAACAACGCCAGCAACGGCAACCGCAGCAACGGCCAGCTCGCCCCCGCCCAGCCCACCAGCGGGGCCGCCAGGTAGGACTCCAGCACACCCATGTAGCGCTGGCCGTAGAGGAAGACCGGCCGCTCGTCGCCGGTGGCGATGTGCAGGGCCGCCAGCCCGAACGTCGCCTCGTCGCTGTTCGACGTGGGCAGGGTGAACAAGGTCAGCACCAGCCGGTAGCCGACGCCGGCCGCGCCGAGCACCAGCGCCACCAGCGCCGGCCGGTCCAGCGCCGGACGCCACCGTCCCGGGTCCCGCTCTGGTGTCGACACGACCAACGCCCCCGTCGTCGCCTCGACCGCAGTCTGTCACGGGGGCGCCGGGCGGCGGGGTGGATCGGCGCAGACCACTCGCGTGGCCGGCCCGGGCGGGTTGTGGCAGGGTGACAGCGTGCCACCCACACCACCGGACCAACTGGCCGTGCCCCAGCTGCACCGGGCCGCACGCATCGAGGACGCCCTGCACGGCCTCGTCGAACGCCGGCTGCGACGCACCGGGTGGCAGGCCAACATCGTCGCGTACGCCGGGTACGGCGCCCCCGGTTGGGCGCGGGTGCTCTGCCGGGTGCTGCTCGGCCGCCCCGACACCCGGCAGCGCGGCCGGCTGGAGAAGGTCCGCGGCTGGCGCAGCTTCACCACCCTGCCCGCCAAGTACGCGAAGGTCACCATCGAGGCCGGCGGCGTCAGCCAGGAGGCCACCGCGGACCGCAGCGGCTTCGTGGACACCGTCATCAAGGCCGACTTCACCCCGGGCTGGGGCTGCGTACGCCTCAGCGTGGCCGACGCCGAGCCGGTGGAGGCGCTGGTCCGCATCCTCGACCCCGAGGTCCGGTTCGGCATCCTCTCCGACATCGACGACACGGTCATGGTGACCGCGCTGCCCCGGCCCCTGCTCGCCGCGTGGAACACCTTCGTCCTCGACGAGCACGCCCGCGCCGCCGTCCCCGGCATGGCCGTGCTGTACGAGCGCCTGGTCACCGCCCACCCCGGCGCCCCGGTCTTCTACCTGTCCACCGGCGCCTGGAACGTCGCGCCCACGCTGACCCGGTTCCTGTCCCGGCACCTCTACCCGGCCGGGCCACTGCTGCTCACCGACTGGGGGCCGACCGCCGACCGGTGGTTCCGCAGCGGCCGGGAACACAAGCGGGCCACCCTGGCCCGGCTGGCCCGGGAGTTCCCCGACGTCCGCTGGCTGCTCATCGGCGACGACGGCCAGCACGACCAGGAGATCTACCGTGAGTTCGCCGCCGCCCACCCGGACAACGTGGCCGGGGTGGCGATCCGCCGGCTCTCGCCGACCCAGTCGGTGCTCGCCGGCAGCCTGCCCACCCCCGCGGGCCGCCCCGCCGCCGGCCCGGTGGGGCAGAAGTGGCTGGCCGCCCCGGACGGCGCCGGCCTCTGGAAACTCCTCCGCGAAGCCGGCCTGGTCTGACCCCTTTCTGGGTGGCGGCCGGAAGGGGAGTGCGGGCGCGGAGGCTGGGTTTGTGGCAGACGCGGCGACCCGGCCGTGGGCTCTGCCTGGCCGGGTCGCCGTTTCTGCCGGTGGCTCGTGGGCCCGCCGAGTTCCGCGGATCGGCGGTCGGGTGGGGCTGGCCGTCAGTTGGTGTTCGTGCCGGCGTCGTCGTTCATGCCGGCGTCGGCGCCGGCGTCGGCTGACTCGGCGGGTTCGGCGCCCTTGCGGTCCGCCTCGCCCTCCTGCTGGTCGGCACCGTTCGCGTCGTCCTGATTCCCGGCGCCGGCGTTGCCCGCGCCCTGGCCGGCGTCGCCCGGGGCGCAGCCCGGCACGCTCGGGTCGGCCACCATGTAGACCTCGCCCTGACCGCCCTGGTCCATGCCCTGGCCCGCCTGGTCGTCCATGCCCTGGCCCGCTTGCTCGCCCTGACCGGCCTGCTCGTTCATGCCCTGGCCTGCCTGGCCTGCCTGGCCTGCCTGGCCTGCCTGGCCTGCCTGGCCGTCCTGACCGGCCTGGTCGTTCATCCCCTGGCCGGCGCCCGCCTTGTCGGCGCCCCGGCTCTGGTCCGCCGCTTTGCCCTGACCCTGACCCTGACCGCGCTCGGCCTGGCGGGCGGCACGGATCTGCTTGACGATCGCCCGGAGCTGCTGGATGCGCGCCCGGATCTGCTGAACCCGATCCGCGACCCGCTCCCCGGCCTGCTGGCCGGCGGCGCCCTGCTTCCCGTCCGCGGCCTGGCCGCCGTCCTGCTGCCCGTCGGCCGCCTGGTCGCCCTGCTGGTCGGCCGCGCCCGGCTGTTCCGCTGCCGCGCCGGCCTCGCCGTTCTGCTGATCGGCGCCTTCCTGCCCGCCGGCACCCTGCTCGCCGCCGGCCTGCTGGTCGTCCTGGGCGTCGCCGGCCTGCTGGCCGCCGTCCGCCTGCTGCTGCGCGGCCTGGATGATCGCGGCGATCTGCTGCAGCACCCCGCCGATGGCGTTGATGATGTCGGCGGCCCGTTCAGCGCCACCGGCCGCTGCACCGGCCCCACCGGCCCCGGCGTCACCCGCCCCGGCCGCACCGGCGCCAGCCGCCCCGGCCGCACCGGCGCCAGCCGCCCCGGCCGCACCGGCGCCACCCGCCCCGGCCGCACCGGCGCCGGGCGCTTCGGCCCCACCGGCCGCTGCGCCGGCCTCGTCAGCCCCGGGCGCCTCGGGTTCGCCGGCCTGTGCCTTCTGGGCGCCCTGCACGATGCCGCGGACCCCGCTGAAGAGGCCGGCGAGCCGTTTCACCCGCGCCTCGGTCAGTCGGGGGTCGACGAGCTGGCCGGAGCGCTCACCCCTCAGCTGCCCGGTGACCGCCCAGGCCCGGTCGAGCTGGGTGCCCATCGCCTGCTCCCACGGCACCTCCGGGCAGGCCGCGCCGGCCACCTCGACGGTGCCGGTGCAGCCGGCCGTGGCCCGGCGCTGCTGGATGAGGTCGACCACGGCCTGCCGGTTGGCGATCCGGGCCGCCGAGTTGGCGTCCTGGTTCTGGCGCTGACCGGCGATGAAGGTCAGGTTGTTGCGCAGGGCGGTGTCCAGGCCCTGGCAGTTCTCGGCGGCCTGGCCGGTGCCGGTGGCGACCGCGAACGCCGCCCCGGCCGTCATCGCCAGCGCTATCCCGCCCGCGATCTTCCGGTTCCGGGACGAGTTCGCCGTCCCGCGCCGCCTGCTTGTGCCTCTGCTCCACGCCATCGAAGCTCCTCCGCCTCGTCCGTCACGGGTGTCCGGCTTCCGTTCAGCGGTACGGAGGGTGATGCACGTCCGTTCAGGTCGATCGCGGCTTCGCGCGACATCTCCACGAAGCGTGAGGATTTTCCGCGTCGGCGCTACTCTCCGCGCATGCCGTGCGCGCTGCCCCGAGATCTTGGCGAGTTACCGTCCGCCACGAACGCCAACTCGCCAAGATCGGGTCGCGACCGCGAGCCGCGACCCGGCAGCCGTGAGCCACGGGCAGGCAGCGAGCGGCGGGGGGAGGGCGGCGGAATTCGCGTCTAGGCGGGGCGGAGCCAGAGGACGCCGAGGGGCGGCACGCGCAGCGCCGCTGACGCCGGCATCCCGTGCCACGGCACGCTCTCGGCCTGCACCGCTCCGAGGTTGCCCACCCCCGACCCGCCGTAGTGGTGGGCGTCGGTGTTGAGCAGCTCGGTCCACATCCCGCCGGCGGGCAGGCCGACCCGGTAGCCCTCCAGCGGCTGCGCGGAGAAGTTGGCCACGCAGACCAGGGTCTGACCGTCGGGGGCGATCCGGATGAACGAGACGGTGTTGTTGGCGACGTCGTCCCCGGCGATCCAGCGGAAGCCGGCCGGGTCGGTGTCCTGCGCCCAGAGCGCCGGGGTCTCCCGGTAGACCCGGTTGAGGTCGCCGACGAGGCGTTGCACGCCGGCCCGCGCCGGGTCGTGCAGCAGGTACCAGTCGAGGCCGCGCTCCTCGCTCCACTCGCGGTCGTCGGCGAGTTCGCAGCCCATGAAGAGCAACTGCTTGCCGGGGTGCGCCCACATGTACGCGAGCAGCGCCCGCACGTTGGCCAGCCGCTGCCAGGTGTCGCCGGGCATCTTGCCGGCCAGGGAGCCCTTGCCGTGCACCACCTCGTCGTGGCTGATCGGCAGCACGTAGTTCTCGCTCCAGGCGTACGCCAGGGAGAAGGTGAGCTGGTGGTGGTGGTGCTGCCGGTAGATCGGGTCCTTGGAGGTGTAGAGCAGGGTGTCGTGCATCCAGCCCATGTTCCACTTGAAGCCGAAGCCCAGCCCGCCCTCGGCGGTGGGGCGGGTGACGCCCGGCCAGGCGGTGGACTCCTCGGCGACCATCACCGCCCCGGCGTGGTGCTTGTAGACGGTGGCGTTGACCTCCTGGAGGAACGCGATGGCCTCCAGGTTCTCGCGGCCGCCGTGCACGTTGGGCGCCCACTGGCCCTCCTGGCGGGAGTAGTCCAGGTAGAGCATCGAGGCGACCGCGTCGACGCGCAGCCCGTCGACGTGGAACTCGTCCAGCCAGTAGAGGGCGTTGGCGACCAGGAAGTTGCGCACCTCGCGGCGGCCGAAGTCGAAGACGTACGTGCCCCAGTCGGGGTGTTCGCCGCGGCGCGGGTCGGGGTGCTCGTAGAGGGGGGTGCCGTCGAAGCGGGCCAGGGCCCACTCGTCCTTGGGGAAGTGCGCGGGCACCCAGTCGAGGATGACCCCGATGCCGGCCTGGTGCAGCCGGTCGACGAGGTGCCGGAACTCGTCGGGGTCGCCGAACCGGGCGGTGGGGGCGTAGTAGCCGGTGACCTGGTAGCCCCAGGAGCCGCCGAACGGGTGCTCCATGACGGGCAGGAACTCGACGTGGGTGAACCCGAGTTCGGTGACGTACGCGGTGAGCTGCTCGGCCAGTTCCCGGTAGCCGAGGCCGGGGCGCCAGGAGCCGAGGTGCACCTCGTACACGCTCATGGGTTCCTGGTGCGGCTGCCGCCGGGCCCGCCGGGTGAGCCAGTCGGCGTCGCCCCAGGCGTACCGGGAGTGGTGCACCACGGAGGCGGTGGCCGGCGGCACCTCGGCGCGGGCCGCGAGGGGGTCGGCCTTGTCCCGCCAGTGCCCGTCGGCGCCGAGGATCCGGTACTTGTACCGGCTGCCGACGGTGGCGCCGGGCACGAAGATCTCCCACACGCCGCTGGAGCCGAGCGAGCGCATCGGCCAGCCGTCGTCGGGCCCCCAGCCGGTGAAGTCGCCGACGACTCGAACGCCGCGGGCGTTGGGCGCCCAGACGGTGAACGCGACGCCCTCGTCGAAGACCCGGGCGCCGAGCGCCTCCCAGAGCCGCTCGTGCCGGCCCTCACCGATGAGGTGCAGGTCCAGGTCGCCGAGGGTGGGCGGGTAGCGGTAGGGGTCGTCGTGCACCGTGCCGTCGACCTCGACCCGGTAGTCGAGCACCTCGCCCGGCAGCACGGCCTCGAAGACGCCCGCGTCGTGCACCCGCTTCATGGGGTGCCGCTCGTCGCCCGCGACCACGGCCACGTCGGTCGCGCCCCGGCGCAGCGTCCGGATGGTGGTGCGGCCGTCGGCGGGGTGCGCGCCGAGCACGGCGTGCGGGTCGTGGGCCTGGCCGGCGATCAGCTGCTCCATCGTGCGTCGTCCTTCGCGGCCGGTGCGGTCGGGGCGGTGCCGCCGGAGAGGTCGGCGGGTACGTCTTCTACGGTCAGGTCGGCCGCCGCCGGAACCGACGGCACGGCCTCGGGCTCGGCCGGCGCGGTGGGCCGCCGCACCGTGAACACGTGCGCGGGTTGCAGGTACGGGTCGAGCCGCACCGCGTTGCGCTGCCCCCAGTCGTAGTCGGCGCCGGTCAGCTCGTCGCGCACGGTGAACCGCTCGTGCCAGTCGAGGCCGAGCGCCGGCATGTCGAGGGTGGTGTTGCCCCACTGCACGGCGCGGGAGTCGAACGAGCAGATCACGATGACCGTGTTGCCGGTGTCGGGGTCGTGCTTGGACCAGCAGAGCAGCGCCGGGTTGTCGATGTCGTGGAAGCGCAGGTTGCGCAGCCGGTGCAGGGCCGGGTTGTCCCGGCGGACCCGGTTGAGGGTGGCGATGAACGGGGCGAGTGAGCGGCCCTGTTCCTGCGCGCCGGCCCAGTCGCGGGGGCGCAGCTCGTACTTCTCGCTGTCCAGGTACTCCTCGGCGCCGGGGCGGGCGACGTGCTCGAACAGCTCGTAGCCGGCGTACATGCCCCAGGAGGGGGAGAGCAGCGCGGCCAGCACCGCCCGGATCTTGAA
Organism: Micromonospora sp. NPDC005305; assembly: GCF_040607315.1. NCBI lineage: Bacteria > Bacillati > Actinomycetota > Actinomycetes > Micromonosporales > Micromonosporaceae > Micromonospora > Micromonospora sp. NPDC005305. The sequence goes on along the minus strand of NZ_JBEXGL010000008.1, from coordinate 223,678 downwards.
CATCGGCGGGCCGCCGTGCTGCAGCGATTCGTGCAGGATGTCCGGGGTGTTCGGCCAGAAGTTCGGTCGCATGTAGTCGGCCGCCGCGACCAGCTCCGCGCAGTACTCCCGCATCTCGGCCGCGGACGTGCGCCAGGTGAAGTAGGTGTACGACTGGGTGAAGCCGATCTTCCCGAGCCCGTGCATGATCGCCGGGCGGGTGAACGCCTCGGCCAGGAACAGCACGTCCGGGTCGACCTTCTTGACCTCCCAGATCAGCCAGTGCCAGAAGTCGAACGGCTTGGTGTGCGGGTTGTCGACCCGGAAGATCTTGATGCCCTCGCCGACCCAGTGCAGCACCACCCGCAGGATCTCGGCCCGGATGCCCTCCGGGTCGTTGTCGAAGTTCAGCGGGTAGATGTCCTGGTATTTCTTCGGCGGGTTCTCCGCGTACGCGATGCTGCCGTCGGCCCGGGTGGTGAACCACTCCGGGTGCTCGGTCACCCACGGGTGGTCCGGGGCGCACTGCAACGCCAGGTCCATGGCCACCTCAAGGCCCTGCTCGGCGGCCGCCGCGACGAAGTCGCGGAAGTCCGCCGGCGTACCCAGGTCGGGGTGGATGGCGTCGTGGCCGCCCTCGGCGGCGCCGATCGCCCACGGCGAGCCGACGTCGTCGGGCCCGGCGGTGAGCCCGTTGTTGGGGCCCTTGCGGTTGACCCGGCCGATCGGGTGGATCGGCGGCAGGTAGAGCACGTCGAAGCCCATGGCGGCGACGCCGGGCAGGCGTTCCAGGGCGGTGACGAAGGTGCCGGACCGGGCGGGCGCGTCGACGGTGGCCGGGATGGCGCCCTCGGAGCGGGGGAAGAACTCGTACCAGGCGGAGAAGAGCGCCCGCGGCCGGTCGACCCAGAGGGTGCGCTCGTCGCCGGTGGTGACCAGCTCGCGGACCGGATGGTCCCAGAGCAGCGGGGCCAGGTCGAGCGCCGGGCCGACCCGGCGGGGCAGCTCGGCGGCCTCGTCGCGCAGCGCGGTCACCGCCGCCCGGACCCGCTCCCGGTCGGCGGACGGCACGAGGTCGAGGGCGGCTTCCAGCACCCGGGCGCCCTCGGCCAGGTCGTTGGCCAGCTCGGCCGGGCCCTGACCGGCGGCGACCTTCTTGGTGACGGCGTTCTGCCAGGTGAGGTACGGGTCCTGGAACGCCTCGACGGTGAACCGCCAGGTGCCGACCGCGTCGGGGCGGATGGTGGCGTGCCAGCGGTCCTGGCCGGGCTCGCCGGGGCGCATCCGGGTGAACGGGCGGGCGGCGCCGTCCGGGCCGAGCCAGACCACGTTGCACCCGAGCGCGTCGTGGCCCTCGCGGTAGGCGCGGGCCGACACGGGCACGATCTCGCCGACCACCGCCTTGGCCGGGTAGCGACCGCAGGCGACGACGGGGGAGACGTCTTCGATCGGGAACCGTCCAGTCACCGGTTCAACCTACTGCCCGAGATCGCTTCGCGCTCAAGTCAGCCGGCGGCGCCCACCGACCGGTACACCTCCAGCGTCCGCTGCGCGATGGCGTCCCAGGAGAAGTGTTCGACGGCCCGGCGGCGGCCGGCGAGACCCAGCTCCTCCGCCCGCTTCGGATCGGCCAGCAGGTCGTTGATGGTCGCGGCCAGGTCGGCCACGAAGCGCTCCGGGTCCAGCGGCCGGCCGCTGCCGTCGCCGGCCTGCTCGATGGGGACGAGCAGCCCGGTCTCGCCGTCGGCGACCACCTCGGGGATGCCGCCGGTGGCGGTGGCGACCACGGCCGTCTCGCAGGCCATGGCCTCCAGGTTGACGATGCCCATCGGCTCGTAGACGGACGGGCAGACGAAGATGGTGGCGTGGGTGAGCACCTGGATCACCTCGTGCTTGGGCAGCATCTCGGCGATCCAGACCACACCCGAGCGGCCGGCCCGCAGCTCGGCCACCAGGCCCTCCACCTCGGCGGCGAGCTCCGGTGTGTCGGGGGCGCCGGCTAGCAGCACGAGCTGGGTGTCGGCGGGCAGCTCCCGGGCCGCCCGCAGCAGGTACGGCAGGCCCTTCTGCCGGGTGATCCGCCCGACGTAGACCACACTGGGGCGGGCCGGGTCGATGCCCAGCCGGTCCACCACGTCGGTGCCGGGGTCCGGGGCGTACTGCGCCGTGTCGATGCCGTTGTAGACGACGCGCACCTTGTCGGGGTTGACCTCCGGGTACGCGGTCAGCACGTCGCGCCGCATGCCCTCGCTCACCGCGATGACCGTGTCGGCGGCCTCGAACGCGATCCGTTCGCACCACGAGGAGAGCGCGTAGCCGCCGCCGAGCTGCTCGGCCTTCCACGGGCGCAGCGGCTCCAGGCTGTGCGCGGTCACCACGTGCGGCACCCCGTGCAGCAGCTTCGCGGTGTGCCCGGCCAGGTTGGCGTACCAGGTGTGGCTGTGTACCACGTCGGTGCCGGCGGCGCCGGCGGCCATCTCCAGGTCGACGCCCATGGTGCGCAGCGCGGCGTTGGCGCCGGCCAGCGCCGCGGGCTCGGCGTACGCGGTGACACCCGGCTCGTCGCGGGGCGCGCCGAAGCAGTGCACCCGCACGTCGGCGAGGCGGCGCAGCTCGCGCGCGAGGTACTCGACGTGCACCCCGGCGCCGCCGTAGACCTCCGGCGGGTACTCCCGGGTGAGCAGGTCGACGCGCAGCCGTGCGGTATCGCTCATGACCGGCACCCTAGCGTGCTTTCCCGCCCGGCACCGGGTGCGGAAACGTGCCCGTACGAGTGGTGAAGTCGGTGCGGTATGGATAGCGTCTGAGCATGGCTGCCAAGGTGCTCGCGATCGTCCTTGCCGGCGGGGAGGGCAAGCGCCTGATGCCCCTCACCACCGACCGGGCGAAGCCCGCCGTCCCCTTCGGCGGGATGTACCGCATGGTCGATTTCGTCCTCTCCAACCTGGCGAACGCCGGCTATCTCAAGATCGTCGTGCTGACCCAGTACAAGTCCCACTCGCTGGACCGCCACATCACCCAGACCTGGCGGATGTCGACGATGCTCGGCAACTACGTCACCCCGGTGCCGGCGCAGCAGCGCCGCGGCCCGTGGTGGTTCGCCGGTTCGGCCGACGCGATCTACCAGAGCTTCAACCTCATCAACGACGAGCAGCCCGACCACGTCATCGTCTTCGGCGCCGACCACATCTACCGGATGGACCCCCGGCAGATGGTCGAGGACCACATCGCCTCCGGCGCAGCGGTCACCGTGGCCGGCATCCGGCAGCCCCTGTCGATGGCCGACCAGTTCGGCGTCATCGAGGTCGGCGAGGACGGCCGGCGGATCCGGGCGTTCCGCGAGAAGCCCACCGACGCGGTGGGGCTGCCCGACGCGCCCGACCAGATCTACGCCTCGATGGGCAACTACGTCTTCAGCACCAAGGCGCTCTGCGAGGCGGTCGAGCGCGACGCCGAGGACAAGACCAGCAAGCACGACATGGGCGGCAGCATCATCCCGATGCTGGTCGAGCGGGGCGAGGCCAACGTCTACGACTTCAAGGACAACGAGGTGCCGGGCAGCACCGACCGGGACCGGGGCTACTGGCGGGACGTGGGGACGCTCGACTCCTTCTACGACGCCCACATGGACCTCATCAACGTCCACCCGGTGTTCAACCTCTACAACTTCGACTGGCCGATCTACAGCATGCAGCCGCCGTACCCGCCGGCGAAGTTCGTCCATCAGTGGGGCGAGCGGGTCGGCCGGGCGGTTGGCTCGATGGTGTCGCCGGGCGCGGTGGTCTCGGGCTCGCTGGTGGAGAACTCGATCGTCTCGCCGAAGGTGAAGGTGCACTCCTGGGCGCACGTCGACGGCGCGGTGCTCATGGAGGGTGTCGAGATCGGCCGGCACGCGGTGGTCCGGCGGGCGATCCTGGACAAGAACGTCTACGTTCCGGAGGGCGCCGAGATCGGCGTCGACCTGGAGAAGGACCGCCAGCGGTACACCGTCTCCGACAACGGCATCGTCGTCATCGGCAAGGGCCAGCGCGTCGAGGCCTGATCCACCCGCACCATCTGTAGGAGGTTCCCACCGTGCCCCACCCCCGTGCCGGCCAGCCCGCCGAGCCCGCCGACCTGGTCGACGTGCCCCGGCTGGTCACCGCCTACTACGCCGGTCATCCCGATCCGGGCGACCCGGCGCAGCAGGTCTCCTTCGGCACGTCCGGGCACCGCGGGTCGAGCCTGCGCAACGCCTTCAACGAGGACCACATCCTCGCCGTCACCCAGGCGCTCTGTGACTACCGGCGGGAGCAGGGCCTCGACGGCCCGCTCTTCCTGGCCCGCGACACCCACGCGCTCTCCGCCCCGGCCGAGGCCAGCGCGCTGGAGGTGCTCGCCGCCAACGACGTGACCGTGCTGGTGGACAGCCGCGACGGCTACACCCCCACCCCGGCGCTGTCGCACGCCGTGCTCACCCACAACCGGGGGCGCACCGCCGGGCTCGCCGACGGCATCGTGATCACACCGTCGCACAACCCGCCGGACGACGGCGGCTTCAAGTACAACCCCACCCACGGCGGGCCCGCCGACAGCGACGTCACGAAGTGGATCCAGGACCGCGCGAACAGCATCCTCGCCGCCGGGCTCAAGGAGGTGAAGCGCATCCCGTACGCGCGGGCGCGCGCCGCCGACACCACCGGGGGGTACGACTTCCTCGCCCGCTACGTCGACGACCTGCCCGCCGTGCTGGACATCGCCGCCATCCGGGACGCCGGGGTGCGCATCGGCGCCGACCCGATGGGCGGGGCGAGCGTGGCGTACTGGGGGGAGATCGCCGAACGGCACCGCCTCGACCTCACGGTGATCAACCCGACCGTCGACCCGACCTGGCGGTTCATGACCCTCGACGGGGACGGCAAGATCCGGATGGACTGCTCCTCGCCGAACGCGATGGCCTCGCTCATCGCGGCCCGGGACCGGTTCCAGATCTCCACCGGCAACGACGCCGACGCCGACCGGCACGGCATCGTCACGCCCGACGGCGGCCTCATGAACCCCAACCACTACCTGGCCGTGGCCATCGGCCACCTGTTCCGCACCCGGGAGCAGTGGGGGCCGGCAGCGGCCGTCGGTAAGACCCTGGTCTCCTCGTCGATGATCGACCGGGTCGCCGCCGACCTGGACCGCCCTCTGCTGGAGGTGCCGGTCGGCTTCAAGTGGTTCGTGCCCGGCCTGCTCGACGGGGCGGTCGGCTTCGGCGGCGAGGAGAGCGCCGGCGCCTCCTTCCTGCGCCGCGACGGCGGCACCTGGACCACCGACAAGGACGGCATCCTGCTCTGCCTGCTCGCCTCGGAGATCGTCGCCACCACCGGGAAGACGCCGAGCGAGCACTGGGCCGAGCTGGCCGAGCGTTTCGGCGCGCCCGCGTACGCCCGGATCGACGCCCCGGCCAGCCGGGAGGAGAAGGCGGTGCTGGCCAAGCTCTCGCCCGAGCAGGTGACCGCCACCGAACTGGCCGGCGAGCCGATCACCGCCACCCTGACCACCGCGCCGGGCAACGGGGCGCCGATCGGCGGGCTCAAGGTGACCACCGCGTCGGGCTGGTTCGCCGCCCGGCCGTCCGGCACCGAGGACGTCTACAAGATCTACGCCGAGTCGTTCCAGGGCCCGGAGCACCTCACCCGGATCCAGGAGGAGGCGCGGGCGCTGGTCTCCGAGGTGCTCGAGCAGGCCTGACCCGGCCGGTCAGCAGGGCGGTTCCAGCTCCCGCTGGTCGCGTTCCCGCCGCAGCTCCTCGGGCAGCAGCTCGCGGAGCTGGTCGGGCAGGAACGGCAGGTCGAGCAGGCTCAGCTTCAACTGGTTGCGCTCCTGGTAGCGCTGCGGGTCGAAGCGGACCACCCGGCCGGCGTCCCGCCGGTAGCGGATCTCCACCGCGCCCTCGGTCGCCGCCTCCTTGATCACCAGACCGTCCATCTCGACGGCGACCGCCGCCGAGTGCGGCTGGAGATCCAGCCGGATGCTCTCCTCCGGGGCGAGCACCACCGCCCGGGAGATGCCCGCCATCGGCGACGACGGGGTCACCACCACGGCGTCCGCGGCCGGCGAGATCAGCGGCCCGCCCGCCGCGTAGCTGTACGCGGTCGAGCCGGTCGGCGTGCTGACCACCAGCGCGTCGCACCGGTAGTAGCCGTACCGCTGCCCGTCGACGGCCAGGCTGGCGGTGACGAACCCGGAACCGGGCTGGCGGACCAGCGCGATGTCGTTGAAGGCCACCACGTCGTCGCCGCACACGTCGCAGGCGAGGCAGGCGTGCGACTCGACGGTGAAGTCCTTCGCCAGCAGGCGGTTCAGCGCGTTCGGCAGGTCGGGCGGCTCGACCTCCACGAGGAAACCGAGCCGGCCCAGGTGCACGCCGAGCACCGGCTTCGGGTCGCGGACCGCCAGGCGCAGCGCGCCGAGCATCGTGCCGTCACCGCCGATGCTGATCAGGGCGTCGGCGCGGTCGGCCAGCTCGTCCGCCGGGACCGGCTCGACGCAGGACGGCACCCGGTGCTCGTCCTCGGCCCGGACCAGCAGCGTCTTGCGGTGGCGCGACGCCCACCGCTCGATGATCCCCACCACCTCGGAGACGTCCCGGGTGGGGTGCAGCACCAGACCCAGCCCCGCCACCCGTACAGCTCACCACATCCCGGGCCGGTCGGCGGGGCGTACGGGCAGGCACGCCGGCAGGAGACCACCGCCGGCGTGCCCGCCCCGCGCTCAGCGGCGCGGCCGGCCGGTGAGGTGGGTCAGCGACCGGGCGACCAGGTCGTCCCGGGCCGCCGGAGCCAGCCCCTCCAGGCCGAAGCCGAGGTAGACGCTGTCGGCGGTGACCACCGCCGAGCCCTCCTCGAACGCCTGCTCACTGCGCGTCCAGTCGTTCGCCCCGGGTCCCGAGCCGGCCGGCGGCCCGGCCACCGTCCAGCCGCCCAGGTCGGACGTCTCGAACGAGGTCTCCGAGACCACCGACCCGTTGACGGTCACCCGGGCGTCGTCCAGGAAGACGCCGAGGCCCTGGGTGCCCCAGTCCGAGACGGAGGAGATGGCGATCTCGACCTTCTTCCCGGCGTACCCGGACAGGTCCACGGCGAACTCCTGCCACCCGCCGGACGACCCGGTGGCCGCGTGCCAGCTGCCGGTGCTCCCGGTCGGTGAGCAGTCCGCGCCCTGGTAGTGGGCGAGGAACGGGTGCAGCTCGTCGACCCAGCCCGAGGCGCAGCTCTCCCCGGTGACCGGGCGGGTGTGGCCGTTGGCGTCCGGCAGGGTGGTCCAGTCGTCGCTGCCCACCTCGTGCGCCTCGACGATCAGGAAGTCCCAGTTCTCCTCGATGTCGTACGAGGTGGCGAACCGCAGCTGCGCGCTGGTCGCCGCGGTCAGGTCGACGGTGCGGGTGAGCCGCTTGTACGCCTCGTCGGCCCGGCCGCTGTACACGTACCAGTCCCCGGTGCGCGGGTCGTACGGCGCGGCGCCCGGCCGGGCCCAGTCCACCGCCGCGGAGCTGGCGAACTGTGGGAAGCGGTCCGGCGGCAGGAAGCTCGACGTGCTCAGGAACGAGGCGGTGTGGTCCTGGTTGCCGGCCGACCCCGGCGCGTTGAGGCTCCCGGAGAAGCCGGTGAACGCCCCGGCCGAGCCGCGCACCGGGTACGGGTCGCCGGCCGGGTCGGTGCCCCCGTCGCCCAGGTAGTGGTACGCCCCCAGCCAGTACTGCTGGAAGTCGTTGAGCAGCGGCAGGCAGGCCACGTCGTCCGGGTCCACGCACTCCGGCGGGGCGCCCGGCCGGTAGACGTACCCGCCGTCGTCGCCCTGGGCGAACAGCGCGTACTTGCCGCTCACCAGGACCTTGCCGCCCTCGTTGAGGTAGTCCCGGACGGCCAGCTCGGTGGTGAGCGCCGCCTCCGCCGCGGTGCCGGCGACCTGCCCGGGGGAGCGGAGCACGACGTCGTCACCGGTCTCCCACACCACCACCCGGTAGTGCGACAGCACGCCCAGCGGGTGCGGCGCCCTCCGGCCCATCGCGTCGAAGTCGTACACGTCGGCCCGGTGTCCGGCCTTCTCCACGGCGGCGGCGATGCCGGCCGCGTACTTCGCCGTGGTGGCGTCCTGTGCCGGGCTGAGCCCGGTCACGTCCTCCACCGCCAGGACCAGCACGTCACCGCCGATGTCCGGGTGCACCCGGTAGGTGAAGTGGGCGCTGGCCACCGGGCCCGTGCGCGGCTTCACCCCGGTGAACCACACCTCCACCCGGTCGCCGGGCTTCGTGCCGGTGACCGTGCCCCGCAGCTCGGCGTAGTAGCGGTCGTTCGTGTCGCCGTACCGCTCGCCGCCGCGCCACTCGCGGACCTTCGTGGTCTTCGGTCGGCCGCCGTTGACCGTGAAGTGCATCCGCACGTCCTTCAGGGCCCGCCGGGTGATCGAAGCGACCTGCTGCGTCCGCCCGTACGAGGTGTCGAACGCGTCCACCACGAAGTCCGGTGTGCTCCGGCCGACCACCGAGGCGGGGTCGTCCGGGTCGGTCGCGGACTTCGCCACGGCCAGGGCGAACGGCAGGTTCTTCGCCACCTCCGCCGAGATCAGCTTCTCGTCGTCGGGGAAGACGAAACCGCTGACGCAGTCCTCGGGACGCCACTGGTCGTCCGGGTCGGACGCGGCGGCCGTCTGGCAGGTGGACATCTCCGGGGTGAAGCCGAGCGTGCCGTAGCGGACCTGGGCGTGCGAGTCGGTGTCGCCGTTGGTGGTGTACAGCTCGGCGGAGATGTCCGGGTCGTAGCCGGGCACCGCCGGGTGGGCGTCGTCGCCGGCCATCGCCTCGTAGATCACGTCGTCCGGGGTGGGGGTGCTCACCTGCCAGCCGACGCCGTAGAGCAGCAGTTGGGCGGCCGAGTGGTAGTTGACGAAGAACTCGAAGCCGACCCGGCGGAACAATCCGTCCAGCGCCTTCGTCTCCGGCTCCGAGTTGGGCCTGGCGCCCCGGTAGGTGTCGCTGGGCGGCTCCGGCGACGAGCCCTCGTCGTCGTACCCCCACTTGTAGGCGAAGTTGCGGTTGAGGTCCACGCCGTCCGCCCCGGTGATCCGACCGTCGCCGTCGTTGTCCCGCAGGTTCTTGCGCCACAGCCGGTTGCCCGGGGTGAACGTGTGGTCGTAGCCGTCCGGGTTGGCCACCGGCAGGAACCATAGCTCGGTGGTGTTCAGCAGCCGGGTGATCTGCGCGTCGGCGCCGTAGTTGTCCAGCACGTGGTGCAGCAGCCGGCGGGTCATCTCCGGCGTGATCCACTCGCGGGCGTGCTGGGTGCTCGCGTAGAGCACCGCCGGCCGCTTCCCGTCCGGCAGCGTGCGTCCGCCACGGGTGACCTTCACGGCGAGGATCGGCTGGCCCTGCACCGTACGCCCGATGGTCTCCACCTTCGCCAGCCCGGGATACCGGGCCGCGGTGGCGGTCAGCTCGTCCCGGATGCCGCCCGGCTCGCTGTACGACCGGAACGCCGTCCAGCCGGCCGCGGCCTGCTCGCGCAGCGCCTGGGACGCCGGCTTGCCGCGGACCTTCTTGACCGTCAGCGGCACACCCTGGCTGGCGAGCCGGGCGGCCGTCCGCCGGGTGAGCACGGTCTCGATCGTGGTGGCCCCGGCCGGATCGGCGGACCGGTGGTCCTCGTCCAGGTCGACCCCGACCGCCCGCAGCTTCTCCAGCTGCCCGGCGTCGACCGTGCCGACGTAGACCTCCAGCCCGTCACGGCCGCCCGGGTCAGACGGTGGCCGCGCACTGGCCGGAGCGGTCAGCGCCATCGCGCCGACCAGGGTGAACACGCCGGCGATCGCCAGCCGTGTCGGTCTCATCGCGCCTCCTTCGTGGAAGGACATCAGGCGCGAGCCTCGCCGCGTGCGGCACGCATGTCAATGCCTCGATGCATTCGCCCTGCTACCGACCGTGGCCAGGAGGCGACGGGGTGTCGCGGACGCGAGGCGGCCCGCCCCGGTGTCGGGGCGGGCCGCGCGGAACGGGTCAGTGGGACAGCTCGACGTCGAGCGGCCGGTCGTCCGCCGGGTCGAACGCCCGGTCGCACAGCTGGGCGAGGTGTGCGGTGACCTTCTGCGGGTCGTCGAACGGATCGAGCGCGGCCACCTCGACGGGGTCCAGCACCGGCACCGGCACGTGGGAGATCAGCGGATGCAGCGGCCGGACGTCGACCTCGCCGGTGCCGAGCAGGTCCTCGTGCAGCTTCTCGCCCGGACGGAGCCCGGTGAAAACGATCGGGGTGGGACTCTGGGCCCGGTCGATCATCTCCCGTGCAAGGTCCTGGATGCGGACCGGCTCGCCCATGTCCAGCACGAGCGCCTCACCGTCGCGGCCGATGGCGGCGGCCTGGAGGACCAGCTGCACCGCCTCCTGGACGGTCATCAGGTAGCGGGTCACGTCGGGATGGGTGACGGTCACCGGCAGTCCCGCCTCGATCTGCCGCTGGAAGGCCGTCACCACCGACCCGCGGCTGCTCAGCACGTTGCCGAAGCGCACGCTCAGGAATGTGCCGGGATGGTTCGCGCCGGCGTGCGCCGTCAACCGCTCGGTGATCCGCTTCGAGTAGCCGAGCACGCTGATCGGGTCGGCGGCCTTGTCGGTGGAGATGTTGACGAACCGGGCGACGTCCCGGCAGGCGTCGAGCACGGTCAGGGTGCCCCACACGTTCGTCTTGACCGCCTCGCCCGGGTGCCGCTCGAGGAGCGTGAGGTGCTTGAGCGCCGCCGCGTGGAAGACAATTTCCGGCCGCCGCTCCTGGAAGATCCGCCGGATCGCCTCGTCGTCGCGCAGGTCGGCGAGGATCAGATCGGGACTGTCGAGCAGCGCCCGGCCGGCGAGGGACATCTGCAGGGCGTGCAGCGCCGACTCGTCCCGGTCCAGCATCATGAGCTCGCCCGGATCGGCCCGCATGATCTGCCGGCAGAGCTCCGAACCGATCGACCCACCCGCGCCGGTGACCAGGATCCGGCGTCCCCGGAGCCCGTCGTGGTCCAGCGTCAGGTCGCCGACCACCTGCCGCCGGCCGAGCAGGTCGCTGATCTGGAGGTCCCGCACGTCGTTCACGGTGATCCGGTGATTGACCAGCTCGCGAACCGGGGGGACCACCTTGAACGCGGCGCCGGTGGCCAGGGTGGCCTCCCGGATCTGCCGGACGAGGTCGGCGTCGGCGTTGGCCACCGAGAAGATGAGGGTGGTCGCGCCGGTCCGGCGCACCGCGTCCGCCACGTCGTACCGGCCGCCGAGCACCCGCACCCCGTGGATGCGCAGGTCCCGCTTGTCCGGGTCGTCGTCGAGCAGGCCGACCGGCAGGTAGGCGCTGGCCGGGTCGCTCACCATCGAGCGCAGCAGGCCCTCGCCCGCCGAACCGGCGCCGAACAGCAGCACCTTCTGGGCGTCGGCGGCCCGGGGGCGCAGCGCGCGGTCCCGCTGCTGCCGGTAGACGGAGCGGGTGCCGAACATCAGGAGCAGGGCCAGTGCCGCCCCGACGACCGGCGTGCTGGCCGGAACCGGGCGCTGCGAAAGCGGCGCGAGCGCGAGCAGTAGCAGGGCCGCGGTCGCGGCGGTGGTCACGGCAAGGCCACGGATCTCACCGAGGCTGCCGAGGGGGTGGCGCCCCGCGTAGCGGCGGCGTAACGCCGTGCCGCCCAGGTGCAGAACCGTGGCGACGAGGCCGATCGCGACCGCACGGGCGAGCTGCCCCGGGGTCAGGTCGAACTCGTACCGGGCCCACACGGCCACCACACTCCCGCCGAGCCACGCCGCAGTGTCGGCGACCAGGAGCTGGACGACCCTGCGCCGTCTGCCAGCCTGGCCTGCGCTGTCCGCAGTGGTTATCTCCCGCGGCATCTGTTCTCCCTGTCGTAGCGCCGGCGAGGGGCTACCCGCACCTCCTCGTCTCCATTGCTTACAGGCACGACACGGGTTTCGCCGCACTTTCACGTTTTAGTGCAGAGCCGGCGTGTATGTGAGAGATGCACGGGTTCGGCGATGTTCAGGTAAGAGACGTCGCCCGGCACAACCTCGTCCGTGCCGTCTCGTTGCTTCAAGGAGGTGCTGGCGGCATGCGCCCGCGTTCTGCTGCCGGCCGAGAGGTGAGGGGACAGGCCATGACCCGCGTCATGACGGTGGTCGGCACCCGACCGGAGATCATCCGGCTGTCGCGGGTGATGGACCGGCTGGACCGCACGGTCGAGCACGTGCTCGTGCATACCGGCCAGAACTGGGACCCGGCCCTGTCCGACATCTTCTTCACCGAGCTGCGGCTACGCCCGCCGGACCGGCTCCTCGGCATCGACACCGCTTCGCTGGGCCGGGTCCTCGGTGGGGTCCTGGTCGGCATCGAGGAGGCCGTCGTCACCCACCGGCCGGACGCGCTGCTGGTGCTCGGCGACACCAACAGCTGCATCGCGGCGCTCATGGCCCGGCGGATGCGGGTGCCGGTTTACCACATGGAGGCCGGCAACCGGTGCTTCGACCTCAACGTGCCGGAGGAGACCAATCGGCGGCTGGTCGACCACGTGGCCGACTTCAACCTGGTCTACACCGAACACGCTCGGCGCAACCTGCTCGCCGAGGGTCTGCACCCGCGGCGGATCCTCCACACCGGCTCGCCGATGCGGGAGGTGCTGGAGCACTACCGCGCCGACATCCAGGCGTCCACGATCCTCGACCAGCTGGAGCTGGCGCCCGACGGGTACTTCGTGGTCAGCGCGCACCGGGAGGAGAACGTCGACCGGCCGGACCGGCTGCACCGCCTGCTCGACTGCCTGCGCACGGTCCGCGATGAGTGGGGCCTGCCTTTGCTGGTCTCCACCCACCCCCGCACGCGCAAGGCCCTGGAGGCCCTCGCTGTCGACGACACCGCGCTGGAGGGCATCGCCTTCCACGAGCCGTTCGGCCTCTTCGACTACGTACGCCTGCAGACCAACGCGCGGTGCACGCTGTCGGACAGCGGCACCATCAGCGAGGAGGTAGCCATCCTCGGCTTCCCTGCGGTGACCCTGCGGGAGTCGATCGAGCGGCCCGAGGCGCTCGACGCTGGTGGGATCATCATGACCGGGCTGGACCCGCACGGTGTGGTGGAGGCGGTGCGGGTCGCGGTCGACCAGGTCGCCGCAGAGGGCGTCCCATGTCCGGCGGACTACCGCGTACCAGACACCTCTCGCCGGGTCGTCGACTTCATCCTGTCCACGGTCCGCCGGCATCACCAGTGGGCTGGCATCCGGGTCTGACTCGCCGGGGCCACCGTCCCGTTCACAGGGCGGTTTCAGCTCCCGCCGTCGCGCTCCCGCCGCAGCTCCTCAAGCAGTTCGCGGAGCTGGTGGGGCAGGACCGCAGGTCGAGAAGGCTCAGCTTCAACTGGTTGCGCTCCTGGTAGCGCCGCGGTCCCAAGCGGACCACCGGCCGGCGGCCCGGCGGTAGCGGACGCGGTGATCAAGTAACCCGCCGCATCCTGGTTCGTTTGGTGACTGTGGTCTCGCCGCACCGCAACCGCCAATCGTCGCGACAGAGGAAGCAATGGATCAGCATCTAGCAGTTCCGATCGGGCCCCTTGCTGCGGTGGTAAGAGCGATCGGCGTAACACGGTGACTGCGCTGGCGGCTCTCGACGGCGCCGAAACCACGCCACCCCCGGAACTCGGCAAGGTGCGGCGGCTGCTGCTGGCGCTTCTTCCGGTCCTCGGTGCGCTGGGCGCGTACGCCACCGTCGATCTCTCTCCGGCGACCTTCCCGAATCTCTACCGGGTCGTCGTCGTGCTGGCCGTCGTGCCGGCGTTCCTGCTGCTGGTCCGGCCGCAGACGGCCACCGTCGTGGTGCCCAGGCTCTTCCTGTGGCTGGCGGTGACCTGGGCGTTGTGGCTACCCGTCTCGCTCTTCTGGACCGTGGAGGCGGACGCCGGGCTCCGGAGGATCGGCTCGATCTCGTACGCGTTCGCGGCGGGGCTCTGCGTGCTGGCCTTCTCCGGTGGTTCACGCGCCGGTGTCGCCACGCTGCGCCTGGGCTGGACGGTGGCCTTCCTGGTGACGGGGGCCATCGCGGTCTGGGAACTGCAGTCGGGACATCATCTGTCGGACGGGGCGGCCCTCGGTCCCAACGCGACGCTCATCGCCAGCACCTTCTACAACCCCAACAACTACGCCGGATTCCTGTTGACCTGCCTCCCCTTCCTCGTCTGGGGCGGGATTGCCGCGAGGTCGACGCCGGTCCGTTTCCTGCACGCCGGGCTCGTCATCCTCTGGATCGTCCTCATCGTGGCCACGCAGAGCCGCACGGGCTTCCTGGGCGCGCTGGTGGTCGGCCCCGTGGCGGTGTGGTGGTTCGCTCGGGCGGCGAGCCTGCGCCAGCGGCCAGTGGCGGTGCCCGTGCTGGTGCTCGGTCTCGCCGCGTGGATCGGTCTGTCGCTCGCCGCCGCGAGCGAGCCGGGGCAACGCGTGCTGGGGCAGCTCACGTCCCCCTTCGAGGAGAACGACAGCCTGCGCGCGTCCGACCAGATCAGGGTCAACCTGACGCTGCTGGGCTGGCGGCTGTTCGTCGGCTCCGGGCTCCTCGGGCGTGGCGCCGGCTCGTACGAGATGCTCGCCGGTCAGTGGCAGGAGGCCGATCTCGGCGGCACGACGGTGGCCCACAACAGCTTCGCCGAGATCGCCGCCGAATTCGGCCTGCCGCTGCTTCTTCCGCTGGTCGCCGTCATCGTGGTGCTGGTGCACGTCACGCTGCGGGGGACGGCTGCCGCGGCCCACCGGGCGGAGGCGTTCGACCTGCGCATGGCGACCGGCCTCGGGCTCGCCGGGTTCGCCGCCAGCGGTCTCGCGGCCAGCTCGATCCTGGCCTCGCCCTGGTGGTGGTTGCTGCTGGGACAGGTGTCCGCCCAGGCCTGGCTCCTCTACCGGATGTGCCCGTCACGGGGCGACGGGCCGACCGGCCTGAGGCCGGCTGGCAGCCCGTGGGCCCGGGGCGACGATCAGGTCAGCGGCCCACGATCCCTCCTCGTCGGAGCGAGGAGGAGCTAGTGCTGCGACGCCACTCCGGTCCCGGGGCGTCTCCCTTCTACCGGCACGTGTCCCATCTCGCGATCAGCACCGCCCTGGCCCAGGGCATCACCATGCTGACCTCCGTGTTCCTGGCTCGTCTCTACGCGCCGCGGGAGTTCGGCGAGTTCTCGATCGCGCTCTCGCTTGCCCTGATCGTCGCGACCGCGGCCACCCTCCGCCTGGAGATGGCGATCCCGCTCGCCGAGGACGAGCGGGAAGCCGAGGTGCTCACGGCCACCGCCGTCGTCGCCGCGGTGCTGGTCGCCGTCGCCATGCTGGCGATCCTGGTGACCTGCCTGGTGGTGAGCGGCCGTCGGTGGTCCGCGTTCGGCGCCGGGGCAGGCGTGTGGCTGGTGCCCGCCATGGTCGCGACACTCGGCACGTCGGCGGCGGCCCGGATGCTCCAGAGCCGCCGGGAGAGGTTCGCGGCGGTCAGCGGAGCAACGGTGCTGGGCGCCGCGGTGCAGGGCGTCGGGCAGCTCGTGGCCGCGCCACTGGGCGCGGGCGCGACCGGTCTGACGGGAGGCTACGTCGCGGGACGCGTCTGCTATTCCGTGGCGCTGCTGCGCCGCTCGGGCGTCCTCGGCGTCCGGTCCGCCGCACAGTGGTGGTCGACGACCGTGAAGTGGCGGCGCTTCGCCCTGCTGACGAGCCCGCCGGCGTTGCTGAACATGATCAGCGTCGGCGCGATCGCACCGGTGGTGGCGGTCTGCTACGGGGTGACGGTCTCCGGGTTCTTCGCGTTCGCGACCCGCCTGCTGACCCTGCCGGCCGCCCTGATCGGGCAGGCGGTCGGCAGCGTCTTCTTCCCCAGGATCGCCGCTCTGGAGCGGGACGGGGGCGACGTCCGGCTCGCCGTGGAGCGGGTCACCACCGGTCTCGTGTTCCTGTCGGTACCGACATTCGGCTTCGTCCTCCTGCTGGGTCCGGAGCTGTACGTGCTCGCCTTCGGCGTCGAGTGGCGGACCGCCGGGTCCATCTCGGCCCTGCTCGCGCCCTGGCTCGCCGCCTCGTTCGTGTCGTCGCCGCTGAGCACGCTGATGACGGTCAAGGACCGGCTCCGCAGCCTGCTGCTGCTGTCGGGCCTGGAGACCGCGCTTCGACTGGGCTCACTCGCGTCCGGACTCCTGGTCGGCTCTGCCATGATCGGCATCGGCGCGTACTCCTTGAGCGGCCTGGCGATCAGCATCGGTTACGTGGGCTGGTCGTTGCGACTGGCCGGAACGAGCCTGAGTGCCTGGGCCGGCTCCGTCCGGAGCTACCTGCTCCTGGTCGGTATCGCCTATCCCATTCTCCTGGTCGCCCGGGGGTACCTTCCGCAACCCATCTCCGTGGTGCTGGCTGTCGCGTTGACCGTGGTCCTGCTCGGCTTCGCCGCCCGCTGGCTCCACCGGAACCGGCCCGGCGGCCCCGACGGCACGCCGAAGCCCTCGGGGACGGCGAGCTACAGCGACATTGCGCCCGTGACGGCAGGAGCCCGCCGATGAGCCTGTCCAGCCGCCGGCGGGAACAGCCGGGCGGAGCGCCCTCGGCGGACCTGGCGGCGCGGTGGCGCCTGGCTGTCGGGCCCGCGAACTACGCCGGACAGGCGCACCAGTGGGCGCGAGCGGTCGAACGCCGCCTGGGCGGGTCCGCCGTCTCCTTCGCGGTGGAACAGCGTCCACGCCTGTGGCCCGGGCGCCGGCTGTCGTTCCACGCCGACCACCGGCTGCCGCATCCGCGCCTGACCACGCCCTGGGGGCGAAGCTGGCGGATGCGGCGCATCCTGCGGGGTGCCACCCACGTCGCGGTGGACGGTTTCCTGCCGGTGTACGGCGGGGTGGGCAGGTCGGATGTCGGCGAGGACGTCCCGCTGCTGGCCCGCCAGAGCCTGCGGGTGGCGCTGATCTCGCACGGCACCGACCTACGCGACCCGGACGCCCACATCGAGCGGAATCCGTTCTCGTACTACGCCACCGCTCCCAGGGAGTGGGTGGACCTCGCCCGTGGGCTCGCCCGTCGTCACCGGACGATCGCGGCGGACCTCGGCGTCCCACTCTTCGTCAGCACACCCGACCTGCTCCTCGACGCGCCGTGGGCGTCCTGGTTGCCGGTGTCCGTCGCGGTCTCCGAATGGTGGACGCCACGCCCGGCCCTGACGGTCCGGCCCCCAACGGTGCTCCACCGCCCCAGTCGTACCGTCCCGCCGATCAAGGGCACGCAGGTCATCGACCCCGTCCTGCGGGACCTCGCGGCCCGTGGCCGCATCCGCTACCTGGCGCCGGAGACGGTCGCGCACGCCGCCATGCCCAACCTGGTGGCCGGCGCCGACATCGTGGTCGACCAGATCCTCACGGGCAGCTACGGGGTGGCCGCCGTCGAGGCCATGGCTGCGGCGCGCCTCGTCATCGGCTACGTCGACGCCCCCACCCGTGCCCTCATGCCGGAGCAGCCACCGATCGTGGACGCGCCACCGCACCGCTTCGCGGCGGTGATGGAGGAGATTCTCGCCGACCCGGCGGCCTACGTGGACACGGCAGCGGCCGGTCCCGCGTTCGTCGCCCGGTGGCATGACGGAACAGCGGCGGCCGAGGCCCTGCATCCGTTCCTGGACGGGGCGATCCCCACCCCGTGAACATGGGCCTCGACGAAGCAGGGAGACACATGGACGTGCCGAACGGCCACATCAGAACGGACCTGTGGCAGCTACGCGCGCCGACCGCACCCGCACTGCGTCGCACCGTCTGTGTGCCGACGGTCCACCCGGTGGGCGACCAGCGGATCCTCCGGTGTGCGCAGTCGGTGCTCGACGCCGGGTTCGACGTCCACTTCATCTGGCTCGGTGGGGAGCCGGGGGAGTCCCAGCCCCACGACCGCGTCCGGGAGACCCGGCTTCCCGCGCCGACGTCGTTCCGGGAGCGGATCCGGCTGGTGCCGCGGGTCGCCGAGTTGGCTCGCCGGGCGGATCCCGACGGCTGGCACATCCACGACTTCTACCTGCTGCCGCAGGCACGCCGCTGGGCTCGCCGGACCGGCCGGCCGGTGCTCTACGACGTCCACGAGTACTACCCCGAGTACTACTCCGAGCGGTTGCCCGGTCCTCGGCTGCTGCGCCGGCCCGCCCACCGCATGATCACTGGTGTCGAACGCCGGTACGCCTCGGTGCTCGCCGGCGCGAACGTCGCCACCGAGGAACTCGGTGACCGGTTCCGTGGCTGGGGCATCCCCACCTCGGTCACCCCGAACTACCCGGCGGACGCGCTGCTCGGCGACGCGCCCCGGCCGCTCGTCCCGGAGCTGCTGCGCCGGGTGGTGCACACGGGCACCCTCACCTCGATGTTCGGCGTCGAGGTCATCGTCGGCCTGGCCCACGAGCTGGCGCGGGTCGCGCCGGAGGTGGAGTTCCTCGTGGTGCGGCGGTTCCCCTCGGCTGCGGCCCGGCGGGCCTTCGAGGAGCTGCTGCGACGGCACGGTACGCCGGCGAACCTCCTCCTGCTCGACCCGATGCCGGCGCATGAGGTCGGCCGGCTGCTGGCGAGCTGCGGGATCGGCGTGTCGGCGTTGCAGGACGTCGGTCAGGCGGCCCTCTGCGTCAGTACCAAGCTCTACGAGTACGCCACTGTCGGGCTGGCCGTGGTGGCCTCGGACCTCCCGGCGACCCGGCGCTTCGTGACCCGATCCATGGTCGGCGTGCTCGCCGACCCCCGCCGGCCGGCGGCCTTCGCGCAGGGCGTGCGGCGGTTGCTGGACGACGCCGATGAGGTGTGCGTGGCCGCTGACCGGCACGGGGCGGCGGCGCGCGCGGAGTTGTCTTGGGAGCGAACGTGCGCGCCCCGGCTCCGGACGCTGGTCAGTCAGGCCGTGCGCTGAAGGAATTTCGTCTGGTTTGCGCCTGTTTGCGTGTCCTCACCCGGTATCGTCTCGTTGGCCCTGTCAGTCGGTCAAGCTCGCGGCCGAGTAACGAGGAGCGGAGTTTCTGTGACTGTCCTTCCTGCCGGGTGCCGGGTGTTGATCACCGGTGGCACCGGCTCCTTCGGTCAGACGATGGTGCGCCGCCTGCTGACGCACGACGTCGGCGAGGTACGGGTGCTGAGCCGCGACGAGGCGAAGCAGGACGCCATGCGGCAGAGCGTCGGCGAGAGCCGGGTGCGCTACTACGTCGGCGACGTGCGCGACCTCGACTCGGTGGCGCGGGCTTGCCGGGACGTCGACTACGTGTTCCACGCCGCGGCGCTCAAGCAGGTGCCCTCCTGCGAGTTCTTCCCCCTCGAGGCCATCCGGACCAACGTGCTGGGCAGCGCGAACGTGGTCGAGGCCGCCGAGGCCAACGGGGTGAGCAACGTGGTGCTGCTCGGTACCGACAAGGCCGTCTACCCGGTCAACGCCATGGGCATGAGCAAGGCCCTCATGGAGAAGGTGGCGCAGGCCCACGCCCGCAACCACCCGGACAGCCCGACCACGGTGAGCTGCGTCCGCTACGGCAACGTCATGTACTCACGGGGCTCGGTCATCCCGCTGTTCATTGAGCAGATCAAGGCCGGCCGCGCGCCGACCGTCACTGACCCCCAGATGACCCGGTTCCTGATGTCCCTGGAGGACTCGGTCGACCTCGTCGAGCATGCGTTTCAGCACGCCCAGGCCGGGGACATCTTCATCCGCAAGGCGGCCGCCTGCACCATCGGCGACCTGGCCGAGGCGGTCTGCCGCCTCTTCGACGTGCCGGTCAAACTCGATCTGATCGGCCTGCGGCACGGCGAGAAGCCGGACGAGACGCTGGCCACCCGCGAGGAGCTGATCCAGGCGGAGGACTTCGGCGACTTCTTCCGGGTGCCGGTCGACGCCCGCGACCTCAACTACGCCCTCTACGTCTCCAAGGGGGAGATCGGCGCCGGTCCGGTCGAGGACTTCAACTCCGCCAACGCGCCCCGGCTCGGCGTACCCCAAATCATGGCTCTGCTGCGCACTCTGCCGGAGGTGCGCGCGGAACTCGCGCTGCGCGATCCGGCGCTGGCATGCTGAGGCTGGCCCTCACCGGGGCCGGCGGATTCCTCGGCTGGCACGTCCGGGTGCTGCTGCGTGCCCTGTGTTGGCCGGAGCCGGTGGCCCTCACCCGGGCCGACCTGGCCGACCCGGCGCGGGTCGCCGCCAAGGTCAGCGGCGTCGACCGGGTGCTGCACCTGGCCGGGGTGAACCGGGCCGACGACCCGAGCGAGGTGGCGGCCGGCAACGTCCGGTTGGCCGTCGCGCTGGCCGCCGGGCTGCGGGCCGCTCCCGTTCCGCCCGCCGGGGTGGTCTACGCGAACTCGGTCCAGGCCGGCAACGGCAGCCCGTACGGGGACGGCAAGGCCGCGGCCGCCGCCATCCTCGCCGACGCCGGGTACGACTTCCACGACGTCAGGCTGCCGAACCTGTACGGCGAGCACGGTCGGCCGTTCTACAACTCGGTCGTCGCCACCTTCTGCCGCGTCCTGGCTGACGGCGGGCGCCCCGAGGTGCTGGAGGATCGGGAGCTGCGCCTGGTGCACGCCACGGACGCCGCGGCCCGGCTCGTCGGAGCGCCGGGCGGGGGTTCCTGGGACGCGGACATGCCGGCGTGGCGGACCAGTGTGCGCGAACTGGCCGAAGTGCTCACCGGTTACGCCGCTCTCTACCGCACCGGCCAGCTGCCGGCGCTGACCGACCGGCATCGTCTGCGCCTGTTCAACACCTACCGGTCGCACTGCTTCCCCTCCCACTTCCCGATACCGCTGCCGCGGCACGCCGACCGGCGGGGGGAACTGGTCGAGGCGGTCAAGGTCCACGCCGGTGGCGGGCAGACCTTCTGCTCTACCAGCTACCCCGGGCAGACCCGCGGCGAGCACTTCCATCTGACCAAGGTGGAGCGTTTCACGGTGGTGCGGGGGAGCGCCGAGATCAGCCTGCGACGGTTCGGCGGTGACGAGGTGGTCCGGTTCCGGGTCTCGGGCCGGGAGCCGGTGGCGGTGGACATGCCCACCATGTGGGTGCACAAGATCGTCAATACCGGCTCGGACGAGCTGATGACCCTCTTCTGGGCCAACGAGATCTTCGACCCGGCCACCCCGGACACCTACCCCGAGCCGGTGGAGGTCGTCCCACACCTTGCGGCGGTGCCGGCGTGAAGATCGGGATCATCTCCCAGTGGTACGCGCCCGAGCCCATCTTCATCGCCGGGAACCTGGCCGGGGAACTGGCGCGGCGGGGCCACGAGGTGCGAGCGCTCACGGCCTTCCCCAACTACCCGCAGGGGCGCATCCAGCCGGGGTACCGCCAGCGCTGGAACCATCAGGAGCGGGCCGCCGGGGTGAACATCCGGCGCGTGCCGATCTACCCGAGCCACGACAACTCCCCCCTGCGGCGGGTGGCGAACCTCGGCTCGTTCGCGGCCACCAGCCTCCTCGCCGCTCCCCGCTTCCTCGCCGGCGTGGACGTGGTCTACGCCTACTGCCCGCCGCCGACGGTCTTCGCCGCCCCGTTCGCGCTGCGGGTGCTGCGCGGCGTGCCGGTGTTGCTGCATGTGCAGGACATGTGGCCCGAGTCGGTGAGCGGCTCGGACCTGGCCCCGGGCGGTCTGGTCGGTTCGGCGATGGACCGGGCGCTGCACGTCGTGATGCGCGGCGTCTACCGGGCCTCGGCCGGAATCGCGGTCATCTCCGAATCAATGGCGGAACTCGTCATCGAGCGGGGCGCCGATCCTGCCCGGGTGCGGGTGGTGCTGAACTGGACCGACGAGACGCTGTTTCGGCCGGTGCCACCGAGCGACGGGGCGCGCGCCGAAATCGGCCACCGCGGCCGATGCACCATCATGTTCGCCGGCAACATGGGCCCGTTCCAGCGGGTGGAGACGGCGATCCGGGCCGCTGCGGCCAACGCGGACCTGGTCGACCTGGTGCTGGTGGGCTCCGGCACCGAGGAGGCCGACGCACGCCGGCTCGCCGACGAACTGGGCGCCGACAACATCCGCTTCGTCGGGCGACGGGCGCCTGAGGAGATGTCGGCTCTGTACGCCGCGTCCGACTTCCAACTGGTCATCCTCCGGGACCTGCCCGCGCTGCGCGGCACCGTGCCGTCGAAGTTGCAGGCCGCGCTCGCCTGCGCGCGCCCCGTCATCGTTTCCGCCGCCGGTGACGCCGCCACCTTGGTCACCGCGAGCGGCGTAGGGCTCGCGGCCCCGGCCGAGGACTGGCGGGCGCTGGCGGAGCGATTCGCCGCGGCCGCCGCGCTGCCGTCCTCCACCCGGGCGGACATGGGCCGGCGTGCGCAGCAGATGTACCGGGACCGGATGTCCCTGCGGGTCGGCGTCGATCAGATCGAGGACATGTTGACCAAGATGACTAGCGCACGAGGGACCGTATGAGACAGCATGTGCTGAACATCGACGACACCGCTCACCCGCACCGGAAATCCGCCGGACACGGCACCCACCGTGAGGCGATCCGTCGCCCGTACGACCGGTGGAAGCGCGTCCTGGACGTCATCGGCGCGCTGCTTCTGCTCGTCCTGCTCGCACCCGTGATGCTGGTGGTCACCGCGGTCGTGCTGGTCACGCTCGGCCGACCGGTGCTGTTCCGGCACACCCGACCCGGCCTCGACGGCAAGCTGTTCGACCTGATCAAGTTCCGAAGCATGCATCCTGTCGACCCGACCCGGGGACTGGTCCGGGACGAGGACCGGCTGCCCCGGATCGGCCAGTGGCTGCGCGCCAGCAGCATCGACGAGTTGCCGGAGCTGTGGAACGTGCTGCGGGGTGAGATGAGCCTCGTCGGACCGCGTCCCCACCTGGTCGAGTACCTCAGCCGATACACACCGGAGCAGGCACGGAGGCACGAGGTACGCCCTGGCATCACCGGTCTGGCCCAGGTACGCGGCCGCAACGCCTTGAGCTGGGAGGACAAGTTCCGCTACGACGTGCAGTACGTCGACCAGCGGTCGCTCCGCCTCGACCTGCGGATCCTCGCCGAGACGGTACGGGTCGTGCTGCGGCGAGAGGGTATATCGGCACCCGGCACCGTCACCTGGCACGAGTTCATGGGCACCCCGGAGCCGGCCCTCGTCGGCAGGCCGTCGGAGCGGTCGATGTACTCTCCCGGCCGACCGACCTGACATGGCCGGTGCGGCACGGCGAGTCCTGCTTCTGGGCTCCACCGGATTCCTCGGCCGGCACATCCGCGACGCCCTGGCCAGGGACGGGACCACCCTCAGCTGTCCGACCCGGGACCGGTGCGATCTGATCGAGATGAGCCCGGAGGCGCTGACCGACCTGGTACGCCGCGAGCGACCCAGCGCCGTAGTCAACTGCGCCGGCCGGATCACCGGCACCGGATACGACTTCCTCCGCGCCCACCCGCTGGTCACGGCCAAGCTGATCGACGCGCTCCTGGCCGCCGCTCCCGAGGCGCGACTGGTGCGCATCGGCTCCGCCGCCGAGTACGGCTGGGTGCCGGACGGCCATCTGGTCACCGAGGACCAGCCGGCCCTGCCGGTGAGCGAGTACGGGCTGAGCCAACTGACGGCCACCCGGCTGGTCGAGCTCGCTGCGGCGGACCGTGGCCTCGACGCGGTGGTGCTGCGCGTCTTCAATCCGGTGGGGCCGGGGCTGCCGACGGGAAACCTGCTCGGGCGGGCCTGTTCGCTGATCCGGGCGGCGCGGGATCGCGACGAGCAGCAGATCGAGCTGAGCATGCCCGACTCCCACCGCGACTTCGTGGACGTCCGTGACGTCGCGGCGGCCGTCCGAGCCGCGCTTCACCGTCCAGCCCTGATCAGCCGGGTGTACAACGTGGCCAGCGGCAGGGCCGTGGCCACCCGGGAGGCCGTGCGGCTCCTCGCCGAGCAGGCCGGCTTCACCGGCGGCTACCGATTGGGCAGCGATACGCCGGCCGCGGGCCGGTCCTCCGCCGTGCCATGGATGTGTGGCGACGTCAGCCGCGCGGAACGGGAACTCGACTGGGTGCCACGCCACCGGCTGGTCGACTCGCTGGCTGCCCTCTGGTCCGCCGCGCCGTCTCGGGTCGGGGCCATCCCACAGCCGGCACCCGGCTGAGCCGGCCACCTTCCCCTGCGGGGCAAGTCCGCATCAGTATGGTGTTCTCGGACCGCACGCGCGGATGACGGGCTGGGACGTGCTGCACTTGAGGATCATCCCGCCGACCGACCGGTCGTCCGCGGTGGTGGATCTGCTCACCGCCGCCCCGGGGGTGGCGCACCTGGCGGTAATTCCGGGTGCCGCCCGCCAGCCGGCCGGCGACCTCGTTCTCTGCGATGTCGTTCGGGAAAGCGCGGAACGCGTCCTGGAACGGCTTCAGCAACTCGGTGTCGAAGCGCGGGGCGGCATCTCGGCCGACGACGTGGAGCTCACGCTGTCGGAGCGGCGAAGAAGGCGGCCCGTGACGCGCCGGGGCACGGCGAGGACGCGGTCGTCTGGGACGAGATCGCGGCGAAAACCGGTGAGCAGACGGTGCTGACCGGCACCTATCTCGTGCTGATCACGGTGGCGACGATGATCGCCGGCATCGGCGTGCTGCTCGACCAGCCCATCCTCATCGTCGGCGCCATAGTCGTCGGCCCCGAGTTCGGCCCGCTCGCGGCGCTCTGCGTGGCGCTCCTACGCCGGCAGCCGCACGTCATCGGCCGCTCGGTGCAGGCCCTCGTGGTCGGCTTCCTCGCCGCCATGCTGGTCACCGTGCTGAGCACCTGGGCGCTCACCGCCGCCGGGCTGGTCAGCCGGGACATGCTGCTGGCCGACCGGCCGCTCACCGACTTCATCTGGCGCCCGGACGCGCTCTCCTGGGTGGTCGGCGTGCTCGCCGGGATCGCCGGCATGCTCTCGCTGACGTCGAAGAAGTCCGGCTCACTGGTCGGCGTGCTGATCTCGGTGACCACCGTGCCGGCGGCGGCGAACGTGGCCGTCGCGGGGGCCTACGGGGTCTGGACCGAGGCCGCCGGCTCCGCTCTCCAGCTCGTGATCAACCTGGCCGCCATCGTGCTGGCCGGCCTGCTCACCCTGGTCGTGCAGCGGTCCTGGTGGCGGCGGGTGGAGCGGCGGTCCACGCGGGGCGTGCCGCGGCAGCGGGCCGACCGGCCGGCGCGGGTCAGCGCCAGTCGTCGCCCGCCTCGAGACGCAGGCTGAGCAGCGTCGCCAGGGGCACCGACTCACCGTCCCGGCCGCCCCGGCCCACCACCAGCGGCGGCGGGGCGGGCTCGGGGTCGGTCCCGAACAGCCGCGACCGCAGGCTCGGCGGCACGGCCAGCAGGTAGAAGCGGCCCTCGGTGTCCACCGCCCGGCTGCGCGCCCGGTCCACGTACCAGCCGGTGATCCGGGTCCGGTAGCGGCCCCGCCCGTCGTAGCCGGCCGCCGTCAGCCGCTCGGCGCGTAGCCCGCGCCGTAGCGCCTCGGCGGCGAACCGGGCCACCAGATCCGCGGCCTGCGCCTGCTCGGCGGCGCGCTGCCGGGCGTCGGCCGCCGCGTGGGCCCGCACCGCGCGGCGCTGCCGTTCCCGCCACTCCAGGCCGTCGTCCCCACCCACGCCCGCGAGGGTACGCGCCCGCCCCGCACCGCCCTGTCCACGCCTACACGGGTCCATCTCCGGTCACGCTGTCGAGCTGAGTCGTCGGTGATGTCGGCGCAGCGACCCTCCGTGCTGCCGGCCCGGCGAGTCGTTTGTGACGTCAGCTCGACAGCCCCCCGAAACCTCAGGCCGGGCCTTCCCGTCCGCCTTTGCCCGGGCACCCCGGGCGGACCATCGCCTGACCCTTGGCGCGGCCAGCAGCACGAAGGGGCGCATCTCCAGATCTTGGACAGTTGCCGTTCGAGCCGAACGGCAACTGTCCAAGATCCGCAAGGCGCGTCGCGATCCCGAGGCCACTCGGGTCGGTCCGGGGCGCGGTGCGCTGTCGAGCTGAGTCGTTCGTGACGTCAGCTCGACAGCGTCGCGTGACGTCAGGCCAGGCCGGCGCGGCGCAGCGCGTCCGCCATGGCGTCGTTGGCCGGTGCCGGCGTGCCACCGCCGCGCCCCTGCCGCTGCGGCCCGCCGCGCGAGCCGCCCCGGTCTCCGCGCGAACCGCCGCCACCCTGGCCACCGCGGGGCCCGCCACCCTGACCACGGCCCCCCTGGCCGTCGCCGCGCTGACCGCCCCGCCCGCCGCGCTGACCGCCGCCCTGGCCACTACCCTGGCCGCCGCGGTCTCGGCGCGCGTCGCCGCCCTGCGGGCGTCCGGCCGGGGCGTCGTCCTCCAGCCGGAGGGTCAGCGAGATCCGCTTGCGGGGTACGTCGACGTCGAGCACCCGGACCCGCACCACGTCACCGGACTTCACCACGTCGCGCGGGTCCTTGACGAAGGTGTGCGACAGCGCCGAGACGTGCACGAGGCCGTCCTGGTGCACCCCGACGTCGACGAACGCGCCGAACGCGGCCACGTTGGTGACCACGCCCTCCAGCACCATGCCCGGCGTGAGGTCGCTGATCTTCTCCACCCCCTCGGCGAAGGTGGCCGTCCGGAATTCGGGGCGGGGGTCCCGGCCGGGCTTCTCCAGCTCGCCGAGGATGTCGGTGACGGTGGGCAGGCCGAAGGTGTCGTCCACGAACTCGGTCGCCCGGAGCCCGCGCAGGATGGCCGACTTCCCGATCAGTGCGCGCAGGTCCTGGCCGGTGTGGGCGAGGATCCGGCGCACCACCGGGTACGCCTCGGGGTGCACGCTGGAGGAGTCGAGCGGGTCGTCGCCGCCGGGGATGCGCAGGAAGCCGGCGCACTGCTCGAACGCCTTCGGTCCGAGCCGGGGCACCTTCCTCAGCTCGGCGCGGGTGCGGAACGGCCCGTTGGCGTCCCGGTGCAGGACGATGTTCTCGGCCAGCCCGGCGCCGATGCCGGAGACCCGGGTGAGCAGCGGGGCCGAGGCCGTGTTGACGTCGACGCCGACGGCGTTGACGCAGTCCTCGACGACCGCGTCGAGGGAGCGGGACAGCTTCACCTCGGACAGGTCGTGCTGGTACTGCCCGACGCCGATCGACCGCGGGTCGATCTTCACCAGCTCGGCGAGGGGGTCCTGGAGGCGGCGGGCGATGGAGACGGCGCCGCGCAGCGAGACGTCGAGCCCGGGCAGTTCCTGCGAGGCGTACGCGGAGGCGGAGTAGACCGAGGCACCCGCCTCGGAGACCACCACCTTGGTCAGCTTCAGTTCGGGGTGCTGCTTGATCAGGTCGCCGGCGAGCTTGTCGGTCTCCCGGCTGGCGGTGCCGTTGCCGATGGCGACCAGCTCGACGCCGTGCGCCGCGGCCAGGGTCGCCAGCGTGTGCAGGGAGGCGTCCCACTGCCGGCGCGGCTCGTGCGGATAGATGGTGTCGGTGGCGACCACCTTGCCGGTGGCGTCGACCACGGCCACCTTCACGCCGGTGCGCAGGCCCGGGTCGAGGCCCATGGTGGGGCGGGCGCCGGCCGGGGCGGCCAGCAGCAGGTCGCGCAGGTTGGTGGCGAAGACCCGGACGGCCTCCTCCTCGGCCACCTGCCAGAGCCGCAGCCGCAGGTCGGCGCCGAGGTGGATGAGGATCCGGGTACGCCAGGCCCAGCGCACCGTGTCGGTGAGCCACCGGTCGGCGGGCCGCCCCTGGTCGCTGACCCCGAACCGGCCGGCGACGGCCGCCTCGTAGCGGGTGGGGCCGGTGACCACGGCGTCGGAGTCGCCGTCGGCTTCCGGGTCCATGGTCAGGTCGAGCACGCCCTCCTTCTCGCCCCGGAACATGGCGAGGATCCGGTGCGAGGGAAGTCTGGTGTACGGCTCGGCGAAGTCGAAGTAGTCGGCGAACTTGGCCCCGGCCGATTCCTGGCCCTCGCGTACCCGGGAGACCAGCCGGCCCCGCGACCACATCTGCTCCCGCAGCGTGCCGATGAGGTCGGCGTCCTCGGCGAACCGCTCGATGAGGATGGCCCGCGCGCCGTCGAGCGCGGCGGCGGCGTCGGCCACCCCCCGGTCGGCGTCGACGAAGTCGGCGGCCGTGGCGCGGGGGTCCCGCGTCGGGTCGGCCAGCAGCGTGTCGGCGAGGGGCTCCAGCCCGGCCTCGCGGGCGATCTGCGCCCGGGTCCGCCGCTTCGGCTTGTAGGGCAGGTAGATGTCCTCCAGCCGGGACTTCGAGTCGGCCGCCATGATCTGCGCTTCGAGGGCCTCGTCGAGCTTGCCCTGCCCGCGGATGGACTCCAGGACCGCGGCGCGCCGCTCGTCGAGCTCCCGCAGGTAGCGCAGCCGCTCCTCCAGGGTGCGCAGTTGCGCGTCGTCGAGCAGGCCGGTGGCCTCCTTGCGGTAGCGGGCGATGAACGGCACGGTGGCGCCGCCGTCGAGCAGCTCCACGGCCGCCCGCACCTGACGTTCGGCGACGCCGAGCTCCTCGGCGATCCGCTGGTGCACAGACTGGGTCACGATCTGGTCCGCCTTCTCGGGTGGGTTCGGCAGCCATTGTGCCGGTCCCGCCAGGGCGTCGGCGCGGCACCCGCCGACCCATCCGCCACAGCCGCCCCACCGGCGGGCAGGCGCATCGCGACCTGCGGCGCCCTGCGCTAGCGTGGCGATCATGGAACAAGCTGCGGATCCGCGGGCCCGGCGGCTCTTCGGCGGTAGCGCCCGAGCGCTCGGCGACCTCGCCGTCAGCCCGTTCCGGGCCGACCGGGACCGCATCGTGGGCTCACCGTTCTTCGCCCGGCTGAACGGGGTGACCCAGGTGATCAGCCCGGGCGGGTCGGGTCTGCTCGTGCACAACCGGCTCACCCACAGCCTCAAGGTGGCGCAGGTGGCCCGTGCGGTCGCCGAGCGGCTGACCGCCGACCCGGCGCATCGGGACCTGCTGGAGAAGCTGGGCGGCTGCGACCCGGACGTGGTGGAGGCCGCCGCGCTCGCGCACGACCTCGGGCACCCGCCGTTCGGGCACCTGGGGGAGCGGGTGCTGGACCGACTGGCCCGGCAGCGGCTCGGGCTGGCGGACGGCTTCGAGGGCAACGCCCAGTCGTACCGGATCGTCACCAGCACCGAGATCCGCGGCGCGGCAACCACCGGCCTGGACCTGACCGCGGCGGTCCGGGCGGCGATGCTGAAGTACCCGTGGACCCGGCTGGACCATCCGGACCCGCATCCTCGGCACCTGGACCCGGCCCCGCGCGGCGCGGCCGCCCCGCTCGACGACCCGGAGAGCGGGTCGGCGAAGTTCGGCGCGTACCGGACCGAGGTGGACGACCTGCGGCAGGCCCGGGAGCCGTTTGCCGGCCGGATCCCGGACTGGCAGCAGACCCCCGAGGCGTCGATCATGGACACCGCCGACGACATCGCGTACGCCATCCACGACGTGGAGGACTTCTACCGGGTCGGGGTGCTCCAGCAGGGCGCGGTGGCCGCCGAGCTGTCCGCCTGGCAGCGCGAGTGCGGGCACTTCCGGGCGATCACCTCCTCGGCGCTGGCCGCGGCTGGCCGGCGGCCCGGTGCGGCCATCGAGCGGCTGCGCCGGCAGTTGCACCGCAAGGACGCCTGGATCGCCGACGACGAGGCGTTCGCCGCCGCCGTCGAGCACGTCCGCGAGGAGCTGGTGGAGGGCCTGCTGGCGCTGCCCTTCGACGGCTCGATCGAGGCCGAGCAGTACGTGGCGCGGTTCTCCGCCCGCTGGTCCACCCGCTTCGTCGAGGCCATCACGGTGGCCCCGGAGCCCGACGTCCGATCCGGGCACGTGCTGCTGGCCAAGCCGCAGTGGCACGAGGTGCAGGTGCTCAAGTTCGTGCACCACCGGTTCGTGCTGGCCCGGCCGGACCTGGCCCTGCACCAGCGCGGCCAGGCGCGGCTGCTCGGCACGCTGGTGGAGGCCCTGTGGGAGTGGCTGCTCGACCCGGAGGAGGAGTCCCGGCTGCCCCGCCGGCTGCACGACCTGGTCGAGCTGGCCGAGGCGGAGCTGCACCCGCGGACGCCGGACCGGATCGGCCGGGCCAGAGGGCGGGCCATCGTCGACTTCGTCGCCCAGCTCACCGACGGGCAGGCGGTGGCGATGCTGGACGCGCTGTCCGGCCGCTCCGGCGCCCTCTGGACGGACGCCTTCGTGCTCTGAGGCGCGGGGGTCAGGCGACCCCCTGCCACCAGCCGTCCACCGCCGGCGGCTCGTCGACCACGACCCGCTCGCCGGGGCGCGGCACGGCCAGCCGGACGTCCCGGGCCTTCGCCTCGGCCCAGAGCCGGTCCACCGGCTCGGACCAGTCGTGCAGGGCCAGGTTGAAGGTGGCCCAGTGCACCGGGACGAACAGCCCGCCGCGCAGGTCGAGGTGGGCGGCGACGGCCTCCTCGGGGAACATGTGGATGCTCGGCCAGGCCCGGTCGTACGCGCCGATCTGCATGAGCGTGACGTCGAACGGGCCGTGCTCGGCGCCGATCTCGGCGTACCCGTCGAAGTAGCCGGAGTCGCCGGTGTAGAAGAGCTTCCGCTGCGCCCCGGCCACCACCCAGGAACTCCAGAGGGTGCCGTCGCGGCGCAGGCCCCGCCCGGAGAAGTGCTGGGCGGCGGTGGCCGTGAGGGTCAGCGCGCCGACCCGGTGGCTCTCCGACCAGTCCAGCTCGACGATCCGGTCCTCCGGCACGCCCCACCGGTCCAGGTGGGCGCCGACGCCGAGCGGCACGAGGAACGGCGCGGACTGGTGGGCGAGGAGCCCGCGGACGGTGGCCATGTCGAGGTGGTCGTAGTGGTCGTGCGAGATGAGGATGGCGTCGAGCCGGGGCAGCTCGTCGAGGCGGACCGGCGGCTCGTGGATGCGGCGCGGGCCGACGAGCGCCGACGGGGAGCAGCGGTCGCTCCAGACCGGGTCGAGCAGCACCCGGTGCCCCTCGATCTCGACCAGCGTGGAGGCGTGCCCGTACCAGACGACGCTCAGCTCGCGGGCCGGGTCGGCCGGTGCCGGGTCGGCCGGGCGCAGCAGCGGCACGGCGCTGTCCGGCCGCCGCTTCTGCTTGCCGAAGATCAGCTCCTTGACCAGGTTGCGGCCGGGGTCGGCGACCATCGTGCTGCGGGTGCCCGACGGGTTGTGGAAGGTGCCGTCCCGGAAGCGCGGCGAGCGGGCCGCCCGTTCCGCGCGGGCGCCGGAGAGCCGGCCGCCGAGCTGGGCGGGCACGTCGCGTGCCGCCCAGGCCAGCCCGGCCACCGCGGCCAGCCCCGCCATCCGCCACCGCCGCCCGCCGGCCGCGCGCTCCAGTTCCCGGTCCTCCGGTCGCCGCATGTCCCGTCCCTCCGCCGTGTCCCGCAGTACACGGTAGCCATCCGCCCGGCGCCCTGCGCGGGCGATGTCGCACCCCGGCGGCGCACCTCAGCGCAGCCGGCGCAGCAGCGCCAAGCCCGCCGCCGCGGTCACCCCGCCCGCCGACCGCACCGCCCGCGACACGTCGGGCAGCCAGCCGCCCCGGACCGCCTCCCCGGCACGGGTTCGGCGCGAACACCACGCCCGGGTGGTGAGCACCTCGGCGCCGGCCGCCCGGCACTCCTCGCGTACCTGGGCCAGGGTGGCGGGGGAGGGGGCCGCGAGGACCAGGCGGTGCCCACGGCCGGCAAACTCCCGGGCCGCCGCCCGGCCGATCCCGCTGGTCGCGCCGGTGATGACCACCGTCCGGCTCACGGTTCGAGCACGACCTTGACGCAGCCGTCCTGCTTCTTCTGGAACATCTCGTACGCCTGCGGCGCCTGCGCGAGCGGCAGCCGGTGGGTCCGCAGGTCCTCGACGCCGAGCGGGTCGTCGTCGCCGGCGAGCAGCGGCATGATGTCGTCGATCCAGCGCTTCACGTGGCACTGCCCCATGCGCAGCTGGACGCCCCGGTCGAACATCTCCATGAGCGGCATCGGGTCCTGCTCGCCGCCGTACACGCCGGAGATCGACACGGTGCCGCCGCGCCGGACGGCCTTGAGCGCGGCGTGTAGCACCACGAGCCGGTCGACACCCACCTTGTCGGTCATGGTCCGGGCCAGCTTGTCCGGCAGCAGCCCGGCGGCGGTCTGGGCGATCTTGCCGGCCGGGGCGCCGTGCGCCTCCATGCCGACGGCGTCGATCACCGCGTCCGGGCCGCGCCCGTCGACCAGGTCGATCAGCGCCCCGGGCACGTCGTCGAGTTCGCTGACGTCGAGCACCTCGATGCCGTGCCGGCGGGCCATCTCCAGCCGCTCCGGCACCAGGTCCAGGCCGATCACCCGGCCGGCGCCGAGGTGCCGGCCGATCCGGGCGCAGAACTGCCCGACGGGGCCGAGGCCGAACACCGCCAGGGTGCCGCCGGGCGGGGTGTCGGCGTACTTCACCGCCTGCCAGGCGGTGGGCAGGATGTCGGAGAGGTAGAGCCAGCGCTCGTCGGGCCCGGTCTCCGGGATCTTGATCGGGCCGAACTGGGCCTGCGGCACCCGCAGGTACTCGGCCTGCCCGCCGGGGAGGGAGCCGTAGAGCGAGGTGTAGCCGAACAGCCCGGCGCCCTTGCCCTCGCTGGTCACCTGGGTGGTCTCGCACTGGGCGTAGAGCTGGCGGTCGCACATCCAGCACGAGCCGCAGGAGATGTTGAAGGGGACGACCACGCGGTCGCCGGGCTTGAGCCGGGTCACCCCCGGGCCGACCTCCTCGACGACACCCATCGGCTCGTGCCCCAGCACGTCGCCGGGCTTCAGGTACGGCCCGAGCACCTCGTACAGGTGCAGGTCGGAGCCGCAGATGGCGGTCGAGGTCACCCGGATGACCGCGTCGGTCGGCTCCTCGATCCGCGGGTCCGGTACGTCCTCGACGCGGACGTCACGCTTGCCCTGCCAGGTGAGTGCCTTCATGCCTGAATGTCCCCTCTTCGGTGCCGTCCGCCGGACTGCTACCCCCGGGGGAGCGGTTGAACCGGCGGGGGGCTGCCCCGCGTACCCGGAAAAGGGCGACCGCCGCGCCCCGGGTGCGGGGCGCGGCGGTCGTGTGGGTCGGACGGCGGGGGGTCAGGACCCCGGGGTGCCGGCGCGCTTGGACGTCGCCTTGAGGTAGTCCCGGTTGAGCCGGCCGATGGTGTTCAGCGGGATGCCCTTCGGGCAGGCCGCCGCGCACTCGCCGATGTTGGTGCAGCCGCCGAAGCCGGCCTCGTCGTGCGCGTCCACCATGCCGATCACTCGGGTGTACCGCTCGGGCTGGCCCTGCGGCAGCAGCGAGAGCTGGGTGATCTTGGCAGCGGTGAACAGCATGCCGGAGCCGT
Source organism: Micromonospora sp. NPDC005305 (assembly GCF_040607315.1). NCBI lineage: Bacteria > Bacillati > Actinomycetota > Actinomycetes > Micromonosporales > Micromonosporaceae > Micromonospora > Micromonospora sp. NPDC005305. Next base: position 190,434 of record NZ_JBEXGL010000008.1, on the reverse strand, counting down.
TCGGGCAGGCCGCCACGCAGGCGCCGCAGCCGATGCACGCGGCCGAGGAGAAGGCGGCGTCCGCGTCCGCCTTGGCCACCGGCGTCGAGTGCGCCTCGGGGGCGCTGCCGGTCGGCGCGGTGATGTAGCCGCCGGCGGCGATGATCTGGTCGAAGGCGTTCCGGTCGACCACGAGGTCCTTGATCACCGGGAAGGCCCGGGCCCGCCACGGCTCGATGTCGATCGTGTCGCCGTCGGAGAACTGCCGCATGTGCAGCTGGCAGGCGGTGGTGCCGCGCTGCGGGCCGTGCGCCTCACCGTTGATCATGAGGCTGCACATGCCGCAGATGCCCTCGCGGCAGTCGTGGTCGAACGCGACCGGCTCCTCGCCGTCGAGGATCAGCCGCTCGTTGAGCACGTCGAGCATCTCCAGGAAGGACATGTCCGGGGACACGTCCTGCACCGGGTAGGTCACCATCTGACCCTTGTCCTCGGGGCCCTTCTGGCGCCAGATGCGCAGGGTCAGGTTCACTTGTAGCTCCGCTGCGTGGGGTGGACGTATTCGAAGGTCAGGTCTTCCTTGTGCAGCACGGGCTGACCGGTGCCGGCGTATTCCCAGGCCGCCACGTAGGAGAACCGGTCGTCGTCGCGTTGCGCCTCACCGTCGGGGGTCTGGTGCTCGGCCCGGAAGTGGCCGCCGCAGGACTCCTCGCGGTGCAGGGCGTCGATGCACATGAGCTCGGCCAGCTCGAAGAAGTCGGCCACCCGGCCGGCCTTCTCCAGCGACTGGTTGAGCCCCTCGCCGTCGCCCGGGACGCGGACCCGCTGCCAGAACTCGTCGCGCAGGGTGCGGATCTCGTCGATCGCCTTGCGCAGCCCGGCCTCGGAGCGCTCCATGCCGCAGTGCTCCCACATGATCTGGCCCAGCTCCCGGTGGAACGAGTCCACCGTGCGGTCGCCGTTGATCGCGAGCAGCCGCTGGAGCCGCTCCTCGACCTCGGTCCGCGCGGCCACCGCCTCGGGGTGGCTGGCGTCGACCTTGTCCAGGGCGCCCGCGGCCAGGTAGTTCGCGATGGTGTTCGGCAGCACGAAGTAGCCGTCGGCCAGGCCCTGCATGAGCGCCGAGGCGCCGAGCCGGTTGGCGCCGTGGTCGGAGAAGTTGGCCTCGCCGATCACGAACAGGCCCGGGATGGTCGACTGGAGGTCGTAGTCGACCCAGAGGCCGCCCATCGTGTAGTGCACGGCGGGGTAGATCCGCATCGGGACCTCGTACGGGTCCTCGCCGGTGATCCGCTCGTACATCTCGAACAGGTTGCCGTACTTGGCTTCGATGGCCTTGCGGCCGAGCCGGCCGATGGCGTCGGCGAAGTCGAGGTAGACGCCGAGCCCGCCCGGGCCGACACCGCGGCCCTCGTCGCAGACGTTCTTGGCGGCGCGGGAGGCGATGTCCCGGGGGACCAGGTTGCCGAAGGAGGGGTAGATCCGCTCCAGGTAGTAGTCCCGCTCGTCCTCTCCGATGTCCTTCGGGCTGCGGGCGTCGCCCTTGGCCTTGGGCACCCACACCCGGCCGTCGTTGCGCAGCGACTCGCTCATCAGGGTCAGCTTCGACTGGTGGTCGCCGGAGACCGGGATGCAGGTCGGGTGGATCTGCGTGTAGCAGGGGTTCGCGAAGTACGCGCCCTTGCGGTGCGCCCGCCAGGAGGCCGTGACGTTGCAGCCCTTGGCGTTGGTGGAGAGGTAGAAGACGTTGCCGTAGCCGCCGGAGGCGAGCACGACGGCGTCGGCCATCTCGGTGCTGATCTCGCCGGTGACCAGGTCGCGGACCACGATGCCGCGGGCCCGGCCGTCGACGATGACCAGTTCGAGCATCTCGTGCCGGGCATTCATCTCCACGTTGCCCAGGCCGATCTGCCGCTCCAGCGCCTGGTACGCGCCGAGCAGCAGCTGCTGGCCCGTCTGGCCCCGGGCGTAGAAGGTGCGCTGCACCTGCGCGCCGCCGAAGGAGCGGGTGTCGAGCAGGCCGCCGTACTCGCGGGCGAACGGGACGCCCTGGGCGACGCACTGGTCGATGATGTTGACCGAGACCTCGGCGAGCCGGTGCACGTTGGACTCGCGGGAGCGGAAGTCGCCGCCCTTGACGGTGTCGTAGAAGAGCCGGTGCACCGAGTCGCCGTCGTTGCGGTAGTTCTTGGCGGCGTTGATGCCGCCCTGCGCGGCGATGGAGTGGGCCCGGCGCGGGCTGTCCTGGTAGCAGTAGGACTTCACGTGGTAGCCCTGCTCGGCCAGGGTGGCCGCGGCGGAGCCGCCGGCCAGGCCGGTGCCGACCACGATCACGGTCAGCTTGCGCCGGTTGGCCGGGTTGACCAGCTTCATCTCGAACCGGTGACGGTCCCAGCGGGTCTCGATGGGGCCGTCGGGAGCCTTGGTGTCGGCGATCGGGTCGCCGGTGGTGAAGAGATCCATGTCAGGCCACCAATCCGGTAAGTACGGCGAACGGGACCACGAGGTAGCCGACGCAGAGCGCGACGGCGAGGGCGAGGGCCGCGGCACGCGCGCGGCGCTCGCCCTTCGGGGTCTGCTGCCCGAGGCTGCGGAACGCGCTGAACGCGCCGTGCCGCAGGTGGAAGCCGAGCGTGACGATCGCCAGGGTGTAGAAGAGCGTGACGTACCAGCGGTCCGCCGCGAAGTCCTGGACGACGTTGCCGTAGGGGTTGGCCGGGTCGCCCTGCGGGTTCAGGTGACCGGTCGTCAGGTCCAGGATGTGGTAGATCACGAAGAGCAGGATGATCACACCACCCCAGCGCATGGTCCGGGCCGCGTAGTTCACGTGGATCTTCCTGCGGTGCGCGTACGGCACCGGGCGGGCGGCCCGGGCGCGCTTCGCGAGCACGGTGGCCGAGACGATGTGCGCGAGCACGGCCACGGTGAGCGCGGTGCGCTGGATCCACAGGTACCAGGTCGACGGCAGCAGCGGCGTTCCGATCTCCCGGAGCCAGTGCGCGTAGTGGTCGAACGAGGTTTCGCCCGTGAAGATCTTCAGGTTGCCGAGCATGTGCAGGATCAGGAACAGCACCAGGATGATGCCCGTCACCGCCATGACGGCCTTGAGGCCGACATTGGAGCGGATGGGCGACCGAGTTTTCGTGATTACCACATGGCCGACGCTAGGAGCAGTTTGATCAGTCGTCCAATGCATCGACCTCGCAGTCTTGATAGCCATAAGCTATACAGATGCAGCTCCATCAGCTCCGGTACTTCGTCGCGGTCGCAGAAGTACGACATTTCACCCAAGCTGCCGATCTGGTGGGCATCACGCAGCCCTCACTGAGTAAGCAAATTCACGCCCTGGAGACCGACCTGGGGGCCCCGCTCTTCGAGCGGGTAAGGGGCAACATCGCCCTCACCGCGGCCGGCGACGTGCTGCTGCCCTTCGCCAAGCGGATCCTCGCCGACGTGGACACCGCCACCCGGGAGGTGCAGGAACTGGTCGGCCTGCGCCGGGGCCGGGTCCGGCTCGGCGCCACCCCCAGCCTGGCCACCTCGCTGGCGCCCCCGGTGCTGCGCCGGTTCCGCGACGCCCACCCCACCGTCGACCTCCGGGTGGAGGAGGGCGGCTCGCAGGATCTGGTCCGTGACCTGCTCCGCGGCGACCTCGACCTGGCGCTGATCATCATGCCGTCCACCGGCACCGACCCGGGGCTGCGCGCCGACCCGATCCTGCGGGAGAGCCTCGTGGTCGCCTCGGTCGACCCGCTGCCGGCCGCCTCCGAGCGGGGCGAGGTGCGCATCACCGACCTGCGCGACCAGCCGCTGGTGATGTTCCGCCAGGGCTACGACCTGCGCGACGCCACCCTCCAGGCGTGCCGGGCGGCCGGCTTCGAGCCGACCCTGTCGGTGGACGGCGGGGAGCTGGACGCCGTCCTCAGCTTCGTCGAGGCCGGACTCGGCGCGGCCCTGGTGCCCGGCATCGCGGTCACCCGCCGGCCGGGAATCCGGGTGACCCGGCTCGCCCCGCCCGGCGTCCGCCGGACCATCGCGGTGGCCCGCCGCCGCGACGTGGTGCCCACCCACGCCGGCCGCGAGCTGCGCCGCATCCTCCTGGAGTACGTGCACGACGCCACCGCCGCCGACCGGCTTCCGGCCGGCGTGGAGCCGCTCTAGCGGCCCTCGGCGTCGTCCATGGCGCGGTAGATGCGCTGCTCGGAGACGGGGTACGGGGTGCCGAGCGCCTGGGCGAAGACGTTCACCCGCAGCTCCTCGATCATCCACCGGATCTGCCGGACCGCCGCGGACTGCCGCTTCGACGGCGGCAGCGCGGCCAGCAGGTCCTGGTACTCCTTCTGCACCACGGCGATCCGGTCCTGTTGCTGCTTGTCCCGCTGCGGGTTGCCGGTCAGCCGGTCCAGCCGCCGCTCGATCGCGGTCAGGTAGCGCAGCAGGTCGGGCAGGCGCGCGTACCCGGCCTCGGTGATGAAGCCCTTGTGCACCAGGCCGCCGAGCTGGCTGCGGATGTCGGCCAGCGCGGCCACGACGGCCAGGTTCCGGGTGGCGCCGAGGCGCTGCTCCACCGCGTACGCGGCGGCCAGCACCTGCCGCACCCGGCCCATCACCTCGACCACCGTGTCGACCAGGTCGGCGCGGACCCGCTCGCGCAGCGCGGCGAAGCCCTCGGCGTCCCAGGCCGGGCCGCCCGCGTCCGCCATCAGCTTGTCGATGGCCGCGCCCGCCGCGTCCTCGATCAGGGCCGGCACCCCGCCGTGCGGGTTGCGGGACAGCGCCAGCTTGGCCTCGTTGCTGAGCCGGCCCTGGAGGAACTTCGCCGGGGAGGGCACGGTCAGCCGGAGCAGCCGCCGGGTGCCGGCCCAGTGCGCGGCCTCCTGCTCGGCGGGGGAGTCGAACACCTTCACCCCGACGGTCGTGCCCTCGTCGACCAGGGCCGGGTACGCGGTGACCGCGTAGCCGGCGCGGACCTGCTCGATGGTGCGCGGCAGGGAGCCGATGTCCCACCCGGTCAGCCCGGTCCGGGCCACGTCGGGCGCGGCGGCGGCGACGACCTGGCGTACCTCCTGGCGCAGCTCGCGTTGCAGGGCCGGCAGGTCCTTGCCCTCGGCGACCGGCTTGTCGTCCTCGCCGAGCACCCGGAAGGTGACCCGCAGGTGCGGCGGCAGCCTGTCCACGTCCCAGGCGTCGGGCGGCACGGTCACCCCGGTCATCCGGCGCAGCTGCCGGGCGAGCGCGGCGAGCAGCGGCTCCTCGCCGGCCGGCATCTGCGCGAGCGCCGCCCGGGCGTAGTCGGGCACCGGGACGAAGTTGCGCCGGATCGCCTTGGGCAGCGACCGGATCAGCGCGATCACGAGTTCCTCGCGCAGGCCGGGCACCTGCCAGTCGAAGCTCTCCGCCGGCACCTGGTTGAGCAGCGGCAGCGGGATGTCGACGGTGACGCCGTCGGTGGGGGTGCCCGGGTCGAAGGTGTAGGTCAGCGGCAGGGCCACCCCGTCGGCCCGCCACTCGTCCGGGTAGTCGGTCTCGTCCACCCCGGCCCGCCCGGAGTTGACCAGCAGCTCGCGGGTGAAGGTGAGCAGGTCCGGCTGCTCCCGTCGGGTCTTCTTCCACCAGGTGTCGAAGTGCCGGCCGGAGACCACGTCGGCGGGGATCCGCTGGTCGTAGAAGTGGTAGATGGTCTCGTCGTCGACCAGGATGTCGCGCCGGCGGGCCCGGTTCTCCAGCTCCTCCACCTCGGTCAGCAGCCGCTGGTTGTCCGACCAGAACTGGTGGTGGGTCTGCCAGTCGCCCTCGACGAGGGCGTGCCGCAGGAACAGCTCCCGGCTCAGCACCGGGTCGATCCGGCCGAAGTTGACCTTGCGGGAGGTGACCAGCGGGATGCCGTAGAGGGTGACCTTCTCGTAGGCCATCACGGCGGCCTGCTTCTTCTCCCAGTGCGGCTCGCTGTAGCTGCGCTTCACCAGGTGCTGGGCGAGCGGCTCGACCCATTCCGGCTCGACCCGGCCGGCCACCCGGCCCCAGAGCCGGGAGGTCTCGACCAGCTCGGCGGCCATCACCCAGCGCGGCGGCTTCTTGAACAGCGCCGAGCCCGGGAAGATCGCGAACTTCGCCCCGCGCGCCCCGAGGTACTCGTGCTTCTGCGCGTCCTTGAGCCCGAGGTGGGAGAGCAGGCCGGGCAGCAGGGACTGGTGCACCTTCGGGGTGTCGATCTCCTCGGGCAGGTCCGCGCCGGCCCCGCGGCGGCCGTCACCCTTGTCCGAGGTGCGCAGCACCTGCCGGAGCTGGCTCACGATGTCCTGCCACTCGCGCACCCGCAGGTAGTTCAGGTACTCCGCCTTGCACATTCGCCGGAACGCGCTGGAGGACAGGGCCCGCTGCTGCTCCCGCAGGTAGCGCCACAGGTTCAGGTACGCGACGAAGTCCGACTCCTTGTCGGCGAACCGGGCGTGCGCCTGGTCGGCCTGGGCCTGCTTGTCGGCGGGCCGCTCGCGCGGGTCCTGGATGGAGAGCGCCGCCGCGATGACGATGACCTCGGTGGCGCAGCCGTTGCGCTCGCCTTCGAGGACCATCCGGGCCAGCCGCGGGTCGACCGGGAGCTGGGCCAGCCGCCGGCCGAGCGGGGTGAGCCGCTTCGCCGGGTCGGTCTCGGTCGGGTCCAGCGCGCCCAGCTCGTGCAGCAGGTTCACGCCGTCGGTGACGTTGCGCCGGTCCGGCGGGTCGAGGAACGGGAACGCGCCGATGTCGCCCAGCCCGATCGAGGTCATCTGGAGGATGACCGAGGCCAGGTTGGTGCGCAGGATCTCCGGGTCGGTGAACTCGGGCCGGGAGGCGAAGTCCTGCTCGTCGTAGAGGCGGATGCAGATGCCGTCCGAGGTGCGCCCGCAGCGGCCCTTGCGCTGGTTGGCCGACGCCTGGGAGACCGGCTCGATCGGCAGCCGCTGCACCTTGAGGCGGCTGGAGTAGCGGGAGATCCGGGCCGTCCCCGGGTCCACCACGTACGTGATGCCGGGGACGGTCAGCGAGGTTTCCGCGACGTTGGTGGCGAGCACCACCCGGCGCCCGGCGTGCGGGGCGAAGACCCGGTGCTGCTCGGCCGTGGAGAGCCGGGCGTAGAGCGGGAGGATCTCGGTGCCGAGCAGCGAGCGTCTCTTCTGCACCAGCTTGCCGAGCGCGTCGGCGGTGTCCCGGATCTCCCGTTCGCCGCTGAGGAAGACCAGGATGTCGCCGGGACCCTCGGCGGCCAGTTCCTCGACGGCGTCGCCGATGGCCTGGATCTGGTCCCGGACGTTCTCCTCGTCCCCGTCGTCCTCCTCCTCGGTCTCGACGACCTCGACCAGCGGGCGGTAGCGCACCTCCACCGGATAGGTCCGGCCGGACACCTCGACGACCGGCGCGGGGTTGCCCTCGGCGTCGGCGAAGTGCTTCGCGAACCGGTCGGTCTCGATGGTCGCCGAGGTGATGACCACCTTGAGGTCGGGGCGGCGGGGCAGCAGCTGCCGGAGGTAGCCGAGGATGAAGTCGATGTTGAGGCTGCGCTCGTGCGCCTCGTCGATGATCAACGTGTCGTACTGGCGCAGCATCCGGTCGGTCTGCAACTCGGCCAGCAGGATGCCGTCGGTCATCAGCTTGACCAGGCTGTTGTCGCCCACCTGGTCGGTGAAGCGCACCTTGTAGCCGACCACGTCGCCCAGCTCGGTGCCGAGTTCCTCGGCGATCCGGTCGGCCACCGTCCGCGCGGCGAGCCGGCGGGGCTGGGTGTGGCCGATCAGCCCGGTGACGCCGCGGCCCAGCTCCAGACAGATCTTGGGCAGCTGGGTGGTCTTGCCGGAGCCCGTCTCGCCGGCCACGATCACCACCTGGTGGTCGCGGATGGCCGCGGCGATGTCGTCCCTGCGCTCGCTGACCGGAAGCTGCGCCGGATAGGTGACCGTCGGCACGGCGGCCCGCCGGGCGGCCAGCCGCGCCTCGGCCCGGGCCACGTCGGCCGCGATCTCGGCCAGCGCCGACTCCCGCCGCTGCGGGTCGCGCAGCTTCCGCACCCCGTCCAGCCGGCGCTGGAGCCGGCGCTGGTCGCGGAACATCAGGGCGGACAGGCGGCGGTGCAGGTCGCGGGCGGTCTCGGGTACGGCGGGTGCGGCTGGATTCTGCATGTCGTCGCCAAGGATAGGCAGGCGTACGGCCCACCGCTCCCGGGTTACCGGCTACCGCCGCCTCCCGCGCGCCCTGCCAGGTGGGCGCGGGTGGCCGGGCTAGAGTTTCGGCCGAGGTGAGGTCCGACGACGGGACGGGATGATCATGCGCGACACCGACCGGGCGCTGGTGCAGGCCGCGATGGCCGTCGCCAAGCTGCGCTGCCGCAGCGACAACCACACCGTCGCCGCCGCCGCGCGGACCACGGACGGCCGGGTCTTCAGCGGCGTGAACGTCTACCACTTCACCGGCGGCCCGTGCGCCGAGGTGGTGGCCATCGGGGCCGCCGCCACCCAGGGCGCGGGGGACCTGGAGACCATCGTGGCGGTGGGGGACCGGGGCCGGGGCGTCATTCCGCCGTGCGGCCGGTGCCGGCAGGTTCTCCTGGACTACTTCCCGTCGATCCGGGTGATCGTCGGGCCGCCGGACGCGCTGCGGGCGGTCCCGGTGACCGACCTGCTGCCGGAGACGTACGTCTGGTCGGACCACCAGGTGGAGGTGGCGGTCGGGCCGCCGCGCACCGGGGTGTGGCCGATGCCGGTGGTGCCGGGCAGCCGCCAGGCCGCCGAGGACTGACGGCTCCGCACCGGAGTGGCTCCGGCAGGTCTTGCGACGCTTCTACAACGTTGTAATACTCGGGTCGTCCCCGCGACGAGGAGGCCCCGATGACATCCCAGCTGATCGAGGACGAGACCCCCGTCGAGGCCCTCGGGGACCTCTACCGCGACGGCATCACCGCCCGCCGTGGCGCCTTCTCCACCGACTCGGTGGAGCGGGTCGACGAGGACATCGACGCCGCGTTCCGGGAGGCCCGCTCCCGCCCCGACGGCGCGGTCGGCCGCGGCCCGGAGCGCTGGTACGTCGAGATCCACCCGGAGCAGCTGCGCGGCTTCGTCGACCTGGTCACCCACCCGTGGGTGGTGTCGGTGTGCCGCGCGGTGCTCGGCCCCGACTACGAGATCGTCGAGCTGGGGTTCGACATCCCGTTCCCCGGCGCGAAGATGCAGCCGTGGCACCGGGACTTCCCGATGCCCGAGGAGACCCGCCTGCGGCGCCGGCTCACCTCGCTGGCCTTCAACCTGACCACGGTGGACACCGTGGAGGAGATGGGCCCGTTCGAGATCGCCCCGGGGACGCAGTGGGACGACGGCCGCGACTTCGACCACGAGATGTTCCCGCCGAAGGACCGGTACCCCCGCTACGGGTCCCGCGCGGTCCGCAAGTACCCGAAGCGCGGCGACATCTCGGCGCGCTCCGCGCTCACCATCCACCGGGGCACCCCGAACGTCAGCCAGCTCGCCCGGCCCGTGCTGGTGCTTGGCGTCGACGCGCCGGGCGCGGGCAACGCCGCCCACCACGACCTGGCGGTCACCCGGGACTACTGGGCGGGCCTGCCGGAACTGGTCCGGGCGCACCTGCACTGCCCCGTGGTCGACACCCTCGTGCCGATCCGCCAGAAGCACACCATCGAGGGGCTGGTGATGGGCGCCGAGTGAGGGCGCCTGGTCAGTCCCCGGCCGCCGCCTCCAGCATCGAGCGGGGCACCGGCACCTGCTCGAAGCGGACGTTGCCCTCCGGCACCATCCAGCTCAGCACCTGTGCCTCCAGCCGCCCGGCGCGGACGGCCGGGTCGTTGGCGTAGAGGTCGCGGGCCATCTGCGGGTCGACCGAGAGCACGGCGATCCCGCGGATCCGCTCGTCGTCACCACCGAGGAACGGGCCGGCCGCGAGCACGGCGCCCTGCTCCACCAGCCCGGCCTGATGGGCCAGGTGCGCGTCCTGGAGCCGGTCGAGCGCGTCCTGGGGCAGGTCGGGCGCGTCGTCCGGCCGGACCAGGAGCACCACGGTGTGCTGGTCGAATCGCATGCCCTCAGGGTAGGGGCTGGCGGGCCCGCAGCGCCCGGATCGACCAGTCGAGCACCGGGGCCAGGCTCTCCACGGGCGGCCAGCCGTTGACCACCGACAGCAGGCGCAGGTACCGCTCCCGGCGCGGGTCGCCGGCGGCCTCCAGCCGGTCCAGCAGCCGCCGCCGCAGGTCGGCGTCGTCCGGGCGACCGCACAGCCGCGCGTACCGGCTCGTGGCCGCGGCGACGACCCCGTCGGCCCGGGGTGACGCCGGGTCCACGCTGGCGGCCAGCGCCGGGGTGACCTCCTCGCGGACCACGGCGACCGCGTCGCGGCGGACGCCCGGCACGCCGGCCCGGTCGGCCGCGTGCTGCTCCGCCAGCCGCCGCAGGCCCGCCCGGAAGCCCGGGTCCAGGGCCAGCTCGGCCAGCTCCACCCACGCCTCGACCTGCTCCTCGGTGGGGTCGTCGGGCAGCTCGGGGGTGAGCGAGCGGCGGATCCCCGCGAACCCCGGCCCGGTCAGGCCGGCGAAGGCGGCGTCGAGGAACTCGTCGACCAGCCGCCGTCGCTCCGCCGCGGCCAGCCCGGCCAGCCGGTGCAGTTGTTCGGCCTGGGTGGCCGTGGCCCCGCGCCGGGCCACCACGGTCAGCACCGCGCGGCGCAGCCGCAACACCCGGATCTGGGTGGCCAGGGCGTCGGCGTGCGCCGCCGCGACCTCGGGCAGCCCGACCTCCCGCTCCACCACCCGGCGCACCGTCGGCAGGTCCACGCCCAGCTCACGCAGCGTCCGGACCAGCTCCAGCCGGGCCAGGGCGTCCGGGCCGTAGCGGCGGTGACCGGTCGGGCCGCGGTCGCTCGGCGGCACGATCCCGCGGTCGGACCAGAAGCGGATGGTCTTCACCGGCAACCCGGTCCGCCGGGCCAGGTCACCGATGGAATAGCACGCGTCCATGCGCCCACCCTGCCGCCTCCCCCCGCTGGAGGCGCAAGCCGCACATCGACAACGCCGAGTTAGGCGTGCCTAACCAGCTCGGTTAAGGTAAGGCGTACCTAATCCGAGAGGCGAGCACCCCCTGTGACCACCGTCGCCGTCCGGCCCGTCCGGGCCGACGCCCCCACCCGCCGCGGCACGCCCCGCCGCCTCGCGGTCACCGTGGCGGCGGCTCTCCTGCTCGTCGTCGCGCTGCTGGCCAGCCTGGCGCTCGGCAGCCGCCACCTCCCCGTCGACCAGGTGTGGCACGCCCTGGTCGCCCCGGACGGCGGCGAGGCCACCACCGTGGTCCGCGAGCTGCGGCTGCCGCGGACCGCCCTGGGACTGGTCGTCGGGCTCGCCCTGGCCCTGGCCGGGGTGCTCTTCCAGGCAGTCACCCGCAACCCCCTCGCGGAGCCGCGCATCCTCGGGGTCAGCGCGGGCGCGTCCTTCGGGGTGGTGCTGGCCATCGCCGTCTTCGGCGTGAGCACGCTCACCGGGTACGTCTGGTTCGGCATCGCCGGCGCGCTGCTCGCCGGGCTCCTGGTCTTCGCCGTCGCCAACCGCACCCGCGAGGGCGCCAGCCCGGTCACCCTCGCGCTGGTCGGCGCGGCGCTCGACGCCGGTCTCGGCGCCGTCGTGTACGCGCTGCTCAGCATCGACGCCCGCACCTTCGAGGAGTACCGGTTCTGGGTGGTCGGCGGCCTCACCGGCCGGGACGTCGGCGTCGCCGGGCAGGTGCTCCCGTTCGTCCTCGCCGGCACGGCTCTGGCGGCGCTGGCCGCTCGCGGCCTGGACGCGCTGGCCCTCGGCGACGACGTCGCCCGCGGTCTCGGCCACCGGATCGCCCTGGTCCGCCTCGCCGCCGGGTTCGGCGGGGTGCTGCTCACCGGCGCCGCAGTGGCCGCCGCCGGGCCGATCGCCTTCGTCGGGCTGGCCGTGCCGCACCTGGCCCGGGCCCTGGTCGGCGCCGACCACCGGTGGACCCTGCTGGTCGCCGCGCTGCTCGGGCCGGCCCTGGTGCTCGGGGCCGACGTGGTCGGCCGGCTGGTGGCCCCGCCCGGCGAGGTCCCGGCCGGCATCATCACCGCGCTGGTCGGCGCGCCGCTGCTCGCCTTCCTGGTCCGCCGCGCCAAGGTCGTGACCGCATGACGGCCTCGTCCACCGCCCTGGCGGGGCGGTCGCTGCTGCGGGTCGGCCCGCTGACCGTTCCGATGCGCCGCCGCCCGGTGCTGGTCGCGGTCACGCTCGTCCTGCTGCTCGCCGCCGCCGTGGTGCTCAGCCTCTCGCTCGGCACGCCGTACGTGGCGCCGGCCGACGTGCTGCGCGCGCTCTCCGGCGCCGGCACCCCGTACGACCTCGTCGTGCTCGACCTGCGGCTGCCCCGCGCGGTGCTCGCGGCGCTGGCCGGCGCGGCGTTCGGTGTGGCCGGCACCCTGATCCAGAGCGTGGCCCGCAACCCCCTGGCCAGCCCCGACGTCATCGGGGTGACCCAGGGCGCCGGCCTGGCCGCCACGGTGGCCCTGACCAGCGGCGCCGCGGCGGTCCTGGTGGCGCCGGCCGCGCTCGTCGGCGGCCTGGTGGCGGCCATCCTGGTCTTCGCCCTCGGCGCCCGGCACGGCCTGGCTGCGCAGCGGTTCGTGCTGGCCGGCGTGGCGGTCGCGTTCGCGCTCCGGGCGCTCACCGAGGTGGTGATGCTCTCGGCCGACCCGATCGACGGGCTGCGCGCCCAGCTCTGGCTGATCGGCACCCTGGCCGGCAAGGGCTGGACCGAGGCGGCCTGGATCGCCGGCACCCTCGCCGCGCTGCTGCCCGTCCTGCTCTGGGCGGGGTGGGCGCTGCGCAGCACCGCGCTGGACGACGACACCGCCCGGGGGATCGGGCTGCGCCCGGTGGCCCGCCGGGTCGGGCTGGCCGCCACCGGCGTGCTGGCGGCCGCCACCGTCACGGCCCAGGTCGGCGCGGTGGACTTCGTGGCGCTGGTCGCCCCGCAGGTGGCCCGGCGGCTGGTGCGGGCGGAGCGGCCGCCGCTGCTCTGCTCCGCCCTGCTCGGCGCGCTGCTGCTGGTGCTGGCCGACCTGGCCGGCCGTCGGCTGTTCGCCCCCACCCAGCTTCCGGCCGGCGTGCTCACCGCGGCGATCGGCGGCCCGTACCTGATCTTCCTGCTGCTGCGGACCCGAGGGAGGCGGTCGTGACCGCGATGCTGTCCACCCGCGACCTGGTCGTCGGCTACGAGACCCGGACCGTGCTCGACGGGCTGGACCTCGACCTGCCCGCCGACGCGTTCACGGTGATCGTCGGGCCGAACGCGTGCGGCAAGTCCACCCTGCTGCGCACCATGGCCCGGCTGCTCACCCCGCGGCGCGGCGCGGTGCTGCTCGACGGCACGGCGATCCGCGACCTGCCGACCCGCGAGGTGGCCCGGCGGCTCGGCGTGCTGCCGCAGAGCCCGCTGGTGCCCGAGGGGATCACGGTCGCCGACCTGGTCGGCCGGGGCCGCCAGCCCTACCAGCGGTGGTGGCGGCAGTGGTCCGCGGAGGACGGCCGGGCCGTCGACGAGGCCATGGCCATGGCCGACGTGGCCGAACTGGCCGACCGGCCGGTGGACACCCTCTCCGGCGGCCAGCGGCAGCGGGTCTGGATCGCCATGACCCTGGCCCAGGACACCGAGGCGCTGCTGCTGGACGAGCCGACCACCTTCCTCGACCTGGCCCACCAGGTGGAGGTGCTGGACCTGCTGCACCGGCTGCGCGCCGAGCGGGGCCGGACCGTGGTCGCCGTGCTGCACGACCTCAACCAGGCCGCCCGCTACGCCGACCACCTGGTTGCCATGCGTGCCGGCGCGGTGGTCGCCGCCGGCCCGCCGCGCGAGATCCTCACGGCCGACCTGGTCCGGGACGTCTTCGGGCTCGACTGCGTGGTCGTGCCCTGCCCGGTCACCGGCGCCCCGCTCGTGGTGCCCGCCCTGACCCACACCTCGGCCGCTCCGGCCGCCACGCCGGCCCCGGCCGGCGCCTCCGTCGGCGACGCGTGACCGCGCGCCGACCCGTACCCGTCATGAAAGGACCCTTGATGCGTCGTCTCGCCGTCGCTCTCACCGCGGCCCTCGCCCTCGGCGTGGGCCTCACCGCCTGCGGGGAGAGCGACCCCGTCTCCGGCACCAGCGCCGGGGAGACCCGGGAGATCACCCACGCGATGGGCACCACCAAGGTGCCCGCCGAACCGAAGCGCGTCGTGGTGCTCGACACCGACAAGATCGACACCGCGCTCTCGCTGGGCGTCACCCCGGTCGGCGCGGCCACCGCCGGCGAGGCGAAGAGCTGGCCCACCTACTTCGGCGCGGACAAGCTGGCCGGCATCAAGGAGGTCGGAGTGCTCACCGAGCCCGACCTGGAGGCGATCAACGCGCTCAAGCCGGACCTGATCCTCGGCAGCAAGTTCCGCCAGGAGAAGTTCTACGACGAGCTGTCCGCCATCGCCCCGACCGTGTTCACCGAGAAGGTGGGCATCACCTGGAAGGAGAACTTCCTCCTCGACGGCAAGGCCCTGGGCCGGGAGCAGCAGGCCAAGGACCAGCTCGCCGCGTACGAGAAGCGGGCGAAGGACTTCGGCGCGAAGCTCGGCGACGCCTCGTCGCGGAAGGTCTCCATCGTGCGCTTCATCCCGGGCAACATCCGGGTCTACGGCCCGGACTCGTTCTCCGGCATCGTGGTCGGCGACACCGGCCTGGGCCGCCCGCAGCGGCAGCTGCTGGAGGGCAAGGAGGACAAGCGCTTCGACCTGGTCAGCCCCGAGCGGGTCAGCGAGGTCGACGGCGACGTGGTCTTCGTGACCGCGTACGGGGAGAAGGCCGCCGCCGAGCAGGCGAAGGTCACGGGGGGCAGCCTGTGGCAGGGCCTGTCCGCGGTGAAGGCGGGCAAGGCGCACGTGGTCTCCGACGAGGTCTGGATGACCGGCATCGGCGTCGGCGCCGCCAACAAGATCCTGGACGACCTGGAGAAGTACCTGGCCGCCTGAGCCACCGACCGTCCGTGCCCGCCCGGCCCCGTGCCGGGCGGGCACTGTCGTCCTCAGGCCGGCAGCGGGTGGTCGGCCTCGAACCGGTCGCGGGTGAGGAAGGCGAGCTGGGCCCGCTTGTCCGGCATGTCGACCTCGGCGTCGAAGGTGAAGCCCTCCCGCTCCAGCCGGCGCAGCGCACGCTCGTTGCGCACGTCCGGCTCGACGACGATGCGCTGCCGCGTCGGGTCGGTGAAGAGGAAGCGGGCCAGGGCCGGCGCGACCGCCGAGGCGAGGCCCGGCGCCGGCCGGTTCGCCGCCAGCAGCAGGTGCATGCCCACGTCGCCGGTGCGGACCGGATAGCGCTCGCCGACCGGGTCGGCCTCGGGCTGGTAGGTCTGGAACAGGCCGACCGGCGTCCCGTCCAGCGTGATCAGGTACGCGTGGTGCGTGGCCAGCCCGTCGAGGAACGTGTAGACCTCCCGCACCTCGGCCTCGGTGTGCTCGCCCATGCCCCAGAACCGGGCCCACGGCTGGGTGACCCAGCCGTGCAGCAGCGCCGCGTCCGTCGCCGGCTCGACCGGGACGAGCCGCAGCTCGCCGAGGCCGGGCAGCTTCTCCTGGTACGTCATGACGGGTCTCCTTCTCGCGTGAGTTCCGCGTCGGGCACCGGGATCAGTTCGCCGGCCGCCCAGCGCGGCAGTTGGTCGTCGAAGTGCGGGTCGCCCACGCGGCCGGAGGCGCCGAACGGCACCACCCAGCGGCTGCGGGAGCGGTCGGTGAGGTCCCAGACGTAGCGGGCCACCGGGCCCCGCCAGCAGGCGTCGGAGACTCCGGGGACGCTGGAGGTGGCGAGCACGCAGTCGGTGTCGCCGCCGAGGGCCACCCGGTCGCGCATGGCCGCGACGGCGGCGTCGACCTGGGGGGCCGCGCCGAGGTGCACGGGGTGCAGGCGGTGCCGCGTGCCCCACGCCGGGGCCGGGCCGGCGGCCGCCACCTCGGCGAGCGCCGCCACGGCCACCGCGTCGACGTCCACCCCGAGCCGGTCCGCCCCGGCGACCAGCCCGTCGAGGGCGTGCCCGAGCCGCGCGAGGGGGTCGGTCCACGGCGCGAACAGCTCGTCGTACCGGGCCGGGGTGCGCAGCGGTCGCAGCCGGGGGTGGTCGTGCAGCCGGCGGACCAGCGCGGTGCGCCAGGCCGCCCAGGCGCCGGCGTCGGTGCTGTCGGCCGCCATCCGGCCGTCCCAGGCGCGCAGCCGGTCCCGCAGCGCCCGTGCCGCCGGGTCGACGGTCGCCGGGTCGAGCCCGTCGAGCACCGCCCGCAGCGGGCCGACCGCCAGCCGGGTGTCGACGTGCACGGCGTCCGCGGGCACGTCGACGGCGAGCAGGTCCCGGATCCGCGCGGCGCGGTGCGGGGGCGCGAAGTCGACCCCGAGGTCGGCCACGTCGTCGCGGCGGTCGTTGGCGCAGACCGCCACCCCGGCCACCTCGACCGGTTTGGCCTCGGCGTACCGGCCGGACCACCGGTAGCGCGGCTCCCAGCCGGGCACCGGCACCCACCGGCAGCGGTCGTCGCGCAGCGGCACCAGCCCGGCGACGAGCTGGCGTACGCCGCCGTGCCGGTCGGCCACCAGCACGCTGTTCACCGGCTCGACCCAGCCGCGCAGCGCCTCGGTGACGTCCTCCACGGTCCGCGACCGCAGCAGCGGCAGCAGCGCGTCGAAGCCGAGGTCCGCCTCGACCCGGGCGGGGATCCGCAGGCTGAGTGCCTCGCCGGTGTGCCGGTCGTGGTCGATCACCGGGCCGCGCGGGGTCTCGATCACCTCGACCGGCTCCGGGGCGGCGCCGCGGACCCGGATCCGCTCCACGTGGTGGCGGGCCGGCAGCCAGCCGTCGGCGTCCCGGACCAGCACCCGCCCGCCGTCGCGGCGCACCTGCTCGCGGTAGACGTCCTGGTAGTCGGCCATCGCGTTGGTGACCGCCCAGGCCACCTCGCCGGCGTGGCCGAAGTGCGGCAGCCCCGGCACGCCGGGGAAGGCGAAGCCGAGCACGTCGAACTCGGGGCAGGCCAGCCGGACCTGCTGGTAGATCCCGGGCAGCTCCAGCACCCGGTGCGGGTCGCCGGCCAGGACCGGCCCCCGCCCGGCGACCGGGTCACCGGGCACCACCCAGGCGTTGCTGCCCGAACCGCCCGGTCCCTCGACGGCGAACAGGCTCGTCGCCGCCGGGCCGAGGGTGGCCTCCACGTGGGCCCGCCAGAGCTTGTTGGGGAAGGTGCCGAAGAGGATGTGCTGGACCAGGAAGACGCCGAGCGGGGACCACGGCCGCCACCGGCCGGGGGCGCAGCCGGTCGCCGCGAACTCCGGGGCGCCGGCCGCGCCCTCGGCGAGCCCGGCGTTCACCCCGTCGACGTACGCGGTGACCCAGCGGCGGGTGGCGGGGGAGAGCCGCCGGAAGCAGCGGGCGGCGGTGTCGGCGAGGCGGGCCCGCCGGGCGAACCGGTCCCAGCCCAGTTCGGCGGGGCCGAGGTGTTCGGCCAGCCGGCCCTCGGCGCGCCACCGCTCGACCTCGATCTGCCAGGCCCGGTCGAGCGCGGCGGCGCGGCCCTGGAGCCGGGCCAGCTCCTCGACGCTGTTCCCCCACAGTTGCGGCACACCCCAGGCGTCACGCCGGATGCCGGTCACCGGCCGGCCGTCGCGGACACGTCACCAGCCGGCCACATCATGAACATCAACTTAGGTTACCCTCCCCTAACTAAGGCAGACCTTACTGGAGGGGTCACGTGAAGCGGAACTGGGAAGCGCTCGTGCTGCGAGCCATGGGCGGGCGGAACTTCCGGCTCACCGTGCTCGACACCGAGCCGGTCGGCGACCGGTACCGGCGGCTGCTGATGGACGGCGGCGGCCTGCTGGACGCCTGCGGCGTGCACCCCACCATGTGGATCCGGCTCTGGTTCGACAACGACGGCAAGCCGCACCAGCGGGCGTACACCCTGGTCGACCCCGACCCGGCCACCGGCCGGTTCCACCTGGAGTTCGCCCTGCACGACGGGTGCGCCGCCCGCTGGGCGGAGACCGCGGCCGTCGGCGACACCATCGACGCCACCGTGCAGGGCAGCGCCTTCGCCCTGCCCGAGCCGGCCCCGCGCCACCTCTTCCTGGTCGGCGACGCCGCCTCGCTGCCGGCGGTGAACAGCCTGCTCGACGCCGCCGCCGACGTGCCCGCCACGGTCTGGCTGGAGTACGCCCACGACGGCGAGCGGGCGCTGGCGCCCCGCGCCCGGGAGCACCACGAGGTCACCTGGGTCCCGCGCGGCGCCGACGGCGAGGGCCTCCTGAAGACCGTCCGGGACGCGCTGCCGGCCGCCGACGACGCGCACTACTGGGTGGCCGCCGAGGCGGCCAGTACCCGGGACATCACCCGGCACCTGCGCCGCACCCTCGGCGTCGGGAAGCACCAGGTGACCTCGCTGGGTTACTGGAGCGTTCGGTGACCGGTCGCCTGGGCGCGCTGACCATGAGACCCGCGTGTCGTCCCGGCCTCTTGACCCTCACGAGTTAGGTTAGGCTAACCTAACTTCGCGATCACTTCCGGACCGTGCGGGATCGCGAGGCGCCGTCGCGCCGTCGCCGTCGTGTCCGCTTCCGACCACTGAGGACTGCCCATGAGCCTGCCCGGAGCAACCGTTCCGGCCCCCTCGGCCGGCGCCGGCCCGGCCGCCGCCCGGGACCACCTGTTCACCGCCCGCTCGCTGGACCGCTACCGTGCGGTGCTGGCCGAGGGGGTCGAGCGGGTGGCCCGCCGGGTGGCGACCGCCGACCGGCCGTTCACCGGGGTCGCTCCGGACGACCTCGCCCCGCGCGTCGCGGCCGTCGACCTCGACCGGCCGCTCGGCGACACCGGCGCGGCCCTCGACGAACTGCACGACGTCTACCTGCGCGACACCGTGTACTTCCACCACCCCCGCTACCTGGCCCACCTGAACTGCCCGGTGGTGATCCCGGCGCTGCTCGGCGAGGCAGTGCTCAGCGCGGTCAACTCCTCGCTGGACACCTGGGACCAAAGCGCTGGCGGCACCCTCATCGAGCGCCGCCTGATCGGCTGGACGGCCGAGCGGATCGGGCTCGGGCCCGCCGCCGACGGGGTGTTCACCAGCGGCGGCACGCACTCCAACCTCCAGGCGCTGCTGCTGGCCCGGGAGGAGGCGCGGGCACGGGCCGGGCTGCGGCCCGGCCCCGAGGCGCTGTCCCGGCTGCGGGTGCTCACCTCCGCCGCCGGCCACTTCAGCGTGCAGAAGGCGGCCCGGCTGCTCGGCCTCGGCCCCGACGCCGTCCGCACCGTCGACACCGACCCGCAGCGGCGGATGCGCCCCGACGCGCTGGCCCGGGAGATCGCCCGCTGCCGGGCGGACGGGCTGCTGGTCATGGCCGTCGTCGCCACGGCCGGCACCACCGACTTCGGCAGCATCGACCCGCTGCCGCAGGTCGCCGACATCTGCGCGGCGGCCGGCGTGTGGCTGCACGTCGACGCCGCGTACGGCTGCGGGCTGCTGGTCTCGCCGACCCGCCGGCACCTGCTCGACGGCATCGAGCGGGCCGACTCGGTGACCGTGGACTACCACAAGTCCTTCTTCCAGCCGGTCAGCTCCAGCGCCGTGCTCGTGCGCGACGGCCGGACGCTGCGGCACGCCACCTGGCACGCGGACTACCTCAACCCGGCGCGCGCCGTCGAGCAGCGCATCCCCAACCAGGTCGACAAGAGCCTCCAGACCACCCGCCGCTTCGACGCGCTCAAGCTCTGGCTCACCCTGCGGATCATGGGGGCCGACGGGATCGGCGCGCTGTTCGACGAGGTGGTGGACCGGGCCGGCGAGGCCTGGCACCTGCTCGACGCCGACCCGCGATTCGAGGTGGTGACCCGGCCGACGCTGAGCACCCTGGTGTTCCGCTGGCGGCCCGCCGGCCTGGCCGCCGACCTCGTCGACGACGCCAACCTGTACGCCCGCGAGGCGCTCGCCGCCTCCGGCGCCGCGCTCGTCGCGGGCACCCGGGTGGACGGCGCCCACCACCTGAAGTTCACCCTGCTCAACCCGGAGACGACCGGGGAGGACGTCGCCGCGGTGCTCGACCTGATCGCCGAACACGCCGGCTGGTACGCCCGCACCCGCACCGCCGCCGAGCTGTCCTGCCCGGTCGGCTGACCGGCCCCGCCCTGGAGAACCCCATGTCGACCCACGACTTCATCGCCGTCGGGCTGGGCCCGTACAACCTCGGCCTGGCCTGCCTGACCGCCCCGATCGCCGACCTCGACGGCCTCTTCCTGGAGGCCCGCGACGACGTCGACTGGCATCCCGGCATGCTGCTGGAGAGCGCCCACCTGCAGACCCCGTTCCTCGCCGACCTGGTCACGCTCGCCGACCCAACCTCGCCGTACTCCTTCCTCAGCTATCTCAAGGAGACCGGCCGGCTCTACCCGTTCTACATCCGCGAGAACTTCTTTCCGCTGCGCAGCGAGTTCGACGCCTACTGCCGGTGGGCCGCCGCGAAGCTGCCCAGCGTCCGCTTCGGACACGAGGTGACGGCCGTCGAGTACGACGCCACCGACGACCGGTACGTGGTGCACGCCCGGGTGGACGGCCGCGCGGTCACCCACCGGGCCCGCCGGCTGGTGCTCGGTACCGGCACCCCGCCGCACGTGCCGCCGGCCTGCGCGGGGCTGGGTGGCGACGTGATCCACAACTCGCGGTACCGGGAGCACCGGGACGCGCTGCGCGGCAAGCGGAGCGTCACCGTCATCGGCAGCGGGCAGAGCGCCGCCGAGATCTACCACGACCTGCTGGCCGACATCGACACGCACGGCTACCAGCTGAACTGGGTCACCCGCTCGCCGCGCTTCTTCCCGCTCGAATACACCAAGCTCACCCTGGAGATGACCTCCCCGGACTACGTGGACTACTTCCACGCCCTGCCCGAGCCGACCCGCTACCGCCTCGAAGCGGAGCAGAAGGGCCTGTTCAAGGGCATCGACGCGGAGCTGATCAACGGGATCTTCGACCTGCTCTACGTGAAGAGCATCGGCCGCCCGGTGCCGACCCGGCTGCTCACCAACACCGAGCTGACCGAGGCGACCCACGACCCGGAGCGCGGGACGTACACGCTGGGGCTGCACCACGTCGAGCAGGAGCGTGACTTCACCCTGGACACCGAGGGGCTGATCCTGGCCACCGGCTACCGCTACCGGGTGCCCGCCTTCCTCGACCCGATCCGCGACCGGCTCCGCTTCGACGGCCACGGCCGCTTCGACGTGGCCCGCAACTACAGCATCGACCACACCGGACGGGGCGTCTTCCTCCAGAACGCCGGCACCCACACGCACAGCGTCACCTCGCCCGACCTCGGCATGGGCCCCTACCGCAACTCGTGGATCATCCGGGAGCTGACCGGCCGCGAGCACTACCCGATCGAGAAGAGCATCGCCTTCCAGGAGTTCGGCGCGCCGGCCGGGATGGCCTCATGACGGCGCCCGCCCACCACCGGCACGATCCGCGCCTCGGCGAGTTCAGCCTCCGCCCGCTCGACCCGGACGCCGACGCCGCGCTGCTGCACCGCTGGGTCACGCACCCCAAGGCGGTGTTCTGGATGATGCAGGACGCCGACGTGGCCCGGGTGGCCGAGGAGTACCGGCGGATCGCCGCGCACCCGCACCACGACGCGTACCTCGGGTGCTGGCAGGGGCGCCCGGCGTTCCTCGCCGAGCGCTACGACCCCGCCGAGGTCGAGCTGGTCGGCCTCTACGACCCGGTCGAGGGCGACGTCGGGATGCACTTCCTCTGCGCCCCCGCCGACGCGCCGGTGCACGGCTTCACCCTCGCCGTGATCACCACGGTGCTGGACTGGATCTTCGCCGATCCGGCCACCCGCCGGGTGGTGGTCGAGCCCGACGTGCGCAACACCGCCGTGCACGCCGTGAACGCGGCCGTCGGCTTCACCGTCGTCGGCCCGATCGCCAAGCCCGAGAAGACCGCCCTGCTGAGCGTCTGCACCCGCGAGCAGTTCCTGGCCGCCACCCGTTGAGAGGTACCCGCGTGACCACCCCCTCCGCCGCCGTCGACCACCTCACCCCCGAGCTGTGGGCCGCCGCGAACCGCCACCTGGTCCGCAAGGCCCTGGCCGAGTTCGCCCACGAACGGCTCATCACCCCCGAGCCGCTGAGCCCCGGCCACTACCGGGTGCGCAGCGACGACGGCACGGCCGAGTACCGCTTCGCGGCCCGGCAGTTGAGCCTGCACCACTGGTGGATCGACCCCGCCGGCCTGACCCGGCACGTCGACGGGCGGGCGGCCCCGCTCGACGCGGTCGACCTCTGCCTGGAGCTGCGCGGCGCGCTCGGCCTCACCGACGCCGTCCTGCCCGTCTACCTGGAGGAGATCACCTCCACCCTGGCCGGGCTCGCCTACAAGCTGGCCCGGCCCGAGCTGGCGGCGGCCGAGCTGGTCCAGGCGGACTTCCAGCAGATCGAGACGGCGATGACCGAGGGCCACCCGTGCTTCGTGGCCAACAGCGGCCGGATCGGCTGGGGCGTGCACGACCACCACCGGTACGCCCCGGAGGCCGGCCAGCCGGTCCGCCTGCTCTGGCTCGCCGCCCACCGCGACCACACCACCTTCACCTGCGCCGCCGACCTGAACTACGACACCCACGTCCGGGCCGAACTCGGCGCCGAGACCCTCGCGGGGTTCGCCCGCACCCTCACCGGGCTCGGCCTCGACCCGGCCGACTACCTGCTGCTGCCCGTGCACCCCTGGCAGTGGTGGAACAAGCTGGCCGTCACCTTCGCCGGCGAGGTGGCCCGGCGCCACCTCGTGCCGCTGGGCGAGGGGCCGGACGAGCACCTGGCCCAGCAGTCGGTGCGCACCTTCTTCAACATCACCGACCCGAACCGGCACTACGTGAAGACCGCGCTCTCGGTGCTCAACATGGGCTTCATGCGCGGGCTGTCCGCCGCGTACATGGAACACACCCCGGCCATCAACGACTGGCTGGCCGGCCTGATCGCCGCCGACCCGGTGTTCGCGCGGACCGGGCTGTCGATCATCCGGGAGCAGGCCGCCATCGGCTACCGGCACCGGCAGTTCGAGGCGGCCACCGACCGGTACTCGCCGTACCGGAAGATGCTCGCCGCGCTCTGGCGGGAGAGCCCGGTGCCCGGGCTGGAGCCCGGCCGGCGCCTGGCCACCATGGCGTCGCTGCTGCACGTCGACCGGGCCGGCCGCTCGTTCGCCGGTGCGCTGATCGCCGGCTCCGGGTTGGCCCCGGCGGACTGGCTGCGCCGCTACCTGGACGCCTACCTCGTGCCGGTGCTGCACGCGCTGTACGCGTACGACCTGGCGTTCATGCCGCACGGCGAGAACGTCATCCTGGTGCTCCGCGACGACGCGGTCGAGCGGGTGGTCTTCAAGGACATCGCCGAGGAGATCGTGGTGATGAACCCGCAGGCCGACCTGCCCGAGGCGGTGAGCCGGATCCGCGCCGCCGTGCCCGAGGACGAGAAGGTGCTCTGCGTCTTCACCGACGTGTTCGACTCGTTCCTGCGCCACCTCAACGCGATCCTCGACACCGAGGGGATCCTCGACGAGGAGACCTTCTGGCGGACCGTGGCCGGGTGCGTCACCGCCTACACGGAGTCGGTGCCGCACCTGGCCGACCGGCACGACCTGTTCGCCCCGGAGTTCGCGCTGTCCTGCTTGAACCGGCTGCAGCTGCGCAACAACCAGCAGATGGTCGACCTGGCGGACCCGTCGGCGGCGCTCCAGTTCGTCGGGACGCTGGCCAACCCCCTCGCCCCGTACGCCCCGCGGCCGTGAGCGTCCTCGCCGCGCCGGTCGCCCCGGCCGGGCCGGCGGTGCTCCGGCACCGCTGGTGGATCCTGGCGGTGCTCTGCCTGGCCCAGGTCACCGTGGTGCTGGACAACACCGTGCTCACCGTCGCCGTGCCGGTGCTCACCACCGAGCTGGGCGCCAGCACCAGCGACATCCAGTGGATCATCAACGCGTACGCCCTGGTCCTGTCCGGCCTGCTGATCAGCGCCGGCAGCGCGGCCGACCGGTACGGCCGGCGGCGGATGCTGCTGGCCGGGCTGGTGCTGTTCGGGGCCGGCTCGCTGGCCGCCGGCCTGGCGACCACCACCGGTCAGCTCATCGCGGCCCGGGCCGGGATGGGTGTCGGCGGCGCGCTGCTGGTCACCGCAACCCTCGCGGTGGCCGTGCAGGTCTTCGAAGGACCGGCGCGGCAGCGGGCCATCGGGGTCTGGGCGGCGACCAGCGCGCTGGGCTTCGCCGTCGGCCCACCGGTCGGCGGGACGATCCTCGCCCACCTGCCCTGGCAGGCCATCTTCCTGGTGAACGTGCCGGTGGTCCTGGTCTGCCTGGTGGCCGTCCGGATGCTCGTGCCGGAGTCCCGCAAGGCGCTCACCGGCCGCCTCGACCTGCTCGGCGTGCTGCTCTCCACGGCCGGGCTCACCGGCGTGGTCTGGGCGATCACCGCCGGGCCGGAGGAGGGCTGGGCCGCGCCCGCGGTGCTCGCCGCGGCCGTGGGCGGCGCCCTGCTGCTCGGCCTCTTCGTCGCCTGGGAACACCGGGTCGCCGACCCGATGCTGGACATGGGCCTGTTCCGCAACCCCCGCTTCACCGGCGCGGTCTCCGGGGTCGTGCTGATCACCTTCGGCGCGACCGGCGCGCTGTTCCTGCTCACCCAGCACCTGCAGTTCGTCCGCGGCTACCCGGCCTGGGAGGCCGGGCTGCGGATGGCCCCGTTCGCGCTGTCCATCGTGGTGCTCAACCTCACCGGGGTGGCCGCCGCGCTGATCCGCCGGATGGGGCGGCCGGCCGCGGTCGCCATCGGGATGGCGCTGCTCGCCGTCGGGCTGCTGGCCGTCACGTACACGCCGGGCGACGGCTATCCGGCGCTGCTCGGTGGCCTGCTGCTGATGGGCGCCGGCTGCGCGCTGGCCAACCCGGCGATCGTCGAGGCGGTGGTGAGCGCGCTGCCGCCGGAGCGGGCCGGCGCCGGGGCGGGTGTCGACGGCACCATGACCGAGGTCGGTGGCAGCCTCGGCGTGGCCGTGCTCGGCGCCGTGCTGAACGCGCGGTTCGCCGCCCTGCTGCCCGCCGCGCTGGCCGGGGCCGGCTCGTTCCCGGCCGCGCTGGCCGCCGCCGGCACCGACGGCGAGCGCACGCTGGTCCGGGACGCGTTCCGGGTGGCGCTGGAGACCGGGCAGACCGTGGGGGCGGCGGCCGTGCTGGCCGGTGGCCTGGTCACCGCGTACCTGCTGCACCGCGCCCGGCACCAGTGACGGCGCCGGGCGCGGCCCGCCGGGTCAGGCGGCGGTGGACCAGATGGCGCGGAAGGCAGCGGCCTCGCCCGCCAGCCACTGCTCGATCTGCTCCGGCTTGGCGTCGGCCGGCATCCGGTGGGACTCGCCGCGCCGGACGTCGACCAGCACCGGCTCGGCGTGCGGCAGGACCGCGTCCATGTGCCGGGCCATCAGGTGCAGGGTCGCGAGGGTCGCCTCCTCGCTCGGCGGAACCTCGTCGAAGTGCAGCCGGATGGCCTCGGCGCGACCGTCGGCGTAGCGCACGCCGAACTGCGGGTTGATCTTCACGGGCAGGTCGCCCAGCATGGCCAGCGCGTCGCGGGTCTGGGCCAGGTCGACGCCGGCCGGCTCGCCGAGCGAGTGCAGCCAGGTGGTCGCACCGGGCACCAGCGCCTCGTAGAGCGGGCGCCAGCGCGGCTTGACCAGGTCGGCCACCTGGGCCAGGTGGGTGCCGCCGGTGTGGAAGGCGACGTCGGCCTTGAGCGCCTTGACGAACTGACCGTGCGGGTTGAAGCCGTGCCGGCTCGCCCGCTGCTTGCGCAGGCCGCCCACGAAGGTGGCCTTGGTGGGCCCGGTGCGGTCCACGTAGCGGGTGAACCCGAGGAGGGTGGCGTAGGGGGTGACAGGGGCGGCGGAGGTGGGCGCAGTCACGAGCATCCTCCCAGGTCAAAAGCTCGATTAGTACATACATTCTAATCGACAGGTCTGACATCGCCCAGGGGTCTGGAGAGGTCTCTTCGCACGGGACACCGCGGTGGCTGATCACCAACTAGAGTGCGGGCTTCCATCGTCTCTTCCGGAGCACACATGACATCCCTCACGGCCCGTTGGTCCCGCCTCGCCGTCGGCGCGGCGCTGCTGGCGACGACCGCGTTGTTCGGTTCCTCCGCCCCGGCCCACGCCGCGGACGCGCTGCCCGATCTCTTCGTCTCGTTCGACCGCGAGCCCGTCGCGGAGATCGACAACAGCGGCACCACCATCGGCATGTACGTCTACAACTACGGTGAGGCCGACGCGAGCGCGGTGACCGTCACCCTTGACCTGAGCAAGCTCTCCGACGCGGTCACCGCGTCCGTGTCGGACTGGGACGACACCTGCAAGCTCGCCGACGCCAAGGTCACCTGCACCGTCGGCCGTCTTGAGGCCGGGCAGGTCACGAACCTCTACCCGGTGTCACTGGCGAGCCGCACGGGCGCCGCGCCCGGCGACGCGGGCTCGGTCACCGTGACCATCGCCGGCGGCGAGGACGACGCCAACCCCGGCGACAACACGACCACGTTCCCGGTCACGGTGGTCCCGTCGGGCCCCGACCTGGTCGCCGCCGCCGACAACCTGAACGACAAGGCCCACCCGGTCGGCGCGGGCGACCGCCTCCCGCTCTACAGCGGTGTGCTGAACGAGGGCGACAGCCCGGCGACGGACTTCACGGTCCGGGTCGACCTGCCCACGGGCGCCACCTTCGTCGAGCGGTACAGCGACTGCACCTACGTCGACTACTACCCGAAGGACATCGGCGGGCCCTACGTGTACGGGCCGAGCCAGGTCACCTGCACGGTGCCGCTGACGCTCAAGCCCGGCGAGGGGCTGCTGCTGTTCGACGACGAGACCGACACGTCGCTGTTCAACATCACGTTCGGCCGCAACCTGCCCGGTCCGGACGAGAGCTACGCCGCCTTCAGCACGGCTCTGGCCGGGGAGGCGCAGGCGGCGAAGAAGGTCGCGGCCGCCAAGGGCACGGGACCGTCGTTCGCCTCCGCCGCCGAGAAGCTGCACGCCAAGGCCGTGCGGGCGGGCCTCGCCCGGCAGTCCGTCGTGGAGCGTGAGCTCGACGAGTCGGACAACTACGCCGACTTCCGGTTCTGGAGCAAGAAGAACACGCTCGACGTCGCCGTCACCGCCCCGCCGGTGAAGGGCACCGTCGGCCAGACGGTCGACCTCGCCTACGAGGTCGTCAACAACGGCCCGTCCGACGGCGGCGGCCCCGGGGTCGTCATCACCGCGCCGGGCGGCACGGTGCTGCTGCCCTCCGAGTGGTGCTGGACCGACGGCACGCCGGGCAAGCAGCTGCCGGAGTCGGCGAAGCTGCGCTGCAACTTCGAGAGCGAGTTCCCCAGCGTCGCCTCCGGCTGGGGCCGGATCAAGGTCACCGTCAAGCTGAAGATCAAGTCGACGCCGGGAACCAACGGCACGATCGTGGTCGACGGCGCGACGTCCTCCACCGAGTCGAAGCCGGAGAACAACACGGCCCGCATCGTCATCACCGGCGCCGAGGGCGGCTCCGGTGACGGCAGCGGCGGCTCCGGTGGCGGGCTGCCGGTCACCGGCGCCCCGGCCGCCGCGCTCGCCGGCGGCGGCGCCGCCGTGCTGGCGCTCGGCGCCGTGCTGTTCGTCATGTTCCGTCGTCGCCGCGTGGCCTTCCAGACCCCGCGCGACTGATCCAGCGACACCGCAGGGGTGGGCCGATCTCCCGGCTCACCCCTGCGGCGTCGGCGCGGTCAGAGCTGCCCGACGTCGGTGATGCGGACGACCGCGGCGCCCGCCTCGTCGGAGGCCGCGAGGTCGATCTCGGCGCTGATGCCCCAGTCGTGGTCGCCCTCCGGGTCGTCCAGGATCTGGCGTACGGTCCACCGCTCCCGGCCCTGCTCGATCATCAGCAGCGCCGGCCCGCGCGCGTCCGGGCCCACCCCGATCGAGTCGTACGCCTCGAAGTACGGCTCCAGCGCGTCCGCCCACGCGTCCGCGTGCCACCCGTGGTCGGCGTCCAGCTCCCCGAGCAGGTCCCAGCGGCGCAACGCGGCCAGCTCGACCCGGCGGAACAGCGCGTTGCGCACCAGCACCCGGAACGCGCGGGCGTTGCGGGTGACCGCCGGCGGCCGGTCGTCCAGCGAGGCGGCCACCTCCGCGACGTCGGACGGGTTGCGCAGCCGCTCCCACTCGTCGATGAGGCTGGAGTCGACCTGGCGGACCAACTCGCCCAGCCACTCGATGAGGTCGACCAGTTCCTCGGTCTTGGCGTCCTCGGGCACGGTCTGCCGCAGCGTCTTGTACGCGTCCGCCAGGTAGCGCAGCACCAGGCCCTCGGAGCGGGACAGGCCGTAGAACTGGACGTACTCGGTGAACGTCATGGCCCGCTCGTACATGTCGCGGACCACGGACTTGGGGGAGAGCTGGTGGTCGGCGACCCAGGGGTGGCCCTGCCGGTACATCTCGTACGCCGACTCCAGCAGCTCGGCCAGGGGCTTGGGCCAGGTCACCTCGTCGAGGAGTTCCAGGCGGGCCTCGTACTCGATGCCCTCGGCCTTCATGGCGGCGACCGCCTCGCCGCGGGCCTTGAACTGCTGCGCGGACAGCACCTGACGCGGGTCGTCCAGGATCGACTCGATCACGCTGAGCGCGTCGAGCGCGTACGAGGGGGACTCCCGGTCGAGCAGCTCGACGGCGGCCAGGGCGAGCGGGGAGAGCGGCTGGTTGAGGGCGAAGTTGAGCTGGAGGTCGACGGTGAGCCGCACCCGGCGGCCGTGCTCGTCCGGCTCGGGCAGCTCCTCCACCACGCCGCCGGCCCGCAGCGCCCGGTAGATGGCGATGGCCCGGCGGATGTGCCGGCGCTGGGCGGCCGGGTCCTCGTGGTTGTCGGTGAGCAGGTGCCGCATCGAGGCGAACGCGTCGCCGGGGCGGCCGATGACGTTGAGCAGCATCGAGTGGCTGACCTGGAAGCTGGAGGTCAGCGGCTCCGGCTCGGCCTCGACCAGGCGCTGGAACGTCGGCTCGCCCCAGCCGATGGAGCCCTCCGGCGGCTTCTTCTTCACCACCTTGCGGCGCTTCTTCGGGTCGTCGCCCGCCTTGGCGAGGGCCTTCTCGTTCTCGATGACGTGCTCGGGGGCCTGCACCACGACCCGGCCGAGGGTGTCGAAACCGGCCCGCCCGGCCCGGCCCGCGATCTGGTGGAACTCGCGGGCCTTGAGCAGCCGGGTCCGGGTGCCGTCGTACTTCGACAGGCCGGTGAAGAGCACGGTGCGGATCGGCACGTTGATGCCGACGCCGAGGGTGTCGGTACCACAGATGACCTTGAGCAGCCCGGCCTGGGCCAGGGTCTCCACGAGGCGGCGGTACTTGGGCAGCATGCCGGCGTGGTGCACGCCGATGCCGTGCCGCACGAGCCGGGACAGGGTCTTCCCGAAGCCCGAGGTGAACCGGAAGTTGCCGATCGCGCTCGCGATCATGTCCTTCTCGGCCCGGGTGCAGACGTTCACACTCATCAGCGCCTGCGCGCGCTCCAGCGCGGCGGCCTGGGTGAAGTGCACGACGTAGACCGGGGCCTGCTTGGTCGCCAGCAGCTCCTCCAGGGTCTCGTGCAGCGGCGTCATCGCGTACGAGAAGAGGAGCGGGACCGGCCGCTCGGCCGAGCGGACGACGGCGGTCGGCCGCCCGGTGCGCCGGGTCAGGTCGTCGACGAAGCGGGTGGTGTCGCCGAGCGTCGCGGACATGAGGACGAACTGGGCCTGCGGCAGCTCGATGATCGGCACCTGCCAGGCCCAGCCCCGGTCCGGCTCGGCGTAGAAGTGGAACTCGTCCATGATCACCTGGCCGACGTCGGCCCGGGCGCCCTCGCGCAGCGCCAGGTTGGCCAGGATCTCCGCGGTGCAGCAGATGATCGGGGCGTCGGCGTTGACGCTGGCGTCGCCGGTGAGCATGCCGACGTTCTCCGCGCCGAAGACCGCGCAGAGGGCGAAGAACTTCTCCGAGACCAGCGCCTTGATCGGCGCCGTGTAGAACGTGGTCCGGTCGTCGGCCAGCGCCGCGAAGTGCGCGGCGACCGCCACGAGGCTCTTGCCCGAGCCGGTCGGCGTATTCATGATCACGTTCGCGCCGGAGACGATCTCGATGACCGCCTCCTCCTGGTGGGGGTAGAGGTCGAGACCGCGCTCGGACGCCCAGCCGGCGAACGCGTCGTAGAGGGTGTCGGGGTCGGCGCTCTTCGGCAGCGCGGCGGTGAGAGTCATGGCGGCTCCCATGGTGCCTGGATCATGGGCCGCTGCGCCAACCGGGTTCAGCGCCGCCGGTGGACCAGGTCGAAGATCTCCCGCCCGGCGGTCAGCGCCCGGCGCTCGAACTTGGTCACCGGCCGGTGCGCCGGGCGGGGCGCCCAGCCGCCGTGCACGTCGACCAGCTCGGGGTCGGCGGTCAGCGTCTCCCGCATCGACTCGGCGTATTCGGCCCAGTCGGTCGCACAGTGCAGCGTCCCACCGGCCACCAGCCGGGAGCGCAGCAGCGCCACGTGCGCCGGCTGGATGATCCGCCGCTTGTGGTGGCGGGCCTTGGGCCACGGGTCGGGGAAGAAGACGTGCACCGCGTCGAGGCAGCCCTCCGGCATGGCCCGCACCAGGTCCAGCGCGTCGCCCTTGGCCACCCGCACGTTGCCCAGGCCGTGCCGGTCGACCAGGTCGAGCAGGTTGGCGATTCCGGGCGTGTGCACCTCAACCGCCAGATAGTGTCGGTCCGGGTCGGCGGCCGCCATCGCCGCGGTGGCGTCGCCCATGCCGGAACCGATCTCCAGCACCAGCGGCGCCCGCCGTCCGAACAGCGCCGTCGGATCGCACGGCCCGTCCAGGTCGTCGATCTCCAGGCCGTACGCGGGCCAGAGCCGGGCCAGCGCGTCGCGCTGCCGGTCGCTCATCCGCCCTCGACGCGGGTGGAAGGTGCGGATACGGGCGGCGTGGGCCGGCGGCGCGGCGCTGAAGTCGGTGGAGGTCACAGCGACCCGAGCGTACGCGACCGCCGCAGCGGATCGGATGTGATGGGCGGTCCGGGGTGAGAGGATTCATCCCGTACGGCAGGACGGGTGGCCCGCCGCCCGACCCCGACGCCGGGAGGGGGCATGGTGTCAGTCACGGGACGTGTGGCGCTGCTGGTCGCGGCCGCCGCGTGCACCGCCCCGCTGGTCGGCGCGCTTCCCGCCCAGGCCGGCCCGCCCGCCCGCCCGGCGTTCTCCGCCGCGCTGGTGCCCGCCGCCGAGCCGGTGCCGGGCCAGCCCGGGACGCAGCCGCCCGCCGACCTCATCTTCGTGGAGGTCACCCCGAGCACCGTGGAGGCCGGCTTCCTGGTCGGCATCCGGGCGAGCTGCCGGGACAACTCGGTGCCGGCCACCGTGGTGTCCGACGCGTTCGGCCGGATCCAGGTGCAGCCGCAGCGCGGCCTGCTCACCGCCTCGCCGATGGTCCGGGAACGCACCCGCCCCGGCAACTACCGGGTCAAGCTGGAGTGTCCCGGCGGGCAGACCGCGTCCACCATGCTCCAGGTGGTCAAGCGGGTGCAGCCCAGCCGCGGCCCGGCGACCGGCTTCGGCGGCACGGCCGGCAGCGGCGTCGGCGGGCTGCTGGTGCCGGTCGGGCTGGCGCTGACCGTGGCCGGCGCGGTGGTCGGTGTGGTCGCGTCCCGCCGGCAGCCCCGTACCCTGCGTGGCGCCGCCCGGCGCTGAGCCCCGCCATGGCCACGAACCCCACCCCCCAGCCCAGCCCCCGGGCGGCCCGGTCCGGCGGCCGCAGCCCGTGGTCGGTGCCGCTCGCCGTGCTGCTGGTACTGGTCGGGGTGTTCGCCACCGGCGCGGGGCTGGGCCGGACCGCCGGCCCGTTCGACTGGGCCGACGCGGCGACCGGGTCGAGCGTGCGCACCACCGAGCCGACGCGGGCGCGGGAGCCGGCCAGCCTTCCGGTCCGCCTCGCCGTGCCGGCCATCAAGATCACCGCCCCGGTCACCCCGGTCGGCCAGGCCCGGGACGGCTCCATCGCCGTGCCGCCGCTGACCGAGCACCACCAGACCGGCTGGTACAACCGCGGGGCGGTGCCCGGCGACCCGGGCCGGGCGATCATCGTCGGGCACGTGGACACCAAGAGCGGGCCGGCGGTCTTCTACCGGCTGCACGAGCTGAAGCCGGGGGACCGGATCGAGGTGACCCGGGAGGACCGCAGCGTGGTCGCCTTCAAGGTCGACACCGTCGAGTACTTCGACAAGGCCAACCTCCCCGCCGACCGGGTCTACGGCGAGTCCGGTCCGGCCGAGCTGCGGCTGATCACCTGCGGCGGCGAGTGGGTGGGCGGCCACACCGGCTACCAGGACAACGTGATCGCCTTCGCCTCCCTGCTCGACACCCGCAACCCCTGACGCCTGAATCTTGGCGACTTCCCGCCGGCGTGGTCCGCGATCACGGTTGTGGGCGCTGAGGGGGCGGCGACCTGCCGGTGCCTCTGCGCGCGCCTTTCGAGCTGATGTCGGCAATGACTCAAGCGACGCGGAACGCGCAGTGCCGGCGGCTACGGGCTATTCCGCCTCGGCGACGAAGACGCCTTGGCCCTGCTGGCCGTAGACGAGATTGCGTGCGTGCAGTTCCTTGACGGCGCGGTAGGCGGTCGACCGGGCGACGTTGTAGATCTCGCCGATCTCCGAGACGGAGGGCAGTTGCTGCCCGGGGATGTAGTCGCCCGTGCGGATCTTGGCCTCGATGTCGTCTGCGACACGTCGGTAGTGCGGTGGTCTGGTCGGCATGATCAGCTCTCCTGGACTTCAGCGGAGATCATGTTTCCAGCCCGCGCCAGACCCGGACAAGGCGACAACGATGATGCGGATCATCGACACGCACTGGACCCGGGCCCTCGACCAGCCGTGGCGGGCGGGCGGGTGCCCGGAGTGCCGCGACCGCGACACCTGCCCGCAGCTTGACTGGGCCCTCAAGCTCATGGCCGACGTGGCGTCGCCATGTTCCAGAAGTAGGCGAAGGTTCAGCCCTTCGCGGGGACCTGCTGGACCACCTCGAACTCCAGCAGCGTGGCGCCGGTGGAGACCGGCTTGCGCGGCTCGCCGCCCTGGCCGCCGGCGTGCGCGGCCCGGGACGGCCCCTGCGCCCACGCCTGGTAGGCCTCCTCGGTCTCCCAGCGGGTGTAGACGAAGTAGCGGCTCTCCCCGCCGACCGGGCGGAGCAGCTCGAAGCCGAGGAAGCCGGGGGAGTTCTCCACCGCGCCGGCCCGGGCCGCGAACCGCTTCTCCAGCTCCTCGCCGGCGCCCGGCGGGACGTCGATCGCGTTGATCTTCACGACTGCCATGGCTCCACCCTAGCGAGCCGGGTCAGAACGTCTCGACGGCCGGCACCAGGTCGGCGTCGACGACGATCGGGGCGTGGTCGGAGGGGCCCTTGCCCTTGCGGGCCTCCCGGTCCACGTACGCGGAGGTGACCGCGCGGGCGAACGGCGCGGTGGCGTAGACCAGGTCGATCCGCATGCCCTTGTTCTGGTGGAACATGCCGGCCCGGTAGTCCCAGTAGGTGTAGGGGTGCGGGCCCTTCATGGGCGTCGGCACCACGTCGCTGAGGCCGAGGTCGCGCAGCGCGGCCAGGGCGGCCCGCTCGGCGGGGGTCACGTGGGTGGAGGTGACGAAGAGCTTCGGGTCCCAGACGTCGGCGTCGGTCGGGGCGACGTTGAAGTCCCCGCAGACAGCGACCGGCAGCCCGCCGGCCACCTCCGGCTCCAGGGTGTCCCGCAGCGCCGCGAACCAGGCCAGCTTGTACGCGTAGTGCGGGTCGTCGGGGGAGCGGCCGTTCGGCACGTACACCGACCAGACCCGCAGGCCGGCACAGGTGGCGGAGATGGCCCGGGCCTCCGGCAGGGGGAAGCCCGGCTCGCCGGGGAAGCCGACCGCCACGTCGGCCAGGCCCACGCGGGACAGGACGGCCACGCCGTTCCACCGGCCGTCGCTGTGGCTGGCCGCCTCGTAGCCCAGCTCGCCCACCTCGGCGACCGGGAAGGCCCCGTCGGGGCACTTGGTCTCCTGCAGGCAGACGACGTCGGGCTTCGTGGTGGCCAGCCAGTCGAGCAGTCGGGGGAGGCGGGCCTTCACCGAGTTGACGTTCCAGGTCGCCAGGCGCATGCCTCCAGCCTGCCGCATCGGCGGTCACCCCGCCGGGTCAGCCCGCGGGGTGTCGCGCCGTCCCTCGGCGTTCCGAAGCCTCGCCGGCTCGGGTCGGCGCAGCCGGTCAGCGTTCCGGGGTGTCCCCGGGGCGCGTCTGCTCGGCGAGGAAGCGTTCCAGCTCGGCGCCCAGTTCGTCGGCGGTGGGCAGCGGGCCGGTCTCCGGGGCGAGCAGGCTCTTCTCGCCGCGGCCGCGCGCGAACGCGTCGTACTGCTCCTCCAGGGCCTGGACCAGGGTGGCCGCCTCCTCGGTCTGGGCGACCTGGCGGTCGATCTCCACCCGCACCACCTCGGCGGCGGCCCGCAGGCCGTCGCGGGGCAGCAGCAGCCCGGTGCTGCGGGACACCGCGGCGAGCAGCGCCTCGGCGGCGGCCGGGTACTCGGTCTGGGCGACGTAGTGCGGCACGTGCGCGGCGAAGCCGAGGGCGTCGCGGCCCCGCTCGCCGAGGCGGTATTCGAGCAGGTGGCCCACGCCGGCGGGCACCTGGACCTTCTGGAGCCAGGGCTCGTACCCGGAGATCAGCTCGCGCCGGGTGGCGTGCGCCGTGACGCCGCTGGGGCGGGTGTGCGGGACGGCCATCGGGATCGAGTTGAGCCCGACGGTGAGCCGGACCTCGAGCCGCGCGCAGAGCGCGGCGACCGCGGCCACGAAACGCTCCCACTGGACGTCCGGCTCGGGGCCGGTGAGCAGCAGGAACGGGGTCTCGTCGTCGTCGTGCAGCAGGTGCAGCTCCAGCGCCGGGGCGTCGTAGTCGGCCCAGTGGTCCTCGACGAAGGTCATCACCGGCCGGCGGGAGCGGTAGTCGAAGAGCTGGTCGACGTCGAAGCGGGCGATGGGCCGCGCCTCCAGGGAGGTGAGCAGCTGTTCCCGGGCCAGCCGGGTGGCGCTGCCGGCGTCGACGAAGCCGGTGAGGGCCTGGATCAGCACCGGTTGGCCGAGATCGGGCAGATCGTCGCTGAGTTCGTAGAGCTCGTGTGGGTCGAGCACCGGTTCGGACCTTCCTGTCGACGCGTACGGGGTGGGCCGCGTGCACACGGCACCCCGTTCGGCCAACGTACCGGCCGTCGTGGTCCATTCCGTTACGGGCCGACTGATGATCACAATTCGGCGACGGCGCCGGATCGGCTCATCCTCCCGGTCCGGGTGCGGCTCCACCGAAAGGACGAGTAAGTCGATCAATGGGCGGCCGGGGGGAGGCTGCGAGGTTCCTGCCCGGGGCGGTGCGAGCCGGGCCACACCGGAGGTTTTCCCGGGTCGCGAGGTCCGTCACCGGCCGACCCGGCCCGGCGACGGATGTCCGGTTCTGAGGGCGCAGACTGTGGCGAGGACCACCCGATGGGCCTGGGTGATCCCGGTTTGCCCTGTCTAGCCTCGTCGAATGCGTGACGACGGCACCCTCGACGACCAGTACGGCCCCGACGGCTCGGCTGACCGTTCGGACGATACCCCCTCGACCGATCAGTTGACCGCTTGCGCGGAGGCAACCACTGCCCGCGGTTCCCTGCGTACCCGCTTCAACGCCCTGCTGAACCCCCTTGCTGCCCGGCCCGGCCGGTCGAAGATGGCCATGGCCACCGGCGCGGTCTGCTGCCTCGGCCTGGTCGGCGGCTTCACCCAGATCGGCACCCGCCCGGCCGGCGACACCCCGAACCCGGCCGCCTCGGCCGAGGTCGCCCAGCGGGCGGCCGTCGACGCCGCCTCCCGCGGCCTGGCCCGCGAGAGCACCGCCCCGGCCACCCCCGGCGCCGCCCCCTCGGCCAGCCCGTCGGTGACCGCGAAGCCGAAGGCCAAGCCCAAGCCGCGCCGGATCGTCCCGGTCGCCGGCCTCGACCAGACCCAGATGAACAACGCCAAGAAGATCGTGCAGGCCGGCCGGGAGATGGGCGTGCCGCGTCGCGGCCTGGTCATCGCGGTGGCCACCGCCATGCAGGAGAGCACCCTGCTCAACTACGCCAGCGCCGTGCTGCCCGAGTCGCAGAACTACCCGCACCAGGCCATCGGCTGGGACCACGACTCGGTCGGGCTGTTCCAGCAGCGGCCGAGCAGCGGTTGGGGCACCGTCGAGGAGCTCATGGACCCGGAGTACGCCACCAAGGCGTTCCTCTCCGCCCTGGAGGAGATCCCCGGCTGGCAGGACCTGCCCCTGACCGTCGCGGCCCAGACCGTCCAGGTGTCGGCGTTCCCCGACGCGTACGCCCAGCACGAGTGGCGCGCCAACACGGTGGTGAAGGAAATCCTGGGCTGACGCTCGCCGGGTTGCCGCGGGGCCGGCCCGGGTATCAGGGACTTGCCGGTCCCGGGTACACATGAGGGGGGCCGCGGACAGGAGGACGTCATGTCACTGGTGCAACGACTCACCGCCTTCCTGCGATCGCCCCGCGGTCAGCAGCTCGTCGACCGCGGCCGGCGTGAGCTGGCCAAGCCGGAGAACCAGGCGAAGCTCAAGCAGCTCGCCACCCGGCTGTCGTCCCGCCGGCGCTGACCGCTCCGCCCCCGCAGCAACGACCCCCGGGAGCCCCCTCGTGACCGACTCCGCCCCCGTCGACGGCGAACCCACCCTCCCGAAGAAGCCGGCCGCGCCGGTGGAGGCGCCCGAGGCGCCTCCGGCCCGGCTCTGGGACCGGATGCGGGACGACCCGCAGTACGCGCCGGAGCACCTGGCCCTGGAGGCGGTGCGCCGGCTCGGGCCGGAGGCGGCGCAGTGGGCCGAGCGGGAGCGGGCGCAGCGGCCGGACGTCCCCGCCGACGAGCTGGCCGACCAGGCGGTGCGCAAGTTCGTCAACCACGCGCGGCTCTCCGGGGCGGTCTCCGGCGCGGCCGGGCTGCCCGGCGCGGTGATCGACGTG
Source organism: Micromonospora sp. NPDC005305 (assembly GCF_040607315.1). Lineage (NCBI taxonomy): Bacteria > Bacillati > Actinomycetota > Actinomycetes > Micromonosporales > Micromonosporaceae > Micromonospora > Micromonospora sp. NPDC005305. Next base: position 153,282 of record NZ_JBEXGL010000008.1, on the reverse strand, counting down.
GGCGTGCTGGCGTGGACGCAGGCCCGGCTCGTGCTGCACGTGGCCGCCGCGTACGGGATCGACGCGGTCCACCCCGACCGGGCCACCGACCTGCTCGTGCTCCAGCGGGTGCACAAGGTCGCCGAGAGCGCCCGGCTCGCCCTCGGGGTGGCCGCCGGTCGGGAGCGGGCCGGCGCGCTGTTCGGCATGGGCGGGCAGCGCCCGCTGGGCCGGGTGATGCTCCAGCTCGGCGTCCGGCTGGCCCGGATGGCGGGGGTGCGCGCCGCCAAGCGGATGTTCGCCAAGGTGATCCCCGGCGCCGCGATCATCCTGGGCACCTGGGCGAACTCGTCGGCCACCCGGGATCTCGCCGACCGGGCCCGCGCCCTCTACCGGGGCGGCCCGCGCCAGCTTCCCGGCCCGCGCCAGCCCTGACCACCGCCCGCGAGCGGCGGTCAGCGCGGCGCGTCGCCCGGCCCGGCCCAGCCGGCCCAGCCGGAGGCGTCCCAGGCGACGTCGGCGAGCCGGTCCTGACCGGCCGCGTTCGGGTGGAACCAGTCCAGCGCGTTCACCTCGTCCAGGCCGAACCGGCTCCGGTGCACCGCGCCGCCGTCCCACCGGCACCGCGACCCGTACGCGCGGCAGGCGGCGCGCAGCTGCGCGTCGTACGCGTCGATCCGCTCCCGGAAGCGGGCCCGGCGGGCCACCGCGGCCGGCGCGGTCGACGTGGCGTCGGCCAGCAGCGCCGGGCAGACGCCGCGCGACCAGGCCCGCACCGCCCGGGGCTCGGTGTGCCCGAGCTCCCAGAGCCGGTGCAGGTCGGGCAGGCTGACCACCAGCACCCGCGCCTTCGGCCGGCCCTTGCGCACCACCGCCAGGGCCGCGTCGACCTGTCGTCGGAAGGTGGCCGGCGCCGTCATGTCGTCGATGTCGCTCCGGCAGGCGTCGTTCGCCCCGATCAGCACGGTGACCAGGTCGGCCCGGTCGCGTACCGCCGCCCGCGCCTGGTCGGCCAGGCCCGCCGCGCGGGCGCCCGGCACCGCCCGGTTGTGCGCCCGCAGCGTCGCGTTGTCCTCGTGCAGCCGCCGGTAGAGGCTGCGCACCCGCAGGCCGTCCCCGCTGGACCAGGAGTTGCGTTCACAGCCCACCAGGACCAGGCAGGAGCCGAAGCCGCTGGTGATCGAGTCGCCGAGGGCGGTCAGCACCGCCGGCGCGCCCGGGGGCGCGGAGCCCGACGGCCGGGGCGACGCCGAGCCCGAGCCGTCGCAGGCGAGCGCGACCAGCGCCGCGAGGCAGGCCAGCGCGGCGATCCAACGTCGAGGCATACCGTCCCCCGTCCGGCGGCAGAAGGGACGCGTCGACCCTATGCGCCTCGGCCGTCCGGACGGGGGCACTGTCGCCTTTCCGGCATCGACAACCGTCGTTCACATCCGCGTGTTACGACCGGGGACCTGGTTAGGTGGGGCCGTGCCGGGGTAGCCCGGGGGAATGACGCGATCACAGCCCCGCCGTGCCCGCGGCACGGTCGGCCACGCGTACAGCGCGCTGAACCTGCGGCTCGCCCTCGCCCTCTTCGGCCTGGTCGTCATGACCGTCTTCGCGGTGCTCGCGTTCGCCGCCGGCGTGACCTGGCTGGGCGTCGTCTGCGCGATCCTCGCCGTGGTGGCCGTGGTCGACCTGATCGTCATCCAGCGCCGCCGCGCCGCGCGCCGCCGCGAGGAGCCGGGCGTGCGGCACTCGCTGTTCGAGTGACAGGAGTACGACATGCCCATCGCCACCACCAATCCCGCCACCGGACAGGTGCTCAAGACGTACGACCCGATGTCGGACGAGCAGATCGACGCGGCGATCGAGCGGGCCGACCTGGCCTTCCGGCAGCTGCACGGGACCACGATCGCCGAGCGTGGCCGGTGGATGATCGCCGCGGCCGACCTGCTGGAGGCCGAGCGGGACGAGACCGCCCGCCTCATGACCACCGAGATGGGCAAGACGTACGCCGCGGCGAAGGCCGAGGTGACCAAGTGCGCCACGGCCTGCCGCTTCTACGCCGACAACGCCGCGAAGATGCTCGCCGACGAGCCCGCCGACGCGGCCGCGGTCAAGGCGAAGCGGGCGTACGTCCGCCACCAGCCGATCGGCCCGGTGCTCGCCGTGATGCCGTGGAACTTCCCGCTCTGGCAGGTGATGCGGTTCGCCGCACCGGCCCTGATGGCCGGCAACACCGGGCTGCTCAAGCACGCCTCCAACGTCCCGCAGACCGCCCTCTACCTGGAGGAGCTGTTCCGCCGCGCCGGCTTCCCGGAGGGCGCCTTCACCACCCTGCTCGTCGGCTCCGACAAGGTGGACCGGATCCTCAGCGACCCCCGGGTCCGGGCCGCCACGCTCACCGGCAGCGAGGGCGCCGGCCGCTCGATCGCCCAGGTCGCCGGCCGGGAACTCAAGAAGACCGTGCTGGAGCTGGGCGGCAGCGACCCGTTCGTGGTGATGCCCTCGGCCGACCTGGACAAAGCGGCCGAGGTGGCCACCACGGCCCGCTGCCAGAACAACGGCCAGTCCTGCATCGCCGCCAAGCGGTTCATCGTGCACACCGACGTCTTCGACGCCTTCGCCGAGAAGTTCGCCGCCCGGATGTCGGCGCTGCGGGTCGGCGACCCGATGGACGAGAACACCGACGTGGGCCCCCTGGCCAGCGAGAGCGGCCGGGACGAGATCCACGCCCAGGTGCAGGACGCGGTCGACAACGGCGCCACCGTCCTGTGCGGCGGCGAGAAGCCGTCCGGCGACGGCTGGTACTACCCGCCGACCGTGGTCACCGACCTGCGCCCGGAGATGCGGATGTGGGCCGAGGAGGTGTTCGGGCCGGTCGCCGGCCTCTACCGGGTCGGCTCCTACGAGGAGGCCATCGAGGTCGCCAACGGCACCGCCTTCGGCCTGGGCTCCAACGCCTGGACCAGCGACCCCGCCGAGCAGGAGCGCTTCGCCGTCGACCTGGACGCCGGCAACGTCTTCATCAACGGCATGACCACCTCCTACCCGGAGCTGCCCTTCGGCGGGGTGAAGAACTCCGGCTACGGGCGTGAGCTGTCCGCCGTGGGCATGCGCGAGTTCTGCAACACCAAGACCGTCTGGGTCGGCGAGGGGGAGGTCGGCGCCGGCGCCGGGGCGCACTCCGAGTAGCCGCGATTGACCGGACGCCGTCATGGGTAGGAGGTGCCCCCATGACGGCGTTCGGCTTCCACGCTTCCCACGAGCAGATCCACCCGTCCCGGCTGCTGGAGGCGGTGATCCACGCCGAACGGGCCGGCTTCGACGCCGCCATGTCGTCCGACCACTTCTCGCCGTGGAGCGCCCGCCAGGGCCACTCCGGCTTCGCCTGGTCCTGGCTCGGCGCCGCGCTCCAGGCCACCAACCTGCCGTTCGGCGTGGTCAACGCGCCCGGCCAGCGCTACCACCCGGCCGTCGTGGCGCAGGCCATCGGCACCCTGGCCGCCATGTACCCGGGCCGGTTCTGGGCCGCGCTCGGCACCGGCGAGGCGAGCAACGAGCACATCACCGGCACCGGCTGGCCCCGCAAGGACGTCCGCGCCGCCCGGCTGCGCGAGTGCGTGGACGTGATCCGGGCGCTCCTCGCCGGCGAGGAGGTCAGCCACGACGGTCTGGTCACCGTGGACCGGGCGAAGCTGTGGACGCGGCCCGAGCAGCCGCCCGCGCTCATCGGCGCGGCGGTCAGCGTCGAGACGGCCCGCTGGTGCGCCGACTGGGCCGACGGCCTGATCACCGTCAACGCGCCCGTGGAGCACCTGCGCCGGATGATCGACGCCTACCGGGACGCCGGCGGGCGCGGCCCGCTGCACCTCCAGGTCCACGTGAGCTGGGCGCCCGACCAGGCCGAGGCCGAGGCCGTCGCGTACGACCAGTGGCGCAGCAACGTCTTCGCCCCGCCGGTCTGCTGGGACCTGGAGCTGGCCGACCACTTCGACGTGGTCAGCGAGGACGTGCCCCTGGAAAAGGTCACCTCGGTGGTCAACGTCAGCGCCGACCTGGGCCGGCACGTGGGCTGGCTGGAGGAGTACGTGGCGCTGGGCTTCGACCAGATCGCCCTGCACCACGTCGGGCAGGAGCAGCGCGCCTTCGTCGACACGTTCGGGGCCGAGGTGCTGCCGAAACTCCGTACCGCCTCGTGATCACGTCGGGGCCGCCGGCCGCCTAGGCTCGTACTCCATGGAAGCTCTGATCGAGGTCGTGGTCTTTCTCGCGATCGCGACCTTCGGCGCGGCGCTGGCCCGCCGGCTCGGCCTGCTCGCGCCGATCCTGCTGGTCGTGCTCGGCCTCGGGCTGTCCTTCGTGCCCGGCTTCCCGGAGGTCCGCCTCGACCCGGAACTGGTGCTGGTGGGCATCCTGCCGCCGCTGCTCTACGTGGCCGCGCTGAAGACGTCGGTGCCGGCGTTCCGGCTCAACCTCCGGCCGATCCTGCTGCTCGCCGTCGGGCTGGTGCTGTTCACCGCGTTCGTGGTGGGCACCGTCGTCCACCTGATCCTGCCCGGCGTCCCGTACGCGATCTGCCTGGCCCTCGGCGCGGTCGTGGCGCCGCCCGACGCGATCGCCGCCACCGCGGTGGCCCGGCGGGTGGGCCTGCCCCGGCGGATCGTGACGATCCTGGAGGGGGAGAGCCTGGTCAACGACGCCACGGCGCTGGTGCTGCTGCGGGTGGCGGTCGCCGCCGCGACGGCGGCCGGCGGTCACGTCGGGGTCGGCGCGGTCGCCCGCGAGGTGCTGGTGTCCGCCGGCGGCGGCGTCCTCGTCGGGCTGCTCGGCGTGGTGGTCTTCGGCGCCCTGCACAAGCGGATCACCGACCCGGTGCTGGACAACGCGCTGTCGCTCATCGTGCCGTTCACGGTGGTCTTCGCCGCCGAGGAGATCCACGCCTCCGGGGTGGTCGCCGTGGTGGTCACCGGGCTGGGCATCGGGCACAAGCAGCCGCTGCTCATGTCCGCCGCCTCCCGGCTTCAGGTGGGCGCGTTCTGGCGGCTCATCCAGTTCCTGCTGGAAGGGCTGGTTTTCCTGCTGGTCGGCCTGCAACTGCGCGAGGTGCTCCGCGACCTGGACGAGCCGGCCGGGCGGCTGGTCGGGGTCACCGCCGCGGTGCTGGCCGCCGTCGTGCTGACCCGGTTCGTCTGGCTCGTCCCGGCCACCTACCTGGCCCGCCTGGTGCCCGAGGCCCGCCGACGGGACGCGCCGACCCCGGTGCAGGTCCCCCTCGTCATCGGATGGGCCGGCATGCGCGGCGTGGTCACCCTCGCCGCCGCGCTCGCGCTGCCGCTCACCCTGGCCGACGGGCGGGCGTACCCCCGGCAGCTGTTCATCTGGCTCGCCTTCGCGGTGATCGTGGTGACCCTGGTCGGGCAGGGCGCCACCCTGCCGGCCGTGGCGCGGGCGGCGAAACTGCCGCCGGACGACCCGGTGCAGGACGCGCTCTCCGCCGCCGCCGTGCAGCAGCAGGCCAGCCGGGCCGCCCGGGAACGGCTCGAGGAACTTGCCGGCGGGGCGCCGGACGCCGTCGTGGAACGGCTGCGCGGGCTGGTGCAGAGCCGCACCAACGTGGCCTGGGAACGGCTCGGGGGCGAGGAGCGGGAGACCCCCTCCCGGGCGTACGGTCGACTGCGGCAGGAGATGATCGACGCGGAGCGGGAGGTCTTCCGGGCCGCCCGCGACTCCGGGAAGATCCCGGAGGAGGTGCTGGTCCGCGCCTACCGCGACCTGGACCTGGAGGAGTCGTTGCTGCGACAGGAGGCCGACGAGTGAGCTGCCAGCACCTGACCGAGGCGGGCGACGCCGAGCCGACGACCACGACCGAGTGTCCCGACTGCGTGGCCATCGGCAACGACGACTGGGTGCACCTGCGGGGCTGCCTGACCTGCGGGCACGTGGGCTGCTGCGACTCCTCGCCCTACCAGCACGCCACGAAGCACTTCGAGTCGACCGGGCACCCGGTGATGCGCTCGGTCCAGCCCGGCGAGACCTGGCGCTGGTGCTTCCTCGACGAGGAGATCGGCTGACCGGTCAGTCGAGGCGGCGTTCCAGCACCTGGCCCGGCCACGGGGGCCGGCCCGGGCGCTCGACCGTGAACCGGTCCGTGGCGGTGAAGCCGCAGCCCTCGTAGAACCGGACCAGCGCCCGGTCGTCCCCGCCGTAGCAGTCCACCCGGAGCAGCCCCAGGCCACGCTCCCGGGCCAACTCCGCCGCGTACGCGAGCAGCCGCGCCCCGATCCCGTGGCCCGCGTGGGCCCGGTCGGTGACCAGCAGGTTGACGAACAGCTCGGGTTCGGTGGCCGGCGGCACGTACGCGGTGGCCGACCCCACCACCAACGCGCCCACCGCGACGTCGCCGAGCAGGGCCAGGTACAGCCCGCCGCCGCCCGCCCACGCGTCGGCCTGCGCGATGCGGCGCGGGTCGGTCGAGGCCGGCTCGGTGCCCCACTGGCCGGTCCGGCCCCGCGCCGCCAGCCAGGCGGTGGCGCTGTCGAGCAGCCGCAGCACGGCCTCGGCGTCGGTCGGCCCGCCGGGGCGGATGGCGATCGTCTGCTGGTCCGTCATGCCCGCCATGCTGCTACACGGTGGCGGCGGGACGATTGCCGGCCACCGGCCGGGCCGGCTCCCGGTTCGCCAGCGCCCACCTGGTCAGCGCCGGGGTGGCGAGGCCGACGCCGGCGAAGAGTGCGCCGAGCGCCAGCCAGCCCGGCACCCCGCCGTCGAGCACCAGCAGGGTGAGCAGGGCCGGGCCGACCGCCCGGGCCAGTCCGGCGAGCAGGCCGTCGGCCCCCTGGTAGGCGCCGATCGCGTCCGGCGGGGCCAGGTCATAGGCGAGCCCCGCCCCGGCGGCACCGTGCCACAGGTCGCCGAACGTCCACACCGCCGTGGCGGCCAGCAGCAGCACGACCGCCGCGACGGTGGGCAGGCCCGCGGTGGCCGCGTAGAGCGGCGTGGCCGCCGCCAGCACCAGACCGGCCCGGCGCAGCTTCCGGGCCGCGGGAGCGGCCGTGTCCGCGCCCCGGCTCAACCGGACCGCCAGCAGCACGGTGAGCACCGTGTTGGTCAGCAGCACCGCCGACACCACCGGCGGCGGCGCGCCGGCCTGGGTGACCGTCCAGAGCGGCACCACGAGCGTGAGCACGGTCAGGTGCAGGGCCAGCACCGCCGACGCGCCACTCACGGCGAGGAACCGCCCGTCGCGCAGCGCCTGCGCCCGTCGCGGTCGGCCGGCCGCGGGAGCGCGGGGCGCCGGCGGGTGGGCCGGCAGCCGCATCAGCAGCACCGCCGACAGCAGGTAGGTGGCCGCGTTCCCGACCACCAGCACCTGGTACGCCCGATGGTTGTCCACGGCCAGGGCGAAGCCCGCCAGCGCGGCGCCGACCGCGATGCCCAGGTTGGCCACCGCGCGCAGGGTGGCGAAGGCGTGCACCCGCCCCCGCGGGCCGGCGACCGCGGCGACGAGGGCGGCGCGGACCGCCAGGTTGCCGGAGGCCAGCAGGGTTTCGAGGATCGCGACCGCGAGGAACACCGGCATCGAGCCCACCAGCAGGTACGCCGCCGCCGCGACCGCCTGGCCCAGCTGGATGGCGGCGCGGAGGGTACGCGGGTCGCGCCGGTCGGCCAGTGCGCCGAGTGGCACGCTGGCGGTCAGCCCGACCAGCCAGGCGACGGTGAGGCCGGCGCCGACCGCGGCGGGGGAGAGCCCGACGTCACGGGTCAGGTAGAGGGCGCCGCCGGTCAGCCAGAGCCCGGAGCCCACCGTGTTGGCGAGGGTGGCTAAAGAGAGGGTGCGCAGCGCGCCCGGCGGCGGAATCGGCGAAACCCGAGCCATCAGCGACGTGCGGGCAGGGCTGCGGAGACCTCGGTGATCAGCTCGGCGACCCGATCGCCCCAATGAGAGGCGATGACCAGTTCGCGGGCGGGATCGACCCAGAGCAGGTGACGGCCGCCGTTACCCCGCGCGCAGCGGCCCGTCCGCGGCGCGCCCGGCTGCACCCGGCCCAGGTCGTTACGCCACCACAGATAGCCGTAGTCGGGGTTGAGCGGGCACGGCGCCCACGTGCGGCGGATCCACTCCGCGCTGAGCAGCCGCCGGCCCCGCCAGGTCCCGCCGCCCCGGTAGATCTCGCCGAGCAGGGCCAGGTCCGCGGCGGAGATCCAGAGCCCACCACCCCAGTGCGCGCCGCCGCTGACCACCGGCACGGGCATGCCGTCGAGGTCGACCAGCGAGTCCGCGTATCCGTGCCAGGACCAGGAAGAGGAGGCGTGCAGCGGATTCAGCACGGCCTCGTGGAGCACGTCGCCGAGCGGCCGGCGGAACAGCAGGGTCAGCGCCAGGCAGAGCAGGTTCACCCGGACGTCGTTGTACGCCCAACCGGTGCCTGGCGCGCCCTCCCGCTCGAAGCCCTCGCGGCGACTCTGCACGTCCACTCGGGTCGGCTTGCCCCACAGCTCGCCGGTCCAGCCGCTGGTCTGCTGGAGCAGGTGCTCCCAGGTGATCCCCTCGACCCCGAGGCCGGTGAGGAACGGGTGGTCGACGCTGTCGAGCACGTGCGCCGCCGGGTCGAGCAGGCCCCGGTCGAAGGCCACCCCGGCGACCGTGGCGACGACGGCCTTGGTGCCGCTGAACAGCATCTCCGGGGTCGCCGGGTCGCCCCAGGTGGCGATCACCTCGCCACGGTGGCGGATCACGCCGCTCGCCCCGGCGCCCGGCAGCAACGGCCCGGTCACCTCGCGGTGCGACTCGTCGGCCACCTGCGCCGCGAGGTAGCGGTCCATGTCGGCGATACCCTCGGTCACCCGCGTGGCCTGCCGGGCGACGGCGGCGCGCACCGCGCCGAGATCCACGCTGACGTCTTCGTTGACGGTCATGACCCCGACCCTAGGGTGGGCGCCGCGGGGTGGGTGACCCCGCACCACGCGACCCCCGTCACACCGCCAGGGAGCTGACCGGCACTGGTTCGCGGATGTAGCGAGGCGAAACAAGCTGGCGGGCCCGGTGCTGCTCTGCCAGGGTCGGTGCCGTGACGCACAGCAGGACCGCCCGGGTGGACGAGTTGGCCGACGTGCAGCGGATCGAGGTGGCCTCCGGCGGCCCGTTCCGGGAGATCGGCATGGCCGACGTCGCCGACATGCCACCGCTGCCGCTGGACGTGCTGGCCGACGCCCAGCGGGCCGGCCGGCTCCGGGTCACGGTCGACGCCGCAGACCGGCCCGTGGCCTTCGCGGTGGTCGACCTGGTCGACGGCTGCGCGCACGTGCAGCAGCTCAGCGTCGATCCCGGGTACGCCCGGCGGGGGATCGGTCGGGGCCTGCTCGACGACGTGGCCGGGTGGGCCGCCGGGGCGGGACTGCCCGCGTTGACCCTGACCACGTTCCGCAGCGTGCCGTGGAACGGGCCGTACTACGCGCGCTGCGGGTTCCGCGAGCTGACCGGGGTCGAAGTGACCCCGGGGCTGGCCGGCCTGCTGGCCGCCGAGGCGGCGCTCGGGCTGGACCCGGCCGACCGGATCGCCATGCGGCGGCCGGTGTCCTGAGGCCGGCACGGCGGCCCGGGGGTCCTGGGTGTCAGTGCGTGCCGCCGAGGTTGAGCACGACCACCCCGGCGATCACCAGGCCCGTGCCGGCCACCTTGGCGAGGCTCAGCGGCTCGCCGAGGAAGGCCGCCCCGATCGCCATGATGGCGGCGGTGCCGAGCCCGGACCAGACCGCGTACGCGACGCCGACCGGGATGTCCCTGACCGTCAGGGACAGCAGCCCGAACGACGACAGGTACGCGACCGCGACGCCAAGCGTGGGCCAGAGCCGGGTGAAGCCGTCGGTCGCCTTGAGCAGGCTGGTGCCGATCACCTCGGCGGTGATCGCGCCGAGCAGGAAGAGGTACGCCACGGGGGGACCGTACCCGGGCGGGGTCAGCCCCGGGCGGGCTCGCGGAGGGCGTCGACGAACGCGTGCCAGGCGGCCGGGGTGAAGGTGAGGGTGCCGCCGGCGCGGTCCTTGGAGTCGCGGACGGCGACGACACCGGGCAGGTTGTCGGCGACCTCGACGCAGTCACCGCCGTTGGAGCTGCTGCGGGTGCTGGTGCGCCAGCGGGCGCCGGTCAGGTCAGCCATGGCCGTGCCTTCAGAAGGTGGATGGTCTGGTCGCGCGGTAGCGCCACCGACCTGAGAAGTGTCCCAGACCTGCCAGAGGGCGGCAATCCGCCCGGCCAGGGACTCGGCCGTCTCGCCCGCTTCGACCGGTGAGGAGACCGCGAGGGGTGGCCGCCGTGGACGACCACCCCTCGGTGCGGATCCGTCAGGACAACGTGCAGGCGGCGCCGTTGAGGGTGATCAGGTTCGGGTTGGGGTTCGGGCCGCCGGACGTGGCGCCGTTCAGCCCGAAGGTGACCGTGCCACCGGGGGCGATCCTCGCGTTCCACGACTCGTTCTTCGCGGTGACCGTGGCGCCCGACTGGGTGACCTTCGCCGACCAGTAGCCGCTCACCTTCTGGTCACCGACGAACGCCCACCGCAGGCTCCACCCGTTCACCGCCGCCGTGCCGGTGTTCCGCACCGTCACCTGGGTGGTGAAGCCGTCCGGCCAGCTGCCGTGGGTGGTGTACGCGACCGCGCAGGCCGGCGCCGGCACGGCCGCCGCGTCGCCCTGGTCGGCGAGGAACGACGCCAGCCAGGCCAGCGCGGAGTTCCAGTTGATCGCCACCTCGTTCGTCGCGTACGAGTTGATGTCGTCGACATAGCAGAACATGGGCGCGCAGCCGGCGAGCAGGTTGGCCGCGTACGGGTCCTGGAGGGCGGCGTTGGGGCCGCCGGCCAGCGAACCGGCCGGCGGGTTCGGCAGGTCCGGGTCGAGTTGGTGGGCGAAGATCCGGCTGTGCTGGTTGCGCGCGTGCTGCTCGCCCCAGCCGGTCACGTAGGACATGTTCAGCGCGTTGCGGCCGAGCAGGTAGTCGGCGCTCTGCACGGCCCCGTCCCGGTACTTCGCGTCCCGGCTCAGGTCGAACGCGGTGGCCAGCACGATCGCGTTGTTGACGAGGTTGCTGTTGCTGCCCCAGACGTACGCGTCGGCCCCGCCGGGCAGCGGCAGCCCGTACGCCTGGTCCCGCAGGGTGGCCAGGTAGCGATCGGCCGCGGCGGTCACCGAGGCGCGGATCCGGGTCCGCTCGGCGGCCGGCAGGCCGTTGGGCACGGTGGCCAGGTCGAGCCGGCCCAGCGCGGCCACGCTCTGCCAGCCGAAGGCCCCGCCGGTGGCGAAGACGTCGGCGGTGTGCAGCGGCGAGGCGGTGAGGTCGGTCAGGTACGCCGCCTCGCCGGTGGTCAGCCACAGCTCGACGGCCGCCCAGTAGAACTCGTCGGCCACGTTGGTGTCGTCGTACGCGCCGCCGCCGGTGCCGTCGGCCGCCGAGGCGTAGACCGCCGGGTGGGCCTTCGCCGCCGCGTACGCGCTCTTCGCGGCGGCGCCGCAGCGGGCCGCGAACGCGGCGTCGTACGGGGCGTAGAGGCGGGCGCACTGGGCGGCCACGGCAGCCAGGTTGAGCGTGGCGGCGGTGGACGGCGGGTGCAGCTCGCGGGGCTGCGGGTCGTCCTGCGGGGCGAGCGGCAACCCGGTCCAGTTCCGGTCGTGGATCTTGTGGTGGACCATCCCGGCCAGCGGTTGACCGGCCGGCACCTGCATGCGCAGCAGGAACTCCAGCTCCCAGCGGGCCTCGTCGAGGATGTCCGGGACCTGGTTGCCCCGCTCGGGCACCCGCAGGGTGGCGTCGCCCAGCGCCGCCCCGCCGTCGGCGCTCTCGGCGGTCCTGGTGCGTTCGAAGGCGTTGAGCAGCTGGTAGGTGGCGATGCCGCCGTTGACCACGTACTTGCCGTGGTCGCCGGCGTCGTACCAGCCGCCACGCACGTCGAGGGAGTAGTCGCAGACGCCGGGCTGGCAGGGCACGTCGGTGTCGCCCTGGTTGGGCGCCACGCCGAGGTGGCCGGCCGGGCGCGCGTAGCCGGCGCCGATCAGGTCGCCGTCGATCGGGGTGCCGCTGCGCTGGGCGTAGAAGAACTGGAGCGAGTCGGCGCGCAGCCGGTCGTAGCGGGTGCCGGAGATGTCGAACGGGTGGCTGGTCTCCCCGTCGACGACCAGCGTGTAGCCGGTGCCCGGGGTGCGGTACGCGGAGAAGTCGACGGTCTGCACCCGCTGCCCCGAGGCCGGGTCGACGCCGCGCGGGGTGGCGGTCCCGTGGGCCACCACGGTCCCGGCGGCCGAGCGCAGCTGCCAGGGCAGCGCCTCGGTGGCGGCGGTGACCACGGTCGCGTTCTTCGGCCCGCCGGGCAGGTAGCCCACCTGGTTGACCCGCACCCGCGGCCCGGTGTCCGGCTCGTACGGCGGGGCCGCCTCGCGGCCGCGCAGCGAGACGTCGTCCAGGCAGAACGTCTGCGCCTCGGCGCTCCCACCGACCTGAAAGATCAGTTGGGCTCCGGCGTTGTCGGCCGGGGCGGTGAACGTCGTGGTGACGTGCCGGGCGGCGGCGGTCGCGGTGGCGTCGACGCTCGCGTAAGTCGTGTAGGGGGCGCTGCCGAGCTGGAGCACCGCCCGGACGGCGGCCCCGGGGGTGGCGGAGACGTCGAAGGAGAGCTCGTACTCGGCGCCGGCGATCAGCGGCACGGCGTCCTGCCCGATGCCGGCGTCCCAGGGGTTCGCCAGGCCGCCGGCGACGGTGGTGCAGAGCCGGCCGTCGGTCACCCCGAGGTCGCCGGTGCCGTAGGAGAACCAGGGGGACGTGCCGGCGCTGAAGTCGCCGTTGCGCAGCTGTTCGGGGGCGTCCGGCGGCACCTCGGCGCGGGCCGGGCCGGCGGTGCCGCCGGTGAGCGCCAGGGTGGTGGCCGCGGCGAGGGCGGCGAGCCGACGTCGGGGTGGGGTCACGGAGGTTCCTTCCGTGCGCAGGGGGACGGGTCGGAGCTGGGAGCGCTCCCAATGTCAGGCAGATGTTTCCAGCGCGTTCCCCCGCTGTCAATCGATCCGGTCCGATGGCCCGCACCCCGCCGCGGACAGTGAGATTCGCCGCGCCACGTAGCATGGTCCTGATCTCCTAGAGACAACCGAGCCCAAGAACTGGCAGGCTGCGTCCCATGACCCTGAAGCTTCGTTCCGTCGGGGCGAGCGACCGTGGGCTGATCCGCAGTGGCAACCAGGACGCCCAGCACGCCGGCGAGTGGCTGGTCGCCGTCGCCGACGGCATGGGTGGCATGGCCGCCGGTGACCTGGCCAGCCGCATCGCGATGGACGCGTTCGAGCCGCTGGACGTGGAGACCCCCGAGGACGCGCTGGTCGCCGCCCTCCAGGGTGGCATCGAGCTGGCCACCTCGCGGATCCGGCAGGCGGTCGAGGAGGACCCGGAACGCCAGGGCATGGGCACCACCCTCACGGCGCTGCTGTTTTCCCGCACCGGCAGCTGCCTGGCGCTGGCCCACGTCGGCGACTCCCGGGCCTACCTGTTCCGGGAAGGTGTGCTGAAGCAGGTCACCCGGGACGACACCTTCGTGCAGATGCTGGTCGACCAGGGCGTGATCACCCCCGAGCAGGCGAGCAGCCACCCCCGCCGGGCCGTGGTGACGCAGGCGTTGCAGGGGGATGAGATCTCCCCGACCTACGCGACGATGGTGCCCTGGGCCGGCGACCGCTGGCTGCTGTGCAGCGACGGGCTCAGCAACGTGGTCCGCCCCGACACCCTCGCGGAGGTGCTCGGCGGCTACCCCGAGCGGGAGGCGTGCGCGGCCAAGCTGATCGACCTGGCTCTGCGTGCCGGCGGCCCGGACAACGTCACCGTGGTGATCGCCGACGTGGTCGAGGAGTAGGCGGGGTCAGCGGCGGCGCGGGCTGGCGCGGCGGGTCGGCTCGGCGCTGGTCGGGTCCTCCGGCCACGGGTGGCGGGGATAGCGCCCGCGCAGCTCCGCCCGCACCTGCGGGTAGCCGGTCCGCCAGAACGAGGCCAGGTCGGCGGTGACCGCGACCGGCCGGCCGGCGGGGGAGAGCAGGTGCAGCAGCACCGGCACCCGGCCGTCGGCGATCCGTGGGGCGGCCGGCCAGCCGAACGTCTCCTGGAGCTTCACCGCCAGCACCGGGGCGGCCGGGTCGGCGTAGTCCAGCCGGATCCGCGATCCGCTCGGCACCGGGAGCCGCTCCGGCGCCAGCTCGTCCAGCCGGGCCGCCTGCCGCCAGTCCAGCAGCCGGCGCAGCGCCGCCGCCACGTCGACCCGGGCCAGGTCGGCCCGGCGCCGCGCACGGGCCAGCTCCGGGCCCAGCCAGGTCGGCGCGGCGGCGAGCAGCGCGGCGTCGGAGACGTCCGGCCACTCGTCACCCAGCGCCTGCCGGCAGAAGGCCAGCCGCCGGCGCAGGGCCGTGGCGTCGGGCGTCCAGGTGAGCAGGGTCAGGCCTTCCTGGCGAAGGCCGGCGAGCACCGCCTCGGCGAGCCGCGCCCGATCGGGTGCGGCGAGGGGCCGGTCGACCAGCTCGATCGCGCCGAGCCGCACCACCTCCCGGGCCACCACGTCCCCGCCGGACCAGCCCACCTCGCGGTCGGCGCGCAGCAGCGGTCCGCCGGCCTCCCGGGCGGTCGCCTCGTCGACCGGGGTGGCCAGCCGGACCCGGGCGGTCGGCGCGCCGGGGGAGCGGTCGGCCACCGCGATCGCCAGCCACGCCGACCCCGCCAGCCCCGACCCGGCCGCCAGCTCCGCGGCGGTCCCGCCGGCCATCAGGTACGCGGACCCGCCGGCCCGCCGCGCCCGCGCCAACCGCTCCGGGTACGCCAGCCCCACCAGCAGCCCCGCGGCCAGGTCGTCGGGCAGGCGGTCGGGTCCTGAGCGCCCTGTCCGGTCGTCGGGCAGGTCCGGTCCGGAGCGCCCCGACCGCCCCGGGGTGCGGTCGTCGGGCAGGTCCGGTCCGGAGCGCCCCGACCGCCCTAGGCGCCCCGGGGTGCGGTCGTCGGGCAGGGCGGTGCGCAGGCGGCGTACCTCGGCGCGCCAGCGGGCGGTGGCGGCCGGGTCGGCCCCGGTGCGGAGCCGGCGCCACAGTGCCGTGAGGTCGTCCCCGGCGCCGCCCAGTGTCTCCTCGGCGAGCAGCGCCACCACCTCGGCGGCCCGGTCGGCGCCGACCCGCTGCGCGCCGTCGAGCAGCGCGCGGGCCAGCCGGGGATGCGCGCCGGCGGCGGCGATGGCCCGCCCGCGGGCGGTGATCCGGCCGTCCGCGTCGACCGCGCCGAGTGTGGTCAGCGTGTCGCGGGCGACGGCGAGCGCGGCGGGTGGTGGAGGATCGGGCAGCGCCAGGCCGGCGCCGTCCGGGGTGCCCCAGGCAGCCAGCTCCAGCGCGAACCCGGTCAGGTCGGCGGAGGCGATCTCCGGCTCGGGCTGCGGAGCGAGCCGGGCGTGGGTCGCCTCCGACCAGCACCGGTAGACGGCGCCCGGCGCCTCCCGCCCGGCCCGGCCGGCCCGCTGGGTGGCGGCCGCCCGGGACACCGGCACGGTGACCAGCGCGCCCAGCCCCCGGGCCAGGTCGGTGCGGGCCACCCGGCTCAGCCCGGCGTCCACGACGACGCGGACCCCGGGCACGGTCAGGCTGCTCTCCGCCACGGCGGTGGCCAGCACCACCCGGCGGCGACCGGGCAACGGGGTGAGCGCGGCGTCCTGCGCGGCGCCGGGCAGCCGGCCGTGCAGGGGCAGCACGGCGACGGCGTCGCGCAGGTCGGCCAGGCGGCCCGCGACGGCGGCGATCTCGCCGGCGCCGGGCAGGAAGACCAGCACGTCCCCGGCCCGCTCGCGCAGGGCCCGGCGCACCGTCGCCGCCACATGGTCCAGCAGCGCCGGGTCCACCCGCCCCGCGCCCGGGGCGGCGACCGGGCGGGGCGGCGGCGCCCAGATCCGGTCCACCGGGTGCAGGGCGGCCTCGGCCCGGACCACCGGCGCGGGGGCGTCCCCGCCGAGCAGCGCGGCGAACCGGTCGGCCTGGGGAGTGGCCGACATGGCCAGCAGCCGCAGGTCCGGCCGGAGCGTGCCGCGGGCCTCCACGGTGAACGCCAGCGCCAGGTCGGCGTCGAGCTGCCGCTCGTGGCACTCGTCGAGCAGCACGGCGCCGACGCCGGGCAGCTCCGGGTCGTGGTGCAGCCGGCGGACCAGCAGGCCGGTGGTGACCACCTCGACCCGGGTGCGCGGGCCGACCCGGCGCTCGCCGCGCACCGCGTACCCGATCCGCTCGCCGACCCGCTCGCCGAGCACGGCGGCCATCCGGTGCGCGGCGGCCCGGGCGGCCACCCGCCGGGGCTGGGCGATCACGACGCGGCCGGGAACCTCGTCGGCCACCGCGAGCGGCGCGAGGGTGGTCTTGCCGGTGCCGGGAGGCGCCACCAGGACCGCCGCGCCGGCCGCGTCCAGCGCCTCGACCAGCGCCGGCAGCACCGGCCGGACCGGCAGGTCCAGGGAGACGTGGGAAAGCACGGACCCACTCTCGCACCCCCGGCCGGGCGGCCGGCGCGGGGTCCTGTTCCCCTTCTCACATTGACCGTGACCGTTTCCTCGCGTGGAGTGACGGTCATGGCGATGATGGCGTACGACGAGGCCTCGGCCGCCGCCTTCGCGGCCACCCGGCACCTGCCGGCCGGCGGCCTGGCGAGCTGGCGCGCCGCGGTGTCCCGGCACCTGCCCGTCGGACCGGGCGACCGGGTGCTCGACGTGGGGGCGGGCACCGGCGAGTGGGCCGCCGCCTTCCGGGCCTGGTACGGCGTGGACGTGGTGGCGGTCGAGCCGGCGGCGGCGATGCGGGCCCGCTCGGCGTACCCGGGGATGGTGGCCGGGCGGGCGGAGGCGCTGCCCCTCGCGGCGGCCGGCCTGGACGGCGCGTGGCTCTCCACGGTGGTGCACCACCTGCCCGACCTGCCGGCGGTCGCCGCCGAGCTGCGCCGGGTGCTGCGGCCCGGCGCGCCGGTGCTGATCCGGTCGGTCTTCGCCGGCCGGGGCGGCGGCGTCACGCTGTTCCGCTGGTTCCCGGAGGCGCTGCGGGTCGTGGAGGGCTATCCGTCGGTGGCCGAGGTCTGCGCGGCGTTCGAGACGGCCGGGTTCGCCCCGGTGGCGCTGGAGCCGGTGCCGCAGGTCAGCGCCCGCTCGCTCCGGGCGGCGGCCGAGGGGCTGCGCCGCGCCGCGCACACCCCGCTGGTGCTGCTGGACGACGCCGACTACGACCGGGGCGTGCGCCGGCTGCGCGCGGCGGCGCTGCGGGCCCCGCACGCGCCGGTGGTCGACGCGCTGGACCTGCTGGTGCTGCGCTGAACACGGAACGGCCCGGCCGGCGCACCGCCGACCGGGCCCGAGTGGTCGTGAACGGTGACCGGGCCCGCCGACCCGGCCACCGCCGCCACCCCCTAGTACGTTCCGTCGAGCTGCCCGCGCAGCTTCGTGAGCGCCCGGGCCAGCAGCCGGGACACGTGCATCTGCGAGACGCCGATCTGCTCGGCGATCTGCGACTGGGTCAGGTTGCCGTAGAAGCGCAGCGTGAGGATCTTCTGCTCACGCTCGTCGAGCGTGGCCAGCGCCGGCCCGAGGGCGACGCGCAGCTCGGCCAGCTCGAACTCGCCGTCCTCGCCGCCGAGCATGTCGCCCAGCTCGGTGGCGCGGTCGCCGTCGCCGGTCGGGGTGGACAGCGACACCGCGTTGTAGGCGCGGGCGCCCTCCAGGCCCTCCAGGACCTCTTCCTCGGTGAGGTTGAGGTGGCCGGCGATGTCGGCGACCGTCGGCGAGCGGCCCAGGGTCTGGAGCAGCGTGCTGTTGGCGTCGGAGATGGCCAGCCGCAGCTCCTGGAGGCGGCGCGGCACCCGGATGTCCCAGGTGCGGTCGCGGAAGTGGCGCTTCAGCTCGCCGATGATGGTCGGGATGGCGTAGCCGGCGAAGTCGACGCCGCGGGACGGGTCGAACTTGTCGATCGCCTTGATCAGGCCGACGGCGGCGGTCTGCGCAAGGTCGTCGGTGGGCTCGCCGCGGCCGCTGTAGCGGTGGGCGAGGTGGTTGGCGAGAGGCAGCCAGGCCTCGATCGCCCGGTCGCGCAGCGCGGCGCGCGACGGGTGGTGGGCGGGGAGCGCCGCCATCGCGTTGAGCAGGTCCGCGGCGCTGTCGGTGAGCGCCCGCGGGTCGAGCTTCTCGGAGGTGGACGGCGTTGTCGTCGCCGGCTCGCTGATCGTGTGCGCGGTCATGGGTGGTCCTCCCTGCACCTCGTCCGCGAAACAAAAAGACGTGACGCTTTGGTTTAGCTTCAGTTTGGCCGTTCGGAAGCCACCTTAGCCTGATCGGCCGGAGGAAATCTAGCCGAAAGTACGATGTACTTATGCCGTGTCCAGGCATGAAGCGGCTGAAGCGGGGCAGAAACCCTCGGATGGCCGACCGGTGCGGCGGGGCGAGGCGGCCGGACCCGACTGACCGGACGGCCGATGGCCCGGGCCGACCGGTCAACGTGAAACCCGACAGTTGGCTCACACTGTCGCCTTTCCGTCGTTGTCCCGCAGACGGGACCGCCCGTAGCGTCCAGGTGTACACGTCTACGGAGGCACCGTGCTCGATCCCGCCGCTCCGCAACTCGTCGTCAACGCCCGGACCCTGCTGTTCAGCTGGCTCCCGGCGGACCCCGACGCGGTCGCGGCGCTCGTACCGGCCGGTCTCCGCCCGCGCCCGGACCGCCAGGTGTTCCTCTGCCAGTACGTCGTCGACGACGAGACGCAGACCTCCGGGTTCGGCGCGTACTCGCTGACCTTCCTCGGTGTCTCACTCGCGGACATGGACCCGCCCGACGGTGAGACGCCCGGTGGGTGGTGGACCCACTACCTCGCCTCCAGCTCGCGCGTCCGGCAGTACGCCTCGGCCCGGGGCGCTCCCGCCGTGCCCGGGGAGACCCTGGTCGACGTGCGGGGCGAGCGGCTCACCGCCGAGACGTGGGCCGACGGGCGGCCGCTCATCCAGGTGACCGCCGGGGTCGGGCACACCGGCACCGAGGCGCACAACGGCCACCACCGCTACCTCACCGCCCGCGACGGCGAGATGATCGTCGCGGACTACCCGTACGTGGCCGAGCCGGTGTCGCCGTTCGAGGTCGAGTCGGTGGAGTTCCTCGCCCCGGAACACCCGGTCTACGCGCTCCGGCCGGCCAACCCGCTGCAGGTCTGCTGGGGCTTCTACTCACCCCGGGTGTCGTTCGCGTACCCGGCCCGACCCAACGCCCTGGACGAGCCGCTGCCCACCGGCGAGCCGGTCGCGGCGGCTCACCAGGTGCCGGCGCGCCGGGCCCGCAGCGGCCTGCCGTCCGGGTCGTAGACCAGCCGGTACGCCGGCAGCGCCCAGAGCCGGGTGCGCCACGGCAGCCGCTCCGGCCGGTGCGGTCGCAGCCGCCCCGGCGGCCGGGGCCCGACCCGCCCGGACTCGTGCCACCGCTCCAGCTCCGCCGCCGCCGAGGTGATCGCCGCGACCGCGTCCGCCGGGTCGAGCAGGTCGTGGTCGTCCCCGCCGTCCGGGTCCCGGTCCAGGTGTTCCCGCCACAACCGCAGCCGCAGCTCCCGGGCGAACACCCGGGCGCCGTCGCCCAGGCCCGCCGGGTCGGTCGGGGCCCGCTCGTCCCGGGTGTCGTCCAGCACCGCGCAGGACAGCTCGCTGTCGTGGGTCCACGAGCGGCGGTTGAAGTTGTCGCTGCCCACGCTGGCCCACACGTCGTCCACCACGCAGACCTTCGCGTGCACGTAGACCGGGGTGCCCTCGTGGTTCTCCACGTCGAAGACGTGCACCCGGTCGGGGGCGGCCCGGTGGCAGAGCTCGAGGGCCTGCGAGCGGCCGACCATGTTCGGCGGCAGCGCCAACCGGCCGTCCACGTCGGGGTGCCGGGGCACGACGGCCATCAGGTGCAGCTCCGGCTGCTCGCGCAGCGCCCGGGCGAAGAGGTCGGCCACCTCGGTCGACCAGAGGTACTGGTCCTCCAGGTAGATCAACCGGCGGGCCCGGCGGACCGCCTTGGTGTAGCCGCGGGCCACCGTGCGCTCGCCGTCCGGGGCGAACGAGTAGCGCGGGCGCACGGCCGGGTAGGTGCGCAGCACCTGGACGTGGTGCGGCCCGCACGGCGGCGGGTCGGCGGGCTGGTCGGGCAGCGGGTCCGGGCTCAGGTCCGAGCCGCGCAGCCGGTCCCGCAGGTACGCCATCGGGTTCTCCGAGTCCAGCGGCATGGGGTCGGTCCACCGCTCCCGGAAGGTGGTGTCCAGCGCGCCGACCACCGGTCCGCGCAGCGCGAGCTGGACGTCGTGCCAGGGCGGGTGCGGGCCGTACCGCGGGGACATGGCGACCGCCTGCGGGTCGCCGCCGTGCGCCGCGTCGTCCCGCCGGCTGTGGCAGAGGTCGATCCCGCCGGCGAACGCGATGTCCCGCTCCGGGGCGCCGGGGTGGCGCAGCACCACCAGCTTCTGGTGGTGCGAGCCGCCCCGGCGGACCCGCTGGTCGAGCAGCACCTCCCCGCCGGCGGCGCGGATCACCTCGCTGAGGTCGCGGTTCTCCTCCTCGCTGTAGGAGAGGACGTCGAGGTGGGAGCGCCAGATCAGGCCCTTGACCACCACGCCGCGCTGGGCGGCCCGGGCGAACAGCTGCACCACCGTCGGGCCGTCCGGCCGCATCCGCTCGTCCGGGTCGCCGCGCCAGTCGGTGAAGAAGAGATGGTCACCGGCCTGGAGGTGATCCACCTCACTGACCAGCCGGTCGAAGTACGCGCCGCCGTGAATCAACGGCTCGACGAGGTTTCCGCTCGTCCAGACGGGTAACTCAGACCGTGGGTTGGCGCGTTCCTGTGCGGAGAGGAACCAGTCCCGCATCGCCACGTTCCAGCCCTCCGAGGTCGACATCGTCCTCACGGTAGGACCCCCGGCACGGCCCCGCACGCCGACCGTCCCCGGTCGGCCCGGTGCTCGCGTGGGGGTGCGCCGGACCCCTGGATCGCGAAACCGAGGAGGCCACAACATGCCCGCCGAGACGCCGAACACCGTGACCGAATACCGCGAGCAGGCGGTGGAGGGGGAACGGGGTGCGCTCGTGGCGGTCCTGTTGATGGTGATCCTCGGCGTTGCCGGGATCTTCGCCGTCTCCTGAGAACGGCGACGGGCGCCCCGGTGAACCGGGACGCCCGTCGCGCGGAGCGGGTCAGGGGCGGTCGCCCTCGCCGCCGCTGTGCGGCAGCCGCTCGGCCGGGATGACCCCGAGCCGGCCGGCCTGGTAGTCCTCGACCGCCTGGACCAGCTCGGCGCGGGTGTTCATCACGAACGGGCCGTAGTGCGCCACCGGCTCGCGGATCGGCTGGCCGCCCATGATGTAGAGCTCCAGCGCCGGGGTGTTGGCGTCCTGCCGCGCGTCCGCGGTGACCCGCAGCGCGTCGCCCGGCCCGTGCACGGCGAGCTGGCCGAGGTGGACCGGCCGCCGGTCGGTGCCCACCGTGCCCCGGCCGGCCAGCACGTAGACCAGCGCGTTGAAGTCCGGCCGCCAGGGCAGGTTCAGCTCGGCCCCGGGCTGGAGGGTCACGTGCGCGATGGTGATCGGGGTGTGGGTCGAACCGGGGCCCTGGTGCCCGGCGATCTCGCCGGCGATCACCCGGATCAGCGCGCCGCCGTCGGGCGTGGTCAGCAGCGCGGACTCCTTCCCGCGGATGTCCTGGTAGCGCGGCGGGTTCATCTTCGCCACACGGGGCAGGTTGACCCAGAGCTGGAGGCCGTGGAAGAGGCCGCCGCTCATCACCAGGTGCTCCGGCGGCGCCTCGATGTGCAGCAGGCCGCGACCCGCGGTCATCCACTGGGTGTCGCCGTCGGTGATGGTGCCGCCGCCGCCCTGCGAGTCCTGGTGGTCCATGATCCCGTCGATCATGTAGGTCACCGTCTCGAAGCCCCGGTGGGGGTGCCACGGGGTGCCCTTCGGCTCGCCCGGCGCGTAGTCCACCTCGCCCATCTGGTCGAGGTGGATGAACGGGTCCAGCTCGGTCATGGGGACCCCGGCGAAGGCCCGGCGGACCGGGAAGCCCTCGCCCTCGTAGCCGCTGGGCGCGGTGGCGAGCCGGCGGACCGGCCGGTAGGTGGTGGACTCGCCGAGCTGCGGCAGGCGGGGCAGGACGAGGACGTCGTCGACGGTGATCGCGGGCATCTCGGGTCTCCTTAGTTGTCGGCCGGGGTGGACGACGCGTCGCGGTCGGCGCGGAGGCGCCGGCCGAGCCGCTCGAAGACCCGGGTGAGGCAGGCGACCTCGGCGTCGTCGAGGTCGTCGATCAGGTGGGTGCGCGCGGAGCGCCGGTGGTGCGGCGCGGCCTCGCGCAGGGTCAGCAGCCCGGCGGCGGTGAGCACCGCCTCGCTGCCGCGCCGGTCGTCCGGGCACGACTCCCGGGCCACCAGGCCGCGCTTCTGCATCGAGGAGATCTGGTACGTCAGCCGGCTCGGCGAGAACACCAGCCGGCCGGCCAGCTCGCCCATCCGCAGCCGCTGGCCGGGCGCCTCGGAGAGCAGCACCAGCACGTGGTAGTCGGCGAAGCTCAGCTCGCTGTCGGCGCGCAGGTCGTCCTCGAGCTGGGTGAACAGCCGCTGGCTCGCTTCGATGTAGGCGCGCCAGCAGGCCAACCGCTCGGGGTCCAGGCTCTCCGTCATGGCTACGACAGTAGCACTACTTAAAATTTAAACAAATCCTCGTTCGCCGTGGTGAGCCGCGCAACAGCGCGGGCGCCGCGGCGGGAATTTTCGAATCTGAACCAGTGGGCCGGGCTAGGGTCGGAGGGTGGATGATCTCGACGTGCAGGACTGGCGTGAGCGGGTGGCCCGGCTCTACCTCTCCGACCTCGACCTGGAAGGCTTCCGGGCCGCCAGGGACGAGCTGTTCCGCAGCCACCCCAGCAGTCCCCTGCCGGCCGCCGACCGGCCCGGCTTCACCGGGCTGCGCTGGTTCCCACCCGACCCGTCGGCCGTTGTCGAGGCGCCCCTGCGCCCCGCCTCGGGCACCGAGAGCATCGACACCGGCGGGCCCGACGGGGTGGTGCGGTACCGGCGGGTGGCGGTCGCCGAGACGCCCTGGGGGCCGCTCACCCTGTGGTGGATCGAGGCGTACGGGGGCGGGCTGTTCCTCCCGGTGCGCGACGCCACCTGCGGCGCCGGGGCGTACGGGGGTGGGCGTTACCTCACCGACACGGTGAAGGGGACGTTCGGGCGCGGCCTGACCGTGCTGCCCGGCAACCGGGTCCGGCTCGACGCCAACTACCTCTACAACCCGAGCTGCGCCTACGACGACCGGTGGGCCTGCCCGCTGGCCCCGCCGGAGAACCGGGTCGACGTCCCGATCCGGGCCGGCGAGCGGGCGTACCACTGACCGCGGGACGCCCCGGCGCGACGGTGCGCCGGGGCGTCGGGGACCGACCGGTCAGCGGGCGGTGGTGCCGGTCGGGGTCAGGTGCATCCGGCCGAGCAGCTGCCGGGCCTGGTCGGCCACGTCCGCGTCCACGGTGACCGCGTACTGGCTGGCCCGCAGCGAACTGGCCGAGGTGAAGTCGCGCTGGCCCCCGGTCATGGCGTGGGCCACCGCGCCGAACACGGCGCCCCAGATCGCGCCGATCACCAGGCCCACCAGGATCACTGCGAGCCAGTTCCCCGCGGTGAAGATGCCGAAGAGCAACCCGATGAACAGGCCGAACCAGGCGCCGGTGCCCGCACCCAGCAGGGCGGCCCGGCCCGTGCTCAACCGGCCCAGCACGGTCTCGACCAGGGTGAGGTTCGTCCCCACGATCGCCGTGCGTTCCACCGGGAACCGGTTGTCGGCCAGATAGTCCACCACCCGCTGCGCGGACGGATAGTCCGGGTACGACCCGATCGTGACGGTCGGCGGACCGGCCTGCGGCCCGTGTCCGTCCCCGCTGGGCGGCGACGGGCGGCCGCTCGGACCGGACGGGAGGTTGTCGCTGCCCGGCATCCCGGGCCGCCAGGCGGCGGTCGGACTCGAGGAACTGGTCATGAGCATCCTCCTTCGTCAACCCGCCGCGTTCCCACCCGCGTCGGGCGGTAACGCGCCCGTCCGGACCGATGGCGGCGCATGGCCACCGCCGGGCCGGGTAGCCAACCCCGTGCGGACCGGACGGATCAGCGAGCACGGTTTCCTCGCCGACGGGCACAGCGCCGCCCTGGTCGACCGGGCCGGCGCGGTCAACTGGTGGTGCCCGCCCCGCTTCGACGCCCCGTCGGTGTTCGGCCGGCTGCTCGACGACGCGGCCGGGCACTGGAGCATCCGGCCCGTGGGCGGGTTCACCAGCACCCGGTCCTACCTGGACGACACGCTCGTGCTGCGTACCGTCTTCACCACCGCGACCGGGACGGCGGCCGTCACCGACGCCCTGGCGCTGGAGCCCGGCGCGCGCGGGCACCGGATCGGGCTGCGGTCACCGCGGGTGCTCGCCCGGGTGGTCGAGGGGCTCACCGGCGAGGTGCCGATGCGGGTCGACTACGCCCCGCGCTTCGAGTACGGCCGGGTCAACGCGTATTTCACCGACACCGCCGGGGTGATCGGGGCGACGGCCGGCGCGTGCCGGCTGGAGCTGCGCACCAACGTGCCGTTGACCTGCGGCGAGGGCGCCGCGTCCGGGCGGTTCACCGCCCGTGCCGGCAGCACCCACCACTTCACCCTCGGGTACGCCCCGACCTACTCCGGCGGCGCGCCGGCGCTGCCCGACGCCGACCAGGTGCTGGCCGATACCGTCGCCGGCTGGCGTTCGTGGGCCGGCCTGCACGACTACCACGGCGAGTACCGCGACCTGGTCCGCCGCAGCGCCATGGTGGTGCAGGGCATGACCTACGGGCCCAGCGGGGCGGTGGTCGCGGCCGCCACCACCTCGATCCCGGAGGAGCTGGGCGGGGACCGCAACTACGACTACCGGTTCGTCTGGCTGCGGGACTTCAGCCTCACCCTCCAGGCGCTCTGGCTGGCCGCCTGCCCGGACGAGGCGGACCGGCAGTTCAGCTGGGTGGCCCGGGCCATGGGCCGGATCGGCGACGAGCCGGTGCCGATCATGTACGGCGTCGAGGGCGAGCGGGACCTCAGCGAGCACCCCCTCGACCATCTCGCCGGCTACGCCGGCAGCCGGCCGGTCGTGGTGGGCAACGAGGCCTGGCGGCAGCGGCAGACCGACGTGCTGGGCGAGGTACTCGACGCCGCGTGGCTCATGCGGTACTACCTCGACCCGATGTCCCGGGAGGTGCGACAACTGCTGCACGACCTCGCCGACCAGGCGGTGGGGCAGTGGCGCCGGCCCGACGCCGGGATCTGGGAGGCGCGCGACGCCGAGCGGCACTACGTGTCGTCCAAGGTGCAGTGCTGGACCGCGCTGGACCGGGCTGTCCGGTTCGGACCCCGGATCGGCGAACCCGCCGACGTAACACGGTGGGCGGCCGCCCGCGACGAGGTGCGCGCGGCGGTGCTCCACCGGGGCTGGAACGACCGGGTCGGCGCGTACACCGGCGCCTTCGACTCCGACGAGCTCGACGCCTCGGTGCTGATCATGCCGCTGGTCGGCTTCCTGCCCGCCGCGGACCCCCGGATGCGTGCCACGATCGACCTGGTCGAGCGCCGGCTGTCCCGCAACGGCCTGCTGCGCCGCTGGAACGACGACCCGGCGGGCTTCCTCATCTGCTCGTTCTGGCTGGCCGCCGGCCTGGCCGAGGCCGGCGAGCTGGACCGCGCCCGCCGGCTTTTCGCGCAGCTCGCCGCGCGGGTCAACGACCTGGGCCTCTATGCCGAGCAGATCGACGAGACCACCGGTGAGCAGTTGGGCAACTTCCCGCAGGCATTCTCGCACATCGGCCTCATCAACGCCGCGGGCCGGATCACCGCGGCCGCCGGCCGGCTCGGCGGCCGGACCGGCGGGGCGGACGTGCCGACCGATGTCATGGAGGACCGGGGCGCCTGAGGGCCCCGGGACCGGTCCTGGTGCGGGCGCCGCCGCGACAGCGCGCCCGGCGGCGGGCAGGATCAGGGGATGGAGCTGGTCATCATGGCCGACACGCACGTGCCGAAGCGGGCGCGGGATCTGCCCGCGCCGCTCTGGGCGGCGGTCGAGGCCGCCGACGTGGTGCTGCACGCCGGCGACTGGGTCGACGTGTCGCTGCTGGACGCCCTGGAGGGCCGGGCGCGCCGGCTGGTCGGCGTCCACGGCAACAACGACGGGCCGCCCCTGCGCGCCCGGCTGCCGGAGGTCGCCCGGGTGGAACTGGACGGGCTGCGCGTCGCCGTGGTGCACGAGACCGGGCCGAAGACCCGCCGGGAGGAGCGCTGCGCCGCCGCCTACGGCGACTGCGACCTGCTGGTGTTCGGGCACTCCCACATCCCGTGGGACAGCGTGGCCCCGGGCGGCCTGCGGCTGCTCAACCCCGGCTCACCCACCGACCGGCGGGCCCAGCCGCACGCCACCTACCTGACGGCGCGGGTAGCGGCGGGGCGGCTCGACCGGGTCGAGCTGCACCGCCTGCCCCCGCGCTGACTCACCGGCCGCGACCGGTCTCCGCCTGGAGCTCGTCGATCCGGCGGGACGCCTCGGCCTTGGTCAGCCCGTCCGGCACCTCCTCGCCCGCCTCCCGGGCCAGGGTGTGCAGGTACGACTCCTGCGCCGCGGTCGGCGGCTCGTCGCCGGTGACCCAGTCGTCCGGGTCCTTGACGGCGGCGTCCGGGTTGACGTTGTCGTTGCTGCCGTTGCTGCGGTCGGCCATGATGATCACCTTTCCTCGAACAGGTGTACCACTACCCCCGTCGCCCGGTCTTCATGCCGGCCGCCGCCTACGATCATCTGCGTGACTGCGGACCGGGCGGGTGTGGTGGTGGTCGGCGCGGGCATCGCCGGGGTGGCCTGCGCGGCCGAGCTGGCCCGGGCCGGCATCCCGGTGGAGATCCGGGAACGGGCCCGGGTGACCGGCGGGCGGATGGCCAGCAAGCGCTTCGAGGGCCGCCCCGCCGACCTGGGCGCCGCCTACTTCACCGTCGACGACCCCGACTTCGCCGCCGTGGTCGACGGATGGCGGGCCGCCGGCCTGGCCCGGGAGTGGACCGACACGCTCGTCGCGTACGGGCCGCGGGGGCGCGAGGAGGTGGCCGGCCCGGTGCGCTGGTCCGCCCCGCGTGGGCTCCGCTCGCTCGTCGAGCACCTGGCCGGTGACCTGCCGGTGGCGCACAACCGCCTGGTCATGACCGTCGAGCCGGGGCCCCGGGTGGACGGGCGGGCCGCCGAGGCGGTCGTGCTGGCGATGCCGGGCCCGCAGGCCGCCCTGCTGCTCGACCCCGCGCTGGCGGTGGCCACCCGGGCGGTGGCGGCCCAGCGCTGGTCCTCCGCGCTGACCGGGGTGCTGCGCTTCCCGGCCCGCCGCTGGCCGGACTTCCGGGGGGCGTTCGTCAACGAGCACCCGGTGCTGAGCACGGTCTGCGACGACGGCGACCGGCGCGGCGACGGCGAGCCGGTGCTGGTCGCGCACACCACCAAAGAGTTCGCCTCCGGGCACCTGCTCCAGCCCACCGCCGCCGGCCCGGCCATCGAGCAGGCCGTCCGCGACCTGTTCGGCCTGCCCGAGCCCGCCGAGCTGACCCACGTGCACCGCTGGACGTACGCGAAGCCGGCCGCCGGCGGCGTCGGCCCCTTCCACCTGGACGACGACGGGATCGGCCTGGCCGGCGACGCCTTCGGGCGGCCGCGGGTGCAGGGCGCCTGGCGCTCCGGCCGGGACCTGGGCCGTGCCCTGGTCGCCCGGCTGCTCGCGGACCGTGGCTGACCGGTGCCACTGCGCGCAGGCGGCCCGTTACCCACGGGTATCCTTCGGCGGGGAGGTGCAGGGGCAGTGAGCGGTGCCGGCGGTCGGCCGCGGGACGGCAGGACCGGCGTCGACCGGTCGCCGTTCCCGGAGGGCGGGCTGCGCCACGACGCCTTGTTCTACACCGACGACCGGGACTACCGCGCCGCCGTGCGCAGGTTCGTCGAAGCCGGACGGGCCGCCGGTGAGCCGGTGCTGGTCACCGTGCCCACCGACCGGCTGTCCCTGGTCCGCCCGCTGCTCGACCCGCTGGACGGCGTCGACCTCGCCGACATGGCGGTGATCGGGCGGAACCCGGCGGCCATCATCGCCACCACGCTGGGTGACTTCGTCGACCGGTTCCCCGGCCGCCGGGTCCGCGTCGTCGCCGAGTCGCTCTGGCCCGGCCGGCGGCCGGCCGCCCATCGGCACTGCGTCGAGCACGAGGCGATGATCAATCTGGGCCTCGCCGAGCGGCCGCTCACCGTACGCTGCCTGTTCGACCGGTCCCGGCTGCCGGCCGGGACGCTCGCCGACGTCGCCCGGACCCATCCCTGGCTGGTCAGCGGGGGAGTGGCCCGGCCCAGCACGGGCTACCGGCCGCCCGGAGCGGTGCTGCGCCGGCTGGCCCGCCCCCTTCCCCCGCCACCGGACGGGGCGCACGTCGAGCCGGTCCGGCCCGAGGGCCTCGGGGCGCTGCGCGCGGCGGTGGCCACGGTCGCCGAGGCCGCCGGGCTCGCCGCGGAACGGGTCGACGACCTGCGGATCGCCGTCACCGAGCTGGCCTCCAACGCGCTCACCCACGGCGCCGGGCCGGCCATCGCGCGGTGCTGGGCCGCCGCGGGCGACCTCGTCTGCGAGGTGAGCGGCCCGGGCGAGCTGGCCGATCCGCTGGCCGGCCGGATCCCGCCGCCGGTGACCGGCGTGCGCGGCCGGGGCCTGCTGCTCGTGCACCGGCTCTGCGACCTGGTGGACGTGCACGTCGCCGACGGCGTGACCACCGTGCGGCTGCACCTGGAGCTGCCGGCCCCCCGGCCGGTGCCGGCGCCCCGGTCAGCCCCGGACGCCGTCCAGGGCGGGTTCGTCCGCCCGGCCCCCATCTGAGGCGTCCCGGGTCCGCTCGCCGGCCCCGTCCAGCAGTTGCATGACCGGCGTGGCCGCGATCCCGTGCACCACGACGGAGACCACCACCACCAGGCCGACCGTGGCCCAGACCAGCTCGGCCTGCGGAAACTCCGTCTTGCTGGTGGCGTACGCCAGGTAGTAGAACGAGCCCACGCCGCGGATGCCGAACAGCGAGATCACCCAGTGCTCCGCCGGGCGGCCCGGCGCGCCGCGCAGCGACAGCCAGCCGGCCAGCGGCCGGATCACGAACACGAGGGCCAGCCCGACCAGGGCCGCCGGCCAGGTCAGCGGGGCGAGCAGCCCGCCGATCACCGCGCCGCCGAAGAGCAGCAGCAACAGCACGGTGAGCAGCCGCTCGACCTGCTCGGCGAAGTCGTGCAGCACGGAGTGGAACTCGTGGGTGCGCTCCGCCGCGCGGATCGCCCGGGCGGCCACGAAGACGGCCAGGAAGCCGTACCCGCCGACCACCTCGACCAGCCCGTACGCCAGGAAGGTCGCGGCGAGGGCGAGGAAACCCTCGGCGTGTCGGGCCAGCCGCAGGTGGCTCGGGGCCCGGAAGAAGAGCTTGCCGAGCAGCCAGCCGACGAGCAGCCCGCCGCCGACCCCGACGGCGAGCTTGTAGAGCACGTCGACGGCGAGCCAGTGGGCCAGCCAGTCCGCCGGGGCGAGGCTGGTGGTGGCGATCGCGATGGCCGCGTACACGAAGGGGAAGGCCAGGCCGTCGTTCAGCCCCGCCTCGGAGGTGAGCGCGAAGCGCACCTCGTCCTCCGAGTCCTCCACGTCGGTCGGCTCGCCCACCTGCACGTCGGAGGCGAGCACCGGGTCGGTCGGGGCGAGCGCGGCCCCCAGCAGCAGCGCCGCGGCCGGCACCAGGCCGGCCCACCACCAGCCGAGCACCGCCACGGCGGCGATGCACAGCGGCATGGCGACGGCCAGCAGCCGCCACGTCGACGACCAGCGCGCCCAGCTCAACGGCCGGTCGATCTTGAGGCCGGCGCCCATCAGCGCGACGATCACGCCGACCTCGGTGAGGTGCGTCGTCAGCTCCGGCCAGCGCAGCGGGTCCGGGGTCGGCAGCCCGGTGGGCAGCACGAAGACCAGCATGCCGAGGCCGAGGAACGCGATCGGCATCGACAGCGGCCGGCGCTCCAGCACCCGGGGCAGGATCCCCGCCAGCAGCGCACCGACGCCCAGCAGGGCGAACGCGACATCGACCGGTTCCACGGCACCACCCTTCCGCCGCCCACGGTGCGGGCAGGTGGTCACCAGTGCCCCGAAGCGGTCCCCGCTATACCTCCGTGTCCGTCTTCTCACCGGTGGCCCCGGTCACCGTGTCACCGGCGCGGCGCGGGGCGCGAACCGACCTCGCCGGATCGGTGAGGGCGGCGATCGCGCTGTCGGCGAGGCCGTCCAGCAGCGCGGCCGGGTCGTCGTAGACGGCCACGGCGCCCGAGCCCGCCAGCTCGCCGCGGCTGGTGCCCCCGCAGGTCAGACCGATGCAGGGCACGCCCAGCTTGCCGGCGGCCGCGACGTCCCAGACCGAGTCGCCGACGAACACGACCCGCTCGGCGGCCAGGCCCGACTGGGCCAGCGCGGCCTCCAGGATGTCCGGCGCCGGCTTGCTCTCCTGCGCGTCCGCCGAGGAGGTCACCGTGTCGATCACGTCGTCGGCGTCGAGGGCGGCCCGCAGGGCGGCCACCTCGTGCTCGGCCGCCGAGGTGGCCAGCACCACCCGCAGCCCGCGGGCCGCGCAGGCGCGCAGCAGGTCCACGGCCCGGGGCAGCGGCACGAGCCGCTCCCAGTACTCGGCGTACAGGGCGTCGTGCGTGTCGCGCAGCTTGCCGTCCGCCTCCCGGTCCCGCTCCGCGCCGAGCAGGTGGTCGAGGAGCTTGTCCGAACCCATCCCGATGGCCCGGTGGATCCGCGCCATCGGCACCCGGTGGTCGCCCTGGCGGAGCGCCTCCCACCAGCTCACCGTGTGCAGGTACGTGGTGTCGACCAGGGTGCCGTCCACGTCGAAGAGGACGCCGCAGCGGTTGTCGTCAGGCATGGCACCCTCCTACCCGTCCGGGTCGCCCCCGACGCGCGACTCACCCGGCCGGGATGAGGATTTCGAACCAGACCGTCGAACCGCGCACCGTGGGGTCGGTGCCCCAGGCGTCGCTCAGCTCCTCGATCAGCCCCAGGCCGCGGCCCCGGCTGCTCAGCGTGTCGGTCTGCGCCCGGGTCACCTGACCGCGGGTGCCCGAGTCGGCGACCGAGACCAGCAGGCGCTCCGGGCTCAGGTCGATCTCGACCCGGGCGGCGGTGCCGGCGTGCAGCAGGGCGTTGGTGGTCAGCTCGCTGGTGCAGAGCACCGCCGCGCCGACCACCGCCTCGGGCACCTGCCAGTCGGTGAGCTGGGCGGTCATCCAGTGCCGGACCCGGCTCGGCGCGGTCGGCTCGGCCGGCACCTCCATGCCGGCCGACCGGCTCGGCTTGACCGCGTGCTCCACGGCCAGCACGGCCACGTCGTCCTCGGTGGCGCCCGGAACGGCGGCGGTCGCCACCGCGCAGAGCGCCCGCGGGTCGCCGCTGCTCGCGGCGGTCACCGCCGCGCCCAGCCCGGTCAGGCCGGCGGTGAGATCCTGCCAGCGCCGCTCGACCACCCCGTCGCTGAACAGCAGCAGGGTGTCGCCGGGGCGGAACGGCACGGTGACCGTCCGCGGGCGGCCGCCCAGACCCAGCGGCGGCGCGGGCGGCACCTCGACGTACTCGGCGACCGGGTCGCCCTCGGCGGGGCTCCGCCGGATCAGCGGCGCAGGATGGCCCGCGCTGGCCAGGGTGACCCGCTCGCGGTCGGCCTCGATGACCCCGAACACCACGGTCACGAAGAGCTCGTGGGTGCCCCCCTCGGTGCCCAGGCTGGCGACCAGCCGGTCCAGGCCACCGAGCACCGCGTCCGGCCGGGGATCGGAGAGGGCCAACGCGCGCAGCGCCGCGCGGACCTGGCCCATCCGGGCGGCGGCCTGCACGTCGTGCCCGGCCACGTCACCCAGCACCACACCCAGCGCGCCGGTGGGCAGCACGAACGCGTCGTAGAAGTCACCACCGGCGGCGTTGCCGTCGACGCCCGGGTCGTAGCGGGCGGCGATCCGCAGCCGGGGCAGGTCGGGCAGCTGCTCCGGGAGCATGCTGCGCTGCAGCAGCTGGGCGGTGCCGTGCTGGGTCTCGAAACGGCGGGCCCGCTCGGCGGCCTGGCCGACCAGCTCCGCCGAGGCGGCGAGCAGCGCCCGTTCCGCCGGTGACCACGGATGCGCGGCCTGGTAGCCGACGGTCAGCGCGCCGCGGATCACGGTCGAACGCAGCGGCAGCGAGGCGAGCGCCCGGACCTTCTGGTCGTGCCGGTCCGCCGCGGTGTCCCGCAGCGGCTGGCCGTCGGTGACGAAGGACGACACGCCGCTGCGGGCGGTCACCGCGATCGGGAAGGCCGAGTCGGCGGGCAGCCGCCGCCACAGCGGCGGCAGCCGCTCGTCGGCCTCGTCCAGCAGCTCGCCCCGGACCCGGCGGACCATCCGCCAGGCGGGGCCCTCGTCGACCACGAACGAGACCCGGTCGGCGTCGAAGGAGTGCAGGCAGTAGCGCAGCGTGACCCGGGCGACGTCGTCCAGCGTGAGGGTCCCGGAGAGCGCCGCCGCGAAGTCGCTCAGGCTCTGCAACTGCTGGGTGACCTGGGTCGTCTGGGCCGCCACGGTGAGCACGCCGATGATCCGCCCGGTGGAGTCGCGGACCGGGGAGTAGCCGCGGGTGAACACCGCCGGCTCGGCGGGACCGGCATGCTGCCGGTCGACCGGCAGCACCGCCTCCCGCTCCAGGTAGGGCTCGCCCCGCCGGTAGACCCGGGTGACCACCTCCCCGGCGCCGGGGTCGTGCCAGAGGTCGGCGAACACCTCCGCCGCCGGCCGGCCGAGCGCCGCCGGGTGCCGGTCGCCGATCAGCTCCGCGTACCCGTCGTTGTAGAGCAGGACCAGGTCCTCGCCGTAGAGCAGGGCCATCGGCACCGGGGAGGCCAGCACCAGGTCGACCACGGCGCGGACCGCCGGATCCCAGCCGTCCGGCGGGCCGAGTGGCGTGTCCGCCCACGGGTGGGCCAGGGCGGTGGCCGCGCCGGATCCGGTCGCGCCCGGTCCGGCGCCCGCTCCCGGGGTGGGGGCTGATGGCGTGGGGACCCGCCCGACGGTGCCTGGCATGACCGCAGCCTAACCGGAGCCTGGCGGTCAGGTTTCGATCACGGGCGCGCGTCGGCCGCAGACTGGCCCGATCCCGGGTGTTGGTGCAGGTCAGGGATGGTTCGGCCGGTCATGTCGGGAAATTGCCCCGGGTTGGCCCGGCGTGCTGCCGACGCGACCGGGTATGCGGGCGGCGCAGTTCACGCGACAGGAGGGACAACATGCCGAAAACCCTCGCGGTCGGGCAGGCCGACATCGGTGACGCCCTGACCGATTTCTGGAGGTCGGTGCTGCTCTTCATCCCGAGGGCCATCGCGTTCATCGCGATCCTCGTGGTGGGCTGGCTCATCGCCCGAGCCGTCCTCAAAATCGTGGACGCGGCACTGGAACGGGTGGGATTCGACCGAGCCGTCGAACGCGGCGGCATCAAACGCGCGCTCGAACGCACGAGGTACGACGCCAGCGACATCCTGGCCAAACTGGCCTACTACGCGGTCCTGCTGTTCACCCTGCAGTTCGCCTTCGGGGTGTGGGGACCCAACGCGATCAGTGACCTGATCCGCGGCGTGGTCTCGTGGCTGCCGCGGGCCTTCGTGGCGATCGTCATCGTGGTCATCGCCGCCGCCATCGCCAACGCGGTGCGGGACCTGGTCTCGGGCGCCCTCGGTGGGCTCTCGTACGGCCGGGTGCTGGCCGACCTGACGGCGGTCTTCATCCTGGCGCTCGGCGTGATCGCCGCGCTGAACCAGGTGGGCATCGCCACCACGGTCACCACGCCGGTGCTCATCGCGTTCCTCGGCACCATCGCCGGCATCCTGATCATCGGCGTGGGTGGTGGTCTGGTGAAGCCCATGCAGGCCCGCTGGGACCGGTGGCTCGACCGGGCCGCCGAGGAGTCCCGCGCGATCAAGCAGCAGCGGGAGGCGCAGGGCGCCGGTCGCAGCGACTACGAGCGGCAGATGGCCGACCGGGGCGGCCAGCCCAGCCCGGCCACGCCGCAGTCGTCGATGTCCGGGGCGCAGGGCACGTACCGGTCCGGCAACGTGGGTGACGAGACCCAGCAGTTCCGCCGGCCGAACGGCTGAGCGACAACGGTGCGACGAGGGTGTCCGCGGGGCGATCGCGGGCACCCTCCGCCGTGTCTCAGGCCAGGTCGCGGGGGTCCAGCGCGCGGGTCAGCAGGCAGACCGCCAGCAGGCGGGTGAGCAGCCAGTCCGGCTCGGACCAGTCGACCGGCTCGACCGGCGGCTCCCAGCCGTGCTCCCGCGCCGCGTCCCGCACACCCTCAACGTACCCGGCGAGCGTCGCCACGGTCAGCGGGCGGCGGTCGCCGTGCAGGCTGTCGCGGACGGCGGCGGCGTGCTGGTCGACCGCGGCGAGCAGGCCGGGGTTGGCGGCGGCCGCGGCGAGGCCGGCGGTGCCGACGGCAGCGGTGAGCGTGGTGAGGCTGGACCTGGCGGCCACCGCCGCGGAACGGGTCGCCACCCGCTTGTTCGGCACACGCATGGTGACCGAGGCTAGCCCCGCCGGGAGCGGGGCGGCCTCGGCCGACCGGCCGATGCCCGGGTCGTCCGGGCGATGGGCTGCCTCGCCCGGCGGGATTGAGCCGCGCGCCGCGGGGCAGAAGGGATACCGCGCAGACCGCGCAGGGGACCCCGCGGAGGAACGGAATGGGACAGCAGGTGGACGGACCGGACCAGGCGCACCGCCGGCCGGCCGGCGTGAGCGACGCCACGGTCGAGGCCCTGGGCAAGCTCAGCGAGGCCCTGGAGTGCGTCGAGCGGGCCCGGGGACACCTCTACTCGCTGCACCAGCTCATCGGGCACGCCGACCTGATGCTCGACGACGCCGTGGAGCTGTTCCGCTCCGCCGGGCACCCCGAGCTGGCCGCGCGGGTCGAGGGGGACCTGCTGGGCCGCAACGTCATCGCGGGACGCTGGACCTTCCAGATCGTCGAGGATTTCGATGACGGGTACTACGCGCTCTTCCGGGAGCTGGACCGGCAGGCCCGCGACGAGCTGGTCGGCGGCCGGCGGCACCTCTACGAGGCGGAGATGAAGGAACGCCGCCGCAGCCCGGGGCGGCCGGGGCACGAGGCGCGCCCCGCCGAGGGCTGATCAGTCGGAGGAGCGGGCCTGCGCCGTGCGGCGTACGCCGTCGTCGGCGACGATCACGGTCGCCACCATGAGCGCCACCACGAGGCTGAACAGCCAGGAGCTGTCGTCGACCAGCTTGGCGGCGACGGGAGCCTGGATCGCGGCGAGCAGGAAGCCGAGCCACGCCAGGCGGCGCTGACGCTGGGAGAGGAAACCGGAGCCCTGTTGCATCCCGAAAGTCTTACGCGGGGCAGGGGCATCGCCGTCAGCCGTTCGGCCGATTCTGGATGGGCTGTCCGTTTTCCCGACCGTCCGTATCGCACTTTTTGTCGTTTCGGCTGAGGGTGCCGTCACGGGTCGCGGGCCCGGTCGACCGGGGCCCGCGCCGGCTCGGCAGGATGGGGCCTCGTGTCCCGCGCCCCCGCTCCGCCCCGCCCGGCCCTGCTGCTCCTGGCCTACCTGGCCTTCGTCAGCCTCGGGCTGCCCGACGGGCTCATCGGGGTCGGCTGGCCCTCCATCCGGCGCGACCTGGGGGTGCCGACCGAGGCGGTCGGGGTCGTGCTCACGGCGGGCACCGTGGCCTACCTGACCTCCAGCGTGCTCGCCGGGTTCGTACTGGCCCGGCTCGGCGTCGGCTGGCTGCTCGCCGGCAGCACCGTGCTGGCCGGCGTCGCGCTGACCGGGTACGCGTCCACCCCCGCGCTCGCCGTCATGGTCGGCTTCGCGCTGGTGCTCGGGCTCGGCTCCGGGGCGATCGACGCCGGGCTCAACGCGTACGCGGCCGGCGCGTTCGGTCCCCGGCACATGAACTGGATGCACGCGTTCTTCGGGCTCGGCGTGGCCATCGGGCCGCTCATCATGACCGCGGTGCTCGGCGCCGGGCTGAGCTGGCGCTGGGGGTACGCCCTCGTGGCCGCCGCCCAGCTCGCCCTGGCCGCCGCGTTCGCGCTCACGGTGCGGCTCTGGCGCGCCGGCCCGCCGGCCGGCGCGAGCCTGCCCCCGGACCCGCTCGCACCGCAGGTGGTGCCCGGCGAGCCGGCCGGCGCCGCGCCGCGGACCCCGATCGGCGCCACGCTGCGGCTGCCGGCCGTGTGGCTGGGTGGGGCCGCCTTCGCCGTCTACGTGGCGATCGAGGTGACCACCGGGCTGTGGGCGTTCCTGTTGCTCACCGACGGGCGAGGCCTCTCCGCCGTGGTGGCCGGGCTCTGCGTCTCCGGCTACTGGGGGAGCCTCTTCGTGGGGCGGGTGGTGCAGGGGGTGGTGGCGGAACGGCTGGGCAGCGCCCGGGTGCTGCGCGGCAGCCTGCTCGGCATGGCCGGGGGAGCGGTGCTCATCGCGCTGCCCGCCCCGGGCTGGGTGACCGTCGCCGGCCTGCTGGTGGTGGGCTTCGCGGCGGCGCCGGTGTTCCCGCTGCTCACCCTGACCACGGCCGAACGGGTGGGCCCCGACCACGCGGACCGCACCATCGGCCTGCAGATCGGGGCGGCCGGCCTGGGCGCCGCTCTGGTGCCGGCCGCGGTGGGGGTGCTGCTGGCCCGGGTCTCGGTGGCCGCGCTCGGCCCGACGCTGGTGGTGCTCGCGGTGGCGCTCGTCGGCCTGCACGCCGCCGGCGCCCGTCAGGCCCGGTCGGCGTCCCGGGCCGGCTGAACCCCGGGGCGCGCACTCCGGGCGCCCCGGGGCGGGCTCACATGCTGTCCGGGCCGACCCGTCCGGTGGTCGACGGCCGGTACGCCCGGTCCGCGTCGGTCATCTCCCGCCGTTCGGCCTCGGGGCCGGCACCCCGGTCCACGGCCTCCGGGCCGTGGCCGAACGCGGCCTCCTCACCGGCGTCGTTGCCGGTCACGTCGTCCGACTGCCCGTCGAGGGTCGATCGGGCGATCGCCCGGTCCAGTTCGTGCAGGGGGGTGCGTTCCTCGTCGCGCCACACGTGGCTGTCGTTGTCGGTCATTCCCCTGCCGTACCCGGGCCGGGTGATCGCAAACGGCCCCGGACGCGGCGATGGCCGCCGGAGCGCCGGCGGCCATCGGGGTTCGCGTACGGGGGCGATCAGGGGGTCGGCCGGTCGACCGTGCCGCGCCAGGCGCCGGTCTCCTGACCGCGCCGCTCGATGAACTGCTTGAACCGCGCCAGGTCGCCCTTGGTCCGGCGGTCGACCACGCCCAGCTTGTCGCCGGCCTTCTCGACCACGCCGTGCGGCTCGAACTCCATCTGCAGCGTGACCCGGGTGTGCCCCTCGTCCAGGCGGTGGAAGGTCACCACACCGGCCTGCTGGGTGCCCCCGGTGGAGCGCCAGGCCACCCGCTCGTCGGGCAACTGCTCGGTGACCTCGGCGTCGAACTCGCGCTTCACGCCGGCGATCTCGACGGTCCAGTGGGTCATCGTGTCGGAGACCTGCCGGACCTCCTGTACACCCTCCATGAAGTGCGGAAACTCCTCGAACTGCGTCCACTGGTCGTAGGCGGTGCGGATCGGGACGGACACGTCCACGTGTTCCATGACTCCGCTCATGTCAGCGTTCCTCCTGTCCCGCCGGTGTCTGCTCGCGGACCGTGGGCCGGTCCGCTCACCAGCGCGTCGTCTCGTTCTTGTTCCCGAGGGCGGCCCACACCTCGGACACCGTCTGGTACCGGGTGCCCTCGGGCAGGCCCTGCAGCGCCGCCACGATGTCGTCCGGCGCCCCGTTCTCCCGGGCGTTGGCCACCAGCGCCTCCCGGTCGCCCGGGAGGGCGGACATCGTGATGAAGCGGCCGAGGCGGCTGCGGGCCTCCACGTCCTCCGAACTCATCCCCTTCGGGGCGCCGGTGCGCAGCTCGCCCGCCGGGGCCGTGGTGGCCTCGGGCTGGTCCTCCCCGGCCGGTTCCGGCACGCGGTGCTCCTCCACCCGGGAGCCGCCGGTGCCCGGCCCCTGGACGAGGCCGTTCACCTCGCTGCTCATCTGCTCGTCGAGCCTGGGTGAGTGCTTGCTGCTGCCACGTTCCATGGCGACAGACATGCCCGAGGGGGCCGCCGGTAAACCGGCGGCGGCCGATGGAGCCGGTCACCGGCCCCCGAACCAGGCGAAGCCGGTCAGGAGTCGGCCGGGGCGCGCGGCGGCAGGACCGGCTCGCTCGGGTCCTCGACGCCGGCCTGCATCACCCGGCCCCGCTGGAGCTCGGCGTTGACCTGGACGCCGAGCATGAGCGCGCAGTTGGACAGGTAGAGCCACACCAGGAAGGCGATGACCGCGCCCAGGCTGCCGTAGGTCACGTCGTACGAGCCGAAGTTGGCCACGTAGAGGCCGAAGCCGAACGAGGCCAGCACCCACGCCAGCAGGGCCAGCGCGCCGCCCGGGGTGAGCCAGCGGAACCGGGGCTGCCGCACGTTCGGGGCGATCCAGAACAGCAGGGACAGCAGGGTCATCGCCACCAGCGCGAGGACCGGCCACTTCGCCACCGTCCACACCTGGCGGGTGAGCCCGCCGGCGTGCAGCCGGTCACCCACGAAGTCGGTGACCGGGCCGCTGACGATCAGCGCCAGGGCCACCACGGCGAACAGCACCAGCGTCACCGCGGCGAGCCCGATCTGCATCGGCCGCAGCCGGTAGAACGGCCGCCCCTCCTCGACGCCGTAGATCGCGTTGGAGGCCCGGGTGAACGCGCCGATGAAGCCGGAGGCCGACCAGAGGGCGCCGAGCAGACCGAAGCTGAGCAGCACCTTCGCCGGGCCCTGCTGCTCCACGACGCCGCGCACCACGCTGACGAACGCGTCGTTGCCGACCACCGAGCCGGCGCCGATCTCCCGGGCCAGGTCGATCACGGTGTCCACGGTGCGCGGCCCGTCCGAGACCAGCCCGACCAGGGCGACCACCACGATGGTGGAGGGGAACAGCGCCAGCACCCCGTAGTAGGTGAGCGCGGCGGCCCAGTCGGCGCAGTTGTCCTTGACGAAGTTGCGCCCGGCGCGGAACAGCACCCCGCGCCAGGTGGCCCAGCTCAACTGGCGCACGCGGCGGGGGATCCGGGCCCGCTGCCGGCCACCGGCCGCCGCATCCGTCGTCGCCGTCATGACCGCCTCCTCCACCGCCGGGCGCACCTCCGGCAGGTGGCCCGGGCGGTACCCGGTGGGCGAACTCGACAAACCGGCGCCGTTTGCCCCGGACGGGCGGGGGAATCGGTAGAGGATCCCACGGAGACGGAGGAGGACGAGATGCCCGGGCGCGAGGTACTGCCCAGCACGCTGAAGCGCTCTCCGGACAAGGCGCAGCGGACCTGGGAGAAGACACACGACTCGGCGGTCGACACGTACGGCGAGGGGGAGCGGGCGCACCGCACCGCCTTCGCCGCGGTCAAGCACGAGTTCGAGAAGGTCGGCGACCACTGGGAGCCGAAGGGGCGCAAGGGCCCGAGCGACCGGCAGGCGGCCGGCGGCGGCCCGGCCCGGCGGGCCCCCACGGCCGGCGGGGTGGACGCCAACGCGAAGAAGGAGCACCTCATGGAGGTCGCCAAGAAGCTCGACGTGCCGGGCCGCTCCCGGATGAGCAAGCCCGAGCTGGTCAAGGCGATCGAGAAGGCGAACAACAACGCCACCCGCAAGGCGCGCGGCGGCCGCTGACCGGCCGTCCACGACGCGGGAGCCCGGGACCGCGCAGGTCCCGGGCTCCCGTCGTGCCGCTCACCAGTGGCCGCCGCCCGGCGCCTCGATGTGCACCGCCTTCACGGTGCTGAACTCGTCGAGCAGCTCCGGGCCGTACCCGAAGCCCTGGCCGCTGCCGCGGCGCGGCTGCGCGGCGCCGCCCGGCGCGCCCCCGAACACCGCGTTGACCTTGACGGTGCCCACCGGCAGCTCCCGCCAGGCCCGGTGGGCGTGGCTCATCGAGCCGGTCAGCACCGTGGCGGCCAGCCCGTACGGTGAGTCGGCCGCGCAGCGCAGCCCCTCGCTGAACGAGTCGACCACGACCACCGGGGCGACCGGCCCGAAGGTTTCGTCACGGACCAGCGCCATCTCGTGCCGGCAGTCGCTGACCACCGTCGCCGGGTAGAACGCCCCCGGCCCGTCCGGCACGCTGCCGCCGGTGCGCAGCCGTGCCCCCTCGGCCACCGCTGCGGTGACCTGCCCGTGCACGTGGTCCCGGTGCCGTCGGTCGACCAGCGGCCCGAGCTGGGTCCCCGGGTCCCGGCCCGGGCCCACGGCGAGCGCCTCGGCCCGCTCCACCAGCGCGTCGACGAAGTCCTCGGCCACGTCCCGGTGCACGTAGATCCGCTCCACCGCGACGCAGATCTGCCCGGCGTTGGCGAAGCAGCCCAGCGCGGCCTGCTCGGCCGCCCAGACCGGATCCACGTCCGCGTCCACCACGAGGGGGTCGCTGCCGCCGTTCTCCAGCAGCACCTTCGCGCCGGTGCGTGCGCCGGCGGCGGCGATCGCCCGGCCGGTGGCGGTGGAACCGACGTGGGCGACGACGTCCACCTCCTGGGCGGCCAGCGCCGCGCCCACCTCGGGGCCGCCGGTGAGCAGCGACAGCACCCCGGCCGGCAGCGCCGAGTCCAGGGCCCGGGCCAGCAGCCAGCCGGTCGCCGGAGTGCGCTCGCTGGGCTTGTGGAGCACCACGTTGCCGGTGACCAGGGCCGCGCCGAGCAGGCCGCAGGAGACCGCCACCGGGTCGTTCCACGGGGTGATCGCGGCGACCACGCCGCGCGGCTCGGGGGCCATGAAGTCCAGCGCGGAGGGGGCGCCGTGCAGGGTCCGGCCGCCGCGCACCGGGCCGAGTTCGGCGTACTGTCGCAGCGTGCCGATGCCCGCCGCCACGCCACCGCGCGCGTCGTCCAGCGGCTTGCCCATCTCCGCCGTGGTGGCCTGCGCCAGCTCGTCGGCGACGGCCTCGACCGCATCCGCCGCACGGTGCAGCGCCGCCGCCCGTTCCGCCGGGGCGGTGGCCGCCCACTCCGCCGCCGCGCCCCGGGCCGCCTCGACGGCCTTGGCCACCTCGTCCGCCGTCGACACCGGCACGGTGGTCACCGGGGAACCGTCGGCCGGATCGTGTACGACCAGCTCGCCCCCCGAACCCCCGGCACCCCAGACTCCACCTATGAGCTGCGCAACCGTGTACATGCGGCGGTGGATGCCCCGACCCGGGCGAGGCAAACGCGTTTCGCCCGGTAACCGGCCGGGTAGGCGGATCGGATGATTTCCACCGCGGACGCCGTCGTCATCGGGGCCGGGCACAACGGTCTGGTGGCCGCGAACCTGCTGGCGGACGCGGGCTGGGACGTGCTGGTGCTGGAGGCGACCCAGGTCCCTGGCGGGGCGGTGCGCTCCGCCGAGGTGACCGCTCCCGGCTACCTCAGCGACCTCTACAGCTCCTTCTATCCCCTCGGCTACGCCTCGCCGGTGCTCGCCGGCCTGGGCCTGGAGCGCCACGGGCTGACCTGGACCCACGCCCCGGACGTGCTGGCCCACCTGCTGCCCGACGGGCGCGCGGCCGTGGTCAACCGGGACCTGGACGCCACCGCCGCATCCCTGGAGACGTTCGCCCCCGGCGACGGCGACCGGTGGCGGCACGCGTACGCCGACTGGTGCCAGGTGGCCGAGCCGATGCTGGACACCATCACGAGTCCGTTCCCGCCCGTGCGCGGCGGGCTGACCCTCCTGCGCCGGCTCCGGATCTCCGGCGCGCTGCGGCTCGCCCGCCGGCTCGTGGTGCCGGTGCGCAAGCTCGGCGAGGAGCTCTTCGCCGGCGAGGGCGGGCCCGCGCTGCTGGCCGGCTGCGCCCTGCACACCGACCTGTCACCGGAGGAGGCCGGGTCCGGCGTGTACGGCTGGCTGCTCGCCATGCTCGGCCAGCAGGTGGGCTGGCCGGTGCCGGTGGGGGGCGCGCAGCGGATCACCGACGCGCTGGTCGCCCGGCTGGTCGAGCGGGGCGGCCGCATCGAGTACGGCGCCCGCGTCGACCGGGTGCTCACCGCGCGGGGCCGGGCCATGGGTGTGCGCACCGTCGGCGGCACCGACTGGCGGGCGCGGCGGGCGGTGGTCGCCGACGTCCCCGCCCCGGCGCTCTACCTGGACCTGGTCGGCCCGGCGGCGCTGCCGCCCCGGCTGGTCGAGGACCTGGCGCACTTCCGGTGGGACGGCTCCACGCTCAAGGTGGACTGGGCGCTCTCGGCGCCGGTGCCGTGGAAGAACCGGGCCGTCGCCGGCGCGGGCACCGTGCACCTGGGCGCCGACCTGGACGGGCTCACCGCCTACGCGGGGGCGCTGGCTCGCGGCGAGGTGCCCCGGGACCCGTTCCTGCTGGTGGGGCAGATGTCGGTGGCCGACCCGAGCCACTCCCCGCCGGGCACCGAGTCGCTGTGGTCGTACACCCACCTGCCGTTCCGCCGGCACTGGCGGGCCGAGGACGTCATCGGGCACGTGGAGCGGATGGAGGAGGTGCTGGAGGAGGCCGCCCCGGGCTTCCGCTCGCTGGTCGTCGGGCGGCACGTGGCCGGTCCGGCCGACCTGGAGGCCGCCGAGCCGAGCCTGGTCGGCGGCGCGCTGGGCGGCGGCACCGCGGCCGCGTACCAGCAGTTGTTCCTGCGGCCGATCCCCGGCCTGGGCCGCGCGGACACCCCGGTGGACCGGCTCTACCTGGCCAGCGCCTCGGCGCATCCCGGCGGTGGGGTGCACGGCGCGCCCGGCGCGAACGCCGCCCGGGCCGCCCTGGCCCGCGACCGCCTGCTCACCGGCGACCTGTACGCGGGCGTGATCGGCGCCGCTCACCGCAGCGTCTACCGCTGACCAGGGCGCATTCTTCGCTTCCCGTCACCGATGGTGACCGACGCCCGCCGGCCAGCATCCCTCCCACACCGCCTTTGCTCTGCAGCCGCATACGCAGCGGTCACGCAGGGTGTCGGCCGGCGGCCGGCGCGGCGGCCGGGGTGTTCCCCGCCGCGCAGGTGGGACGGGTGCTGCGGTCATGGCTGCAGAGCAAAGGCGGTGTGAGATCGCGGTGGCCCGACGACAAAGCCTCACGCTGCGTCACAATGACGCAGCGTGAGGCCAGTGTCCGTGCGAACGGCGAGCGCCGGTCAGGTGTCCAGGTTGCGGTGCCGGGTGCGCAGCTTGAACGGCATCAGCGCGCTCTCGATCTTGGTGGCGGTGGTCATCTTCGAGGCGCCCTCGCGGCGCTCCTCGAAGCGGATCGGCACCTCCAGGATCGTGTGCCCCAGCTTGGTGGCCAGGTAGTGCATCTCCACCTGGAAGCTGTAGCCGTTGGACTGCACCCGCTCCAGGCCGATGGCGCGCAACGCGTCGGCCCGCCAGATCTTGAAGCCGGCGGTCAGGTCGCGGATCCGCACCCGCAGCAGGGTGTGCACGTAGAGGTTGGCCCAGCCGCTGAGCGCACGCCGGTAGAGCGGCCAGTTCTCGTCCAGTTCGCCGCCCGGCACGTAGCGCGAGCCGATGACCACGCCGGCCTGGGTGGAGAGCAGTGCGCCGAGCATGCCGGGCAGCGCCTCCGGCGGGTGCGACAGGTCGGCGTCCATCTGCGCCACGTACTCGGCGCCGTCGTCGAGCGCCCGCCCCATGCCGTCCACGTACGCCCGGCCGAGGCCCTCCTTGCCCGGACGGTGCACCACGAGCACCCGGTCCGGGTGCTCGATGGCCAACTTGTCGGCGACCTCCCCGGTGCCGTCCGGGGAGTTGTCGTCCGCGACGAGCACCTTCAACCCCGGCAGCGGCAGCGCGAGGAGGCGCTCGACCAGCACCGGGAGGTTGCCCGCCTCGTTGTAGGTCGGAACGACGACGGTCAGGCGTGCGTCGCGCCACGGGGAGGGCAACTGCACGGGTTCGATCATCACGGACATCCTCGGTCGGCCGACAGGTTCACCTGAGAGGGTAGCCAGTACCCTCCGCGCGGTCCGCACAGACGCCCGCCCGGAGGATTCCGGAGGGGTCGCCCGCGTGGTCGGTCAGCGTAACCGGCGGGCCAAGCCG
Organism: Micromonospora sp. NPDC005305; assembly: GCF_040607315.1. NCBI lineage: Bacteria > Bacillati > Actinomycetota > Actinomycetes > Micromonosporales > Micromonosporaceae > Micromonospora > Micromonospora sp. NPDC005305. The sequence goes on along the minus strand of NZ_JBEXGL010000008.1, from coordinate 109,075 downwards.
CCGGCCGCCGTGAGCAGCCCGCCGATCGCCAGCACGGACACCGCGGGCTTGTGCGTGCTCACCCAGAGTGCGGCCGAGCGCCGACGGGCCGAGTCGGTGAAGACACCCTCGGCGCCCCGGTCCCGCTCGTCGTCGCCCGGCCGGTCCAGGTTGTCACGCCAGGTCGCCGGGTCGATCGGCGCGTCGGTCTGCTGGCTGTCGTAGCCGTCCCGGGCCAGCTTCCGGTCCAGCAGCCCGGGGAAGAGGACGTTGCCCAGCCGGGCCCGCCACGTCGGGCCGCCCACGTTCAGCTCGCGCGGCCCGCGGTCGGCGGCCCAGACGACCGCCCGCGCGGCCACCTCGGGCGCGAAGATCGGCGGCACCGGCACCGGCTGCGGATGCCGGGGCAGCCGGGTGCGTAACCAGGAGAACTGGGGGGTGTTGACGGCCGGGAGCTGCACCATGGACAGCTTCACGCCGGGGCAGTCGTGCAGCAGTTCGGCCCGGAGCGAGTCGTTGAAGCCCTGCACCGCGTGCTTGCTCGCGCAGTACGCCGACTGCAGCGGGATGCCCCGGTAGGCCAGCGCCGAGCCCACCTGCACGATCGCCCCGCGGCCGTGGGCGCGCATGTGGCGCAGCGCGGCCAGCGTGCCGTGTACGGTGCCCAGGTAGTTGACCTCGGTGACCCGGCGGAACTCGGCGGCGGTGATCTCCCAGGCCGGCGCGAACACCGACACCATCGCGTCGTTGATCCAGACGTCCAGCCCGTCGTAGTGGTGCACCACGTCGTCGGCGGCGCCCTGCACCGCGCCCGCGTCGGCGACGTCCACCCGGTAGGTGCGCACGTCGGCGGCGCCCAGCCGGCGGCAGTCCCGCTCGGCGGCGACCAGTCCGGCCGCGCCCCGCGCGAGCAGGGCCAGCCGCGCGCCGCGGGCCGCGTACGCCCGGGCCACCGCGCGCCCCACGCCCGCGCTCGCCCCGGTGACCACCACCCGCTGGGTCACCGGTCCGCCTTCTGCCGGGTGGCGATGTCGGCGAGCCGGCTCAACGTCTCCCTGTTCCGCTGGTGCAGCACCAGGTCGTTGAGCTTGTTCCGGATCCAGCGCAGCGGCCCGGCGGCGAAGTCCTCGCCGAGGGTGACCCGCGTCCGGCCGTCGGGCAGCGGTTCGAGCCGGAACACCACGGTCGCCTCACCGGCCGGCCAGAGCCCGGCCCGCACCACGAACCGGTGCGGGGCGTCGCACTCCAGCACGGTGGAGGTGTCCTGGAGCGAGAACGGCCACGGGCCGGCCTTGTGGTGCAGCTTGCTGCCCACCCGGGGCCAGGTGTCGTCCACGTTCCGGACGTGCACCGTGCCCACCACCCAGTCGCTGTACGTCCACCCGTCGGCGAGCACGTCGAAGACCTGCTGCGGGGGCGCGTCGATCACTTTCTCCACAATCGCCACCGCAACCCCGTACCCCGGCCCGGACCTGTGCTAACGAGCGGCCGGGTTAGCTTCTCGGGGGCGGCGGGTAACGCCGGACCGGGCCGGCGGCAGCGCGGGGCGCGCCGGGCGTGCGGCACCGGCGGAGGCTGCTCCGCCGAAGTTGATGTTTACTCCTCGGGGGGTCGGGAACCCGCCGCCCGTGCGACGGGACCACGAGCGGGATCAGTGCAGGTCAGCCCGGGTTGACCCGGGTGCTGACCGGTTCCCGTCCGGCCTGTACGACGCGGTGCTGCTGGACCGGGACGGCACACTGATCGAGGACGTGCCCTACAACGGCGACCCGGAGAAGGTCCGGCCGGTGCCCGGCGCCCGGGAGGCGCTGGACCGGCTGCGCGCGGCCGGGCTGCGGCTGGCGGTCGTCAGCAACCAGTCCGGCCTGGCCCGGGGCTGCTTCACCCCGGACGACCTGCGCCGGGTCAACGCCCGGGTGGAGGAGCTGCTCGGCCCCTTCGACTGCTGGCAGATCTGCCCGCACGGCGAGCCGGACCGCTGCGCCTGCCGCAAGCCGGCCCCCGGGCTGGTGCACGCCGCCGCCCGGGCGCTCGGCACCGCGCCGGCCCACTGCGTCCTGGTCGGCGACATCGGTGCCGACATGGCCGCCGCCGCGGCGGCCGGGGCCGCCGGCATCATGGTGCCCACCCCGGCCACGCGGGCCGCCGAGGTGGCGGCCGCGCCGGCCGTCGCCGCCGACCTGCCGGACGCCGTGAGCACCATCCTCAGCCGCATGCGGCTGGTGGCCGCGCCGGAGCCGGCGCCCCGCCGGGGCACCGTGCTGGTGGCGCGCAGCGACGCGGCCGGCGACGTGCTGGTCACCGGCCCTGGGATCCGCGCGGTGGCGGCCGGGGCGGAACGGGTGGTGCTGCTCTGCGGGCCACGCGGCCGGGCGGCGGCGGAGCTGCTGCCCGGCGTCGACGAGATCATCGAGTGCCCGTTGCCCTGGATCGACGCCCCGGCCCCGCCGGTCGACCCGGCCGGGCTGCGCGCCCTGGTCGACCGGCTCGCGGCGGTCGGCGCGGAGGAGGCCGTCGTCTTCACCTCCTTCCACCAGTCGGCGCTGCCCCTGGCGCTCCTGCTCCGGATGGCCGGGGTGCCGCGGATCAGCGCGATCAGCGACGACTACCCGGGCGCCCTGCTCGACGTGCGACACCGGGTGCCCGTCGGGGTGCCCGAGCCGGAGCGGGCCCTGTCGCTGGCCGCGGCGGCCGGCTTCGCGCTGCCCGACGGCGACGAGCCGGGGCTGCGGCTGCGCCCCGACCGGCTGCCGCCCGCGCCGGCCGCCGGTGAGCCGGGCTACGTGGTGCTGCACCCGGGCTCCTCCGTGGAGACCCGGGCCTGCCCCTTCGAGCTGGCCACCCGGATCGTCCGGGTGCTCAGCGCCGCCGGCTACCGGGTGGTCGTCACCGGCGGGCCCGACGAGCGGGAGTTGACCGCGCAGGTGGCCGCCGCCGGCGGTCTCGACCTGGGCGGGCGCACCGGCCTCGGCGAACTGGCCGCGGTGATCGCCCGGGCCGGCGCGCTGGTGGTCGGCAACACCGGGCCGGCGCACCTGGCGGCGGCGCTCGGCGTGCCCGTGGTCAGCCTCTTCGCCCCGACCGTCCCGTTCGGGCAGTGGGGGCCCTACCGGGTGCCCACCGTGCGGCTCGGCGACGCCGGGGCGGCCTGCCGGGACACCCGGGCCACTCGCTGCCCGGTCCCCGGCCACCCCTGCCTCTCGGCCGTCGAGCCGGGCCGGGTGCTGGAGGCGCTGCGGCTGCTCGGGGTGCCCGCCGACGCGCCGGAGCCGCTGATCACCGTCCCCGGCGGGGTGGTCGGATGAACGTCCTGGTCTGGCACGTGCACGGCTCCTGGACCACGTCGTTCGTGCACGGCAAACACCGCTACCTGGTGCCGGTCACCCCGGACCGCGGCGCGTACGGGCTGGGCCGGGCGCGGACCTACCCGTGGCCGGACAGCGCCGTCGAGGTGACCCCGGCGGAGCTGCGCCGCGCCGACGTGGACGTGGTGCTGCTCCAGCGGCCCGAGGAGTTCGACCTGGCCTGCGAGTGGCTGGGCCGGCGGGTCGGCCGGGACGTGCCGGCGATCTACGTGGAGCACAACACGCCGAAGGGCGACGTGCCGAACAGCCGGCACCCGATGGCCGACCGGGACGACCTGCTGCTCACCCACGTCACCCACTTCAACGAGCTGTTCTGGGACAACGGCGGCACCCGGACGGCGGTGGTCGAGCACGGGGTGGTCGCCCCGGCCGTCGAGTGGACCGGGGAGCTGGAGCGCCTCGCCGTGGTCATCAACGAGCCGGTGCGCCGCTGGCGGGTCACCGGCACCGACCTGCTGGCCCGGTTCGCCGAACTCGCCCCGCTGGACGTCTACGGCATGAGGGTGGCCGGGCTGGCCGAGCACCTGGGCCTGCCACCGGACCGGCTGACCAGCCACGACGACGTGCCCCAGCACGCCATGCACGCCGAGCTGGCGAAGCGGCGGGCGTACCTGCACCTGTGCCGGTGGACCTCGCTCGGGCTGAGCCTCGTCGAGGCCATGACCATGGGCATGCCGGTGGTCGCGCTGGCCACCACCGAGGCCGTGGAGGCGGTCCCGCCGTCCGCCGGCGCCCTCTCCACCCGGGTCGACGTGCTGGTCGACGCGGCCCGGGGGCTGCTGGACGATCCTGCGGCGGCCCGCCGGGCGGGCGTCGCGGCCCGGACCGCCGCCCGCGACCGCTACGGCCTGGAGCGTTTCCTCGCCGACTGGGACCGGCTGCTGGAGGAGGAAGTATGCGCATCGCGATGATCTCGGAACACGCCAGCCCGCTCGCCGTCCTCGGCGGGGAGGACGCCGGCGGCCAGAACACGCATGTCGCGGAGCTCTCCGCCGCGCTCGTGGCCGCCGGTCACGACGTCCGGGTGTACACCCGGCTCGACGCGGTGGACCTGCCGGTGACGGTCCGCGCCCCGGACGGGTACGAGGTGGTGCACGTGCCCGCCGGGCCGGCCGAGCCGGTGGCGAAGGACGACCTGCTGCCGTACATGCCGGCGTTCGGGGAGTGGCTGGCCGAGCGGTGGCGCAGCGGCGACTGGCAGCCCGAGGTGGTGCACGCGCACTTCTGGATGAGCGGCCTGGCCGGCCTGGCCGCCGCGCGGCGCACCGGGGTGCCGGTGGTCCAGACGTACCACGCGCTCGGCACGGTCAAGCGGCGGCACCAGGGCGCGCAGGACACCAGCCCACCGGGCCGGATCGCGCACGAGCGCCGGCTGGGTCGCGCGGTCGACCGCGTGGTCGCCCAGTGCCAGGACGAGGTCGCCGAGCTGGTCCGCATGGGGGTGCCCCGGTCCCGGATGACCGTCGTGCCGTCCGGGGTGAACCTGTCCACCTTCGCGCCGCTCGGGCCGGTCGCCGACCGGGACGGGACCCGGCCCCGGATCCTCACCGTCGGGCGGCTGGTCGAACGCAAGGGCTTCCAGGACGTCATCCGGGCCGCCGCGCTGGTGCCGGACGCCGAGTGCGTGGTGGTCGGCGGCCCGCCGGCCGGGCTGCTGGAGACCGACCCGTACGCGCTGCGGCTGCGGGCGCTCGCCGCGTCCCGGGGAATCGCCGACCGGGTGAAGCTCATCGGGGCGGTGCCCCGGGAGGAGATGGGGCGCTGGTACCGGTCGGCGGACGTGCTGGTGGCCGCCCCCTGGTACGAGCCGTTCGGGCTCACCCCGCTGGAGGCGATGGCGTGCGGGGTACCGGTGATCGGCACCGCCGTCGGCGGGCTGATCGACACGGTGGTGCCCGGCCGGACCGGTGACCTGGTGCCCGCCCGCGACCCGGCGGCCCTCGGCGCGGCGATCCGCGGGCTGCTCGGCGATCGGATCCGCCGGTTCGCCTACGCCACCGCGGCCCTGGAACGGGCCCGCACCCGCTACTCCTGGTCCACCACGGCCGATCGCCTCGGCGAGCTGTACGCCGAGGTGGCCACCGTGCGCCGGCCCACCCGAGTGGTCGCCTGATGGCGGCGCCCACTCCGGCCGTCGGGGGGACGGTCCTGGAGGACCACCTGACCCGGCTGGCCGCCGCGCTGCTGCCGCTGCGCGACGCGGAGCTGCTGCTGGCCCGCTGGGGCGGGGATCTGGCGCACCGGCTGGCCACCGGCGGGCGGCTGCTGGTGGCCGGCAACGGCGGCAGCGCCGCCGAGGCCCAACACCTCACCGCCGAACTCGTCGGCAAACTCCGCGACGACCGCGAACCGCTGTCCGCCATCGCCCTGCACGCCGAAACCTCCGCCCTCACCGCCATCGGCAACGACTACGGCTACGACGAGATCTTCGCCCGCCAGGTCCGCGCCCACGGCCGACCCGACGACATCCTCCTGCTCCTGTCCACCAGCGGCACCAGCACCAACCTGCTCACCGCCGCCCGCGCCGCACACGACACCGGCCTGCGCTGCTGGGCCTTCACCGGCCCCGCCCCCAACCCGCTCGCCGGCGAGTGCCACGAGACGCTCGCCATCGACTCGCCGGACAGCCAGGTCGTGCAGGAGCTGCACCTGGTCGCCACCCACGTCCTCTGCGAGTACGTCGACCGGGCGCTGCCGGCGGCGCTCGCCGCCCGCGGGGCGGAGACGACGCCGGCCGACACGGTGCGCGCCGGCGTCGAGGTGGTGCTCGGCGACAGCCCGGACGGGGAGGTGCAGGCCCGATGAGGAGGTCGAGCATGACGGGACCCGTGGTGGTGCTCGGTGACACCCTGCTGGACCGGGACGTGGAGGGGGTGGTGAACCGGCTCTGCCCGGACTCCCCGGTGCCGGTGCTCGAGGAGACCACGCACGTCGACCGCCCCGGCGGCGCCGGCCTCGCCGCCGTCTTCGCCGCCGCGCAGGGCGCCGAGGTCGCGCTGGTCACCGCGGTCGCCGACGACGCGGGCGGGGCGCGGCTGGGCACCCTGCTCGCCGCGGCCGGCGTGCAGTTGTACGCGCTGCCGCTGGCCGGGGCCACCCCGGAGAAGATCCGGCTGCGGGCGCGCGGCCGGGTGCTGCTGCGCCACGACCGGGGCGGGCCGGCCGGCGAGCCGGGCGAGCCGAGCGAGGCCGTGCTGCGCCTGCTCGCCACCGCCTCCGCCGTGCTGGTCAGCGACTACGGCCGGGGAGTCGCCCGGCACCCCGCCCTGCGTGCCGCGCTCGCCGCGACCCGGGCGCCGGTGGTCTGGGACCCGCACCCGCGCGGCCCGGCCGCGGTGCCCGGCGTCAGCCTGGCCACGCCGAACGAGTCCGAGGCACGCGAGCTGGCCAAGGCGCCGCCGGGCGCGTCCCGGCTGGTCACCGCGTCCCGGGGCGCGCAGGCGCTGCGCCGGCGCTGGCAGGCCGCCGCGGTGGCGGTGACCCTGGGCGGGGACGGCGCGTTGCTCTGCCACGCCGGCTCCACCCCGCTGGTGGTGCCCGCCCCGGCCGCCGAGGGGGACACCTGCGGCGCGGGCGACCGGTTCGCCGCGGCGGCCACCCTGGCCCTGGCCGGGGGCGCGCTGGTCTCCGAGGCGGTGCAGGAGGCGGTGGCCGAGGCGTCCGCGTACGTGGCCGGCGGGGGAGTGGCCACCGCGCTGCCCGCCCCGGTGCGGGCCGCCGCCCCGGCGGTGGTCGTGGGGGGCGGGGACCGGATCGGCGCCGCCGCGGCCGGCGAGGTGGTGTCCCGGGTACGCGCGGCCGGCGGCACGGTGGTGGCCACCGGCGGCTGTTTCGACCTGCTGCACGCCGGGCACGTGGCGACCCTCCAGGCGGCCCGGCAGCTCGGCGACTGCCTCGTGGTCTGCCTCAACTCGGACGCCAGTGTGGCCGGGCTGAAGGGGCCGGAGCGGCCGGTCGTCCCGCAGGGTGACCGGGGCCGGCTGCTCGCCGCGCTGGGCTGCGTCGACGCCGTGCTGATCTTCGACGAGCCCACCCCGCGCGCGACGCTGTCCTGGCTGCGCCCGGACATCTGGGTGAAGGGCGGCGACTACGCCAGCGGCGGCGGCGCGGAGACCCTCCCCGAGGCGGAGATCCTCGCCCGCTGGGGCGGGCACACGGTGGTCGTGCCGTACCTCGACGGGCGGTCCACCACCGACATGATCGCGGCGGCCCGGGCCGGGCGCGGCACGGCGGGCTGGCCCGCGGGGGCCGTCCCGGCGGTCGTCAGATCCACGGCGGAGGGAGCGGCATGAGCAGCAGTCCACCCGGGGCGGGCCCCACCGTCCTGGTCACCGGCGGGTCGAGCGGGCTCGGCGCGGCGGTGGTCGCCGCGGTGGCCCGGGCGGGCGGCCGTCCCCTGGTGCTGGACCGGCAGCGGCCCGCCGACGGGGTGCCCTGGGTCGAGTGCGACCTGGCCGACACCCGGGCCGCCGAGGCCGCCACCCGGGACCTCGCGGAACGTTCCGGCGGGCTGGACGCGGTGGTGACCGCGGCCGGCATGGACGTGCCGGGGAAGCTCATCGACGTGCCGGCGGAGACCTGGGAGCGGATCGTCACGGTGGACCTGCTCGCCACCGCCGCGGTCATCCGGGCCGCGCTGCCCTACCTGGAGGCGTCGCGGGGCACCATCGTCACGGTCGCCTCCACGCTCGGGGTGAAGGCGGTCAGCGACGCGACCGCGTACTGCGCGGCGAAGTTCGGGGTGGTCGGCTTCACCCGGGCGCTCGCCGCCGAGCTGGCCGGCGCGGTCGGGGTCACGCTGCTCATCCCGGGCGGCATGCGCACCGCCTTCTTCGACGAGCGGGACGCCCAGTACCGCCCGGGGCCGGACGCGGTCCTCAACGAGCCGGCCGACACCGCCGCCGCGGTGATGTTCGCCCTCGCCCAGCCGGCCGGCTGCGCCGTACGCGAGATGGTGGTCTGCGCGCAGCAGGAGTCGTCGTACCCGTGATCCTCGTGCTGCGGGCGCTCGGGGTCGGCGACCTGGCCACCGCCGTCCCGGCGCTGCGCGGCCTGCGGGCCGGCTTCCCGGGGCGGGAGCTGGTGCTGGCCGCGCCGGCCTGGCTGGCGCCACTGGCCGAGCTGACCGGGGCGGTCGACCGGGTGCTGCCGACCGCCGGGCTGGCCGACCGGCCGGCATGGCCCGGCCCGCCGCCCGAGGTGGCGGTGAACCTGCACGGGCGGGGTCCGGCCTCGCACCGGATGCTCGCCGCGGCCCGGCCGGGCCGGCTGCTCGCCCACCGCAACACCGAGGCCGGGCACCTGGCCGGGCCGGCCTGGGACGACGAGGAGCACGAGGTGCGGCGCTGGTGCCGGCTGCTGCACTGGTACGGCCTCCCGGCCGACCCCGGCGACCTGGCGCTGCGCCGCCCGGCCGCCGCAGCGGACCCGGCCGGCGTCACCGTGCTGCACCCCGGCAGCAAGGTTCCCGCGAAGCGCTGGCCGGCCGGCCGCTTCGCCACCCTGGCCCGGATCCTCACCGCCCGGGGACACCGGGTGGTGCTCACCGGCTCGACCGACGAGCGGGACCTGGCCGCCCGGGTGGCCCGGGACGCGGGGCTGACCCCGGACGCGGTGCTCGCCGGCCGGACCGGGCTGGCCGAGCTGGCCGCGCTGGTGGCCGACGCCCGGCTGGTGGTCAGCGGGGACACCGGCGTCGCGCACCTGGCCACCGGCTACGGCACCGCCTCGGTGGTGCTCTTCGGGCCGGTGCCGCCGGCACACTGGGGCCCCCCGCCCGACCGGCCCCGGCACCGGGTGCTCGGGTGCACGCCCCACGACGGGATCGACCGGGATTGGGCCGCGTCCGGTGGGGTAGGAACCCACCCGACGTTGGCGGCCATCGGGGTCGACGAGGTGGTGGCCGCCGTGGACGAGGCGGAACGGGCGGTGCGGGTCTCCCGTGCGATTGCGGCGTAGTGATCCGGGCAGGCCGGGGTACGGACGCCGGCGGCGCGGCAAGGGCTGGCTCTTCGTCGACGCGAAGGGCGAGGCGGTGCGCGACCCCGACGAGCTGGCCCGGCTGCGCGAGCTGGTCATCCCGCCGGCCTGGCGGGACGTGTGGATCTCGCCGCACGCGAACGGGCACATCCAGGCCACCGGGATCGACGCGGCCGGGCGCAAGCAGTACCTCTACCACCCGAAGTGGCGGGAGAAGCGGGACGAGGCCAAGTTCGACCACGTGCTGCAGGTGGCCCACCGGCTGCCCGGGCTGCGCGACCGGGTCGAGCACGACCTGGCGCTGCGCGGGCTGCGGCGGGAGCGGATCCTGGCCACCGTCGCCCGGCTGCTCGACATGGGCATGTTCCGGGTCGGCAGCGACCAGTACGCCACCGGCGAGGACGCCACCTTCGGCGTCTCCACCCTGCGTCCCGAGCACGCCCGCTCGCGCGGCGGCTGCGTGGTCTTCGAGTTCCCGGCGAAGGGCGGCATCGAGCAGGTCCGCCGGATCGAGGACCCGGAGCTGTGCCGGGTGCTGACCAACCTGCGCCGGCGGCGGCGGGCCGAGGAGCGGCTGTTCGGCTACTGGGACGGCCAGACCTGGCGGGACGTGCGCAGCGACGAGGTCAACGACTACCTGCGCGAGGCCAGCGGCGGGGAGATGACCGCCAAGGACTTCCGCACCTGGCACGCCACCGTGCTGGCCGCCACCGAGCTGGCCACGGTCGGCCCGCAGGGCTCCACGACGGCCCGCCGGCGGGCGGTGGCGACGGTGATGCGCTCGGTCGCCGAGCTGCTCGGCAACACCCCCACCGTGGCCCGGACGTCCTACGTGGATCCGCGGGTGGTCGACCTCTACCACGACGGCGTGCTGGCACCGGTGCAGCCGGACATGCCGCGCGAGGCCGTGGAGAAGGCCGTCCTGGTGCTGCTGGAGGAGGAGGCGGGCTGACCGGCCCCGCCGTCGGTCCTGGGGGGAATCACGGCAGGGCCGGAAACCGGTGTGGCCCCTCGAAGGGCCACCGGGCGGCCGCCCGCGACGGAACCGCCGCGGGCGCCTCGCCGCGGCCCCCCGATACCAGTGGGCCGCGCCGGTCGCCCGGCCGGCCCGCACTCAGTATGTCCCGCCGGAGTTGACTCCGGACGCCGCCGTGTTGACGATCCGTGCCGGTTCCCGATGGCGCGCCCGGTACGCCTGCGGCGTCTCCGTGTACGCGGCCCGGAACGCCCGGCTGAAGTGGGCCTTGTCCCGGAAGCCCCAGCGGCCGGCGACGAGCTGGATCGGCAGGTCGCCCAGTGCCGGGTCGGCGAGGTCCCGCCGGCACCGCGCCAGGCGCTCGTCCCGGATGTACGCGGCGACCGTGGTCTCCTCGGCCTCGAACAGCCGGTGCAGCGACCGGACCGAGATGTGGTGCGCGTCGGCGATCGACTGCGGGCTCAACGTGGCGTCGCCGAGGTACTGGCGGACGTGCGAGCGCACCTGGGCCAGCAGGGCCCGCCGCCGCACCTCGGTGGGCACCGCGTCCTCGGAGACCAGGTGCCGGCCCAGCAGGGTGGACACCAGGTCCAGCCCCACACTGCCCAGCCGCTCCGCGTCCGCCGCGTGGTACTGCTCGGGATGGCTGGTGAGCCGGATGAGGTAGTCGGCCAGCAGCGCCCCGATCCCGTCGGTGCCGGACATCCGCCCGGCGAACAGCGGGGCGAGCCGGCGATTCGCCAGCGGCAGCGCCTCGTACGGGATGAAGGCCACGATCGATCGGAGGGGCTGGTCCCCGTCCTCGCCGCGGTGGCTCAGCTCCTGCGGGCGGGCGCAGTCGTAGAAGGTGAAGTCGCCGGGGCGGCAGACCCCGCGCTGCCCGTCCTGGCCCGCGATGCCGGTGCCGGCGAGGGTCAGCGCGAGCACGTAGTAGTCCGCGTCGGAGCGCTGGATCAGCTTCCGGGTCCGGATCCCGTCCAGCGAGGGGTAGCGGTGGCGGACGAGCTGCATGGGACCCAGGTCGAGGAACTCCGAGCGGGCCACGAAGTTCTCGGCGTGCTCGGTGCGTACCCGCATGAGCCCGGGCGTGCTGGCGAGCATGTCCAGCCACAGCCCGAAGCGGTCGGCGGCGGGCACCTGCTCCGTGTCGAAGACCTGCCGCTTCAGTTCCGTGTCCATCCCGACCCCCGTCGATTCGTGACCCTTCACCAGCAGGACGCCCCACGAGGCCGGGAATTGGCACTCGTGGGGCGTGACATATCCGCCATTGACGGACGTGAAATCTTCTGTTAACAGTCCGGTCAGTCGTTGAGCACGTGCGCGAGCCGGTCGCGGAAGCGCCGCTCCGAGTCGCTCACCACGTCGCCGCCGAGGCCCAGGATGCCACCCGTGGCCGCGGCCCCCACCACCTGCTCGGCGATCTCCACGAGCCAGTGCCGGTAGGCGCCCGCCTGACCCTCGTCGATCCTGCCGGACAGCAGCGCCGACGCCTGCCGGGCCCGGCCGAGCACGTCCTCGATCATCGCCTGCGGATCGTCGGGGCTGAGGACCGGCAGCTCCGCGCCGGCCTCCGGGTCGCCCACCCGGGAGACGACCTCCCCGGCGACGGCGGCCACCAGCGGGCTGGCCGACTCGCGGCCCGCGGCGATCGTCTCCAGCCCGGCGGCGTTCTCGGCCATGGTGCGCCGCGTGCCGTCGGACTCGGCCGCGGCCGCCGCCGCGAGGACCGACTGCGGCAGCCCCACCAGCAGCCCCCACTCCTCGTCGGAGAAACCGAACCCGGTGTACGCCGGCTGCTCGATCACGATCAAGCCCCTTTCGCCGTGTCGTCGTTGTCGACGGGCGCCGCCACCGCGGCGCCCGGGTCAGGCTAGTCCAGCTCCAGCAGGCCCTGTTCGGACACCACGCGGACGGACAGCGTCTTGTAGCCCACCTCGTCGAAGAGCACCGTCATCCGGTCCTCCTCGTAGCTGAGCACCAGGCCGGCGCCCCACTCGGGGTGGCGCACCTGGCTGTGCACGGGGAACGGCCCCACAGCGCCGTCGGAAGGGACGCTGGTGCCGGCGTGGCAGTTGTCGCAGTGACCGCAGACCTCGCTCATCTGCTCACCGAAGTACGCCAGCAGCGCCTGCCCCCGGCAGCCGGTGGTCTCCGCGAACGCGCGCATCATGTCGGTCCGGGACCGGGTCACGGTCTGCTGCCGCTCCGCCTCGGCGAGCGCGGCCCGGCCGGACTCGGCGGCCGCCGGGGCGTACCGGGGGGCGGCGATCCGCTGCCGGGCCCGGGGTTCCGCGGCGCCCACCTGCTCCAGCAGGGAGAGATACTGGCCGAGCTTGCGCGGCCCGAGGCCGGTCAGCTCGCGCAGCTCCTTCTTGGTCCGGGCCTGCTTGCGCAGCAGGGCGGCGAGTTCCGCCAGCTCGTTCTCGTCGGGCAGGCCGCCGCTGAAGTAGCGCTGGAGACCGACGTCCTCGGCGCGCCACAGCAGCAGCACCCGGGCGGGCGCGCCGTCCCGGCCGGCCCGGCCGATCTCCTGGAAGTAGCTGTCCGGCGAGTCGGGCAGCGCCATGTGCACCACCCAGGCGATGTTCGGCTTGTCGATGCCCATGCCGAACGCCGAGGTGGCCACCATGATCGGCACCTGGTCGGCGAGGAACGCCTCGTGCAGCTCATTGCGCGCGCCGGTCGGCATCCCGCCGTGGTAGAACTGCGCCGGGAAGCCGGCGTCGGTGAGGCGCTGGGCCAGTTCCTCGGCCGCCCGCCGGGTCGGCACGTAGATGATGCCGGGCCGCTCGTCGTCGCGGAGCACCGCGAGCAGCCGCCGCCACCGGTAGTCGTCGGTGGGGCAGTGCGCCACCTCCAGGAAGAGGTTGGGCCGGTCCAGCCCGGACACCACCACCTCGGGGTCGCGCAGCCGCAGCCGGGCCACGATGTCGTCGCGGACCGGCGGGGAGGCGGTGGCGGTCAGCGCCACCACCGGTGGCCGGCCGATGCCCTCGATCAGGTGGCCGAGCGCCAGGTAGTCCGGGCGGAAGTCGTGCCCCCAGGCGGAAATGCAGTGCGCCTCGTCGATCGCCACCAGCGCCGGCTTGAGCGCGCGGACCTCGGCGAGCCGCTCCGGGTTGCTCAGCGCCTCCGGGGTGATGAACAGGAACTCCGCCCGGCCCGCCCGGATCTCCTCGATGGCCTCGGCCTGCTGGGCCGCGGTCTCGTCGGAGCTGATCCGGACCGCCCGCAGCTCGGGCCGCTGCCGCTCGTTGAGCGCGGCGATCTGGTCCTGCTGGAGGGCGAGCAGCGGGGAGATGACCACCGTGGGGCCGGGGATCAGGCTGGCCGGGATCTGGTAGATCGCCGACTTGCCGGCGCCGGTGGGCAGCACCACCAGGGCGTCACGGCGCTTCATGACCGCCCGCATGGCGGCCAGCTGGTTGGGCCGGAGGGCGGTCCAGCCGAAGAGGCTCTTGGCCGCGCGGCGCAGGGTCGTGGAGTGCGTGGTCAGTCTCATCAGTGGCCGCAGGTACCCCTGGCGATCACCGCCGAAACCGGGCGGGGCGGACCGTTACATCCGCACCCCGGGGCGGCGAGCCGGAGTCCGCGGGAGCACCGGCTCCCCGCTCCCGGGCGCGGGCCTCAGCGCAGGCGGGGGAGAACCTCGCGCTGGTAGAGGTCGAACAGGCCCTGCCAGTGCGGGCCGGTGTTGGCCACGTAGATCTCGTCGAAGCCGGCCTTGGCGTACTTGTCGATCATCTCCAGGTGGGCGTCGGCGTCCCTGCCGCAGACGAACGCTTCCTTCATCATCTCGGGCTTGACCAGCTGCGCGGCCTGCTCGAAGTGGCGCGGTGAGGGGAGCACCTGGGACAGCTCGCCCGGCACGCCGGCGTTGGGCCACCGCTCGTACGCGATCCGCGCGCCCTCGTCCTCGCTGTCGGCGTACGCGGCCTTGAACCCGGCCTGGCAGGGCTTGTCGCCGCCGCCGGAGTCGCGGAAGCGGCGCACCATGTCGGCGTCGGGCATGGTGCTCACGTAGCCGTCGCCGATCCGGGCGGCCAGCTCGATCGACTTCGCCCCGAAGCCCGAGACGTAGATCGGCGGGGGAGTGTCGGGGCGGGTGTAGATCCGGGCGTGCTCCACCGTGTAGTGCTTGCCGTGGTGGTTGACGAAGTCCCCCGTCCACAGCTTGCGGATCACCTCGATCGACTCCTCCAGCATCTCCAGCCGGACGTCGGCCTGCGGCCACGGGTCGCCGAAGATGTGTTCGTTCAGCGCCTCGCCGCTGCCCACCCCGAGCACGAACCGCCCCTCGTGCAGCACCGCGCTGGTGGCCGCGGCCTGGGCGATCACCGCGGGGTGGATGCGGACGGTCGGGCAGGTGACCGCGGTGGTCACCGGCAGCCGGCAGACCTGGCTGAGGGCGCCGATGGTCGACCAGACGAAGGGGCTCTGGCCCTGCGCGTCGACCCAGGGGTGGTAGTGGTCGGAGATCCACAGTGCCTCGAAGCCGGCGCGTTCGGCGCCGCGCGCCTGTTCCAGCAGCTCCGCCGGGGTGTACTCCTCGCTGGACAGAAAGTAGCCGATCTTCATGGTTCCCCCTCGCCGGTCCGCGTGCCGAGCGCACGCACGGACAACGACAGCCCTACCCCGGGGAGACGGGATCCGAACGGGCGGGTCAGCGGCGGAACATCGCCCGGATGGCGATCAGCAGGAACAGGCCGCCGACCACCAGGCCGAGCAGGCGTACGCCGGGGATGTCCGCGGCGCTGGTGGCGTCGGCGAGCAGGGCGGGAGGCATGTTCGCACTCTCCCACGGGCCGCCCGGCGGTGCCAGCCGCTAACAGTAAGGATTGTTGACTATTTCGGGACGCGGTGTGACCATGGCAGCACCGCCGGGCGGCGGGCCGTGGGGAAGACGGGGGTACGACAGCGCATGAGTGAGCGGACCGTGGGAGCGACCGGAGACCTGGCAGCCCTGGCAGCCGCCGTCCTGCAACCGGGGTTCGTCGGCACCACACCGCCGCCGTGGGTCTGCCGCTGGCTCGCCGAGGGGCTCGGGTCGGTGGTCCTCTTCGCCCGCAACGTCGTCGACCACGAGCAGGTCGCCGCGCTGACTGCGACCCTGCGCGCCGAGCGGCCCGACGTCATCGTGGCCATCGACGAGGAGGCCGGCGACGTCACCCGGATCGAGTCGGTCCGCGGCAGCTCCCGGCCCGGCAACCTCGCCCTCGGCGCGGTCGACGACCCGGCCCTCACCGAGGAGGTCGCCCGCGACCTGGGCGCCGAGCTGGCCGCGGTCGGCGTCACGCTCAACTACGCGCCGGACGCCGACGTCAACTCCAACCCGGAGAACCCGGTGATCGGGGTCCGCTCGTTCGGCGCCGACCCGGCCCTGGTCGCCCGGCACACCGCCGCCTGGGTCCGGGGCCTGCAGGCCGGCGGCGTCGCGGCCTGCGCCAAGCACTTCCCCGGGCACGGCGACACCCGGGTCGACTCCCACCACGACCTGCCCCGCATCGGCGGCGACCGGGCCCGGCTGGACGCCGTCGAGCTGGCCCCGTTCCGGGCCGCCGTGACGGCCGGGGCGCAGGCGGTGATGACCGGGCACCTGCTGGTGCCCGCGCTGGACCCCGAGCTGCCGGCCACCCTCAGCCCGCGCATCCTGGGCCGCCTGCTCCGCGAGGAGCTGGGCTTCGGCGGGGTGGTGGTCACCGACGCGGTGGAGATGCGGGCCGTCGCCGACCGGTACGGCTTCGCGGGGGCGGCGGTCCGCGCGCTCGCCGCCGGGGCGGACGCGATCTGTGTGGGCGGGGAGCGGGCCACCGAGGCCGACGCCTGCGAACTGCGGGACGCCGTCGTGGCCGCGGTCGTCGCCGGCGAGCTGCCCGAGGAGCGGCTGGCCGAGGCCGCGAAGCGGGTCGGGCAGCTCGCCGCCTGGACGGTCGCCGCGCGGGCCGGCCGGTCCGGCGCCCGGCCCGGCGACGCCGGCTCGGCGATCGGCCTGGCCGCCGCCCGCCGGGCTTTGCGGGTGGTCGCCGCCGCGGGCGGGCTGCTGCCGCTGGCCGGCCCGGCGCATGTGGTGGAGTTCGCCCCGCCCCGCAACATCGCCATCGGCGAGGAGACCCCGTGGGGGATCGCGGCGCCCCTGACCGACCTGGCGCCCGGCACCACCACCGCCCGGTACGCCCGGGACGAGGTCCCCGCCGACCCGGCCGCCGGCGCGGCCGGCCGCCCGCTGGTGCTCGTGGTGCGGGACCTGCACCGGCACGACTGGATGCGGGACGCCGTGTCCCGCGCCCTGGCCGCCCGCCCGGACACCGTGGTGGTCGAGCTGGGCGTGCCCGAGCTGGTCACCGGCGCCGTGCACGTGGCCACCCACGGCGCGACCCGCGCCTCCGCCCTCGCCGCCGCCGAACTGCTCGCCGGCGCCCGCTGAGCCGACCCGACCCCGGGCGGCCCGCGCCCGGTCAGGGCTCGGGGACCACCAGGTCGGCGTATTCGGGGTGGCGCTGGATGAACTTGGCCATGAACTCGCACTGCGTCACGACGCGGCCGCCGCGCTCGCGGATCTGGTCGAGCGTGCCCCCGATCAGCGCCGAGCCCACCCCCATGTTCCGGTAGCGCTCGTCCACCTGGGTGTGCGTGAAGACCAGCACCTCGCCGCGCGGCACGTACGCGGTGAACCCGGCCAGCGCGTCGTCGACCAGGATCTCGAAGCGGCGCTGCGCGGGGTTCTCCTCGACCAGGAAGCTCACCCGGCCATTCTCTCCCCGGCGGCGGCCAGCCGGTCGAGTTCGGCCAGCAAGCGGTCCACCTCCTCGACCGTGTTGTAGTGGTAGACGCTCGCCCGGACCGCGCCGCCGCTGTCCCGCAGGCCCATCGTCCGGAAGTACTCGTAGGCGTAGTAGTCGCCGGAGGAGAGGCAGACACCGGCCGCGCCCAGCGCCGCCGCGGTGTCCGCCGGGGTCCACCCGGCCACCCGGAACGACACCGTCGGGCAGCGCCGGGCCGGCGAGCCGTGGACGGTGACGAAGGGGCGGGCGGCCAGCCCGGCGAGCAGCCGCTCGAAGACGGCCTCCTCGTGCGCCTGGGCGGCGGCCAGCCCGGCCCGCAGCCGGTCCCGGCGGCCACCGGTCGCGTCCCCGTCGAGGGTGGCCAGGTGATCCACCGCCGCGACCACCCCGGCCAGCAGCGGGAAGCTCGGGGTGCCGTACTCGAACCGGTCGGGGACCGCGTCGGAGGACGGCAGCAGCTTCGCCGGGCGCAGCGACGCCCAGCGGGCCGGGTCGGCGGCCATCGCGGCCAGGTGCGGCCCGGACCACTTGTAGGCGCTGGTCACCAGGAAGTCCGCGCCGAGCGACGCCAGGTCGGTGGGGCCGTGCGGCACCGCGTGGACCCCGTCCACGCAGACCAGCGCGCCCGCCGCGTGCGCGGTCTTGGCGATCGCCGCCACGTCCGGCACGGTGCCGATCGCGTTGCTGCCGGCGGTCACCGCCACCAGCCGGGTGCGCTCGGTGACCAGGTCGGCGTACTGGCCGGCGGGCAGTTCCCCCGTCGCCGGGTCGAACTCGGCCCAGCGCACCATCGCCCCGGCGGCCTCGGCCGCCTGCACCCACGGCCGGACGTTGGCGTCGTGGTCCAGCCGGGAGACCACCACCTCGTCGCCCGGGCGCCAGCCCGCGCCGAGGGTCCGGGCCAGGGTGTACGTGAGCGCCGTGGCGCTCGGGCCCAGCACCACGCCGTCCGGCTCCCCGCCGAGCAGGTCGGCCACCGCGGCGCGGGCCGCGGCCACCAGGTCCAGCGACCGCCGGCCCGGCACGAACGCGGTGCTCCGGTTGCCGGTGGCGGCGGTCATGGCGGCGGTGACCGCCTCGATCACCGGCCGGGCGGTCTGGGTGCCGCCGGCGCCGTCGAAGTGGGCGAAGCCCTCGGTCAGGGCGGGATAGGCGGCCCGGGTGCGGGCGATATCGAAGGGCATGCCGGGACCCTAACGTGCAAGGAATGGCCCCTTCTTAACGCCTGGTGGGGGTAAAGGGGCCCTTCCTAACCGGTGGGTAGCGGTGTGGCCGTCGTCTCGTACCCTTGGCGAGGTGACGAACCGACGCGTTTCCCCCTCGCTGACCCCCACCCGCCGGGCCGCCGGCCTGCTGGCCGGCCTTGCGCTCGGCGCCGCGCTGCTGGCCGGTTGCAGTTCGGAGAACGCCTCCACCGACTGCGGCCTCGACGCCTGCACCGTCACCTTCGAGCGTGGCGTCGACGCCAGCGCCACCGTCCTCGGCGTCGAGGCGAAGCTCGTCGGGGCCGAGGGCGACCAGGTCACCGTCGAGGTGGCCGGGGAGCAGCTCTCGCTCACCGTCGGCCAGCAGGCCGCCCAGGCCGGCGGCTTCTCGGTGACCCTCGACAGCGTCACCGACCAGCAGGTCGTCGTCCGGGTGGCCCGCGACCCCAACGGCTGAGCGCCGGGCCGGGCGGCGGCGGCCGACGTTTGGAAATCTTCGCACCGGGAGATTGAGGCGCCATGTCTCTCACCCGGAACGCCGGAGCCACCGCCGCCCAGGCCGCGAACAGCAGGTGGCTCGAACTGTTGACCCGGGCCGGTTTCATCGGCTACGGGATCGTGCACCTCCTCTTCGCCTGGCTGGCCCTGCAGATCGCGTTCGGCAGGTCGGGGGAGGAGGGCAACCAGAATGGCGCGCTGCGCACCCTCGGCGCCCAACCGCTGGGCAAGTTCCTCCTGGTCGCCATCGCGATCGGGCTCTTCGCCATGGCGATCTGGCAGGCGTTCGAGGCGGTCATCGGCCACCGCTTCCGGCGCGGCAAGGAGAAGCTCTTCGAGCGGATCGCCTCCGTCGTCCGCGTGATCGTCTTCGTCTGGCTGGGCTGGACCGCCGTCAAGGTCTTCCAGGACGCCAGCAGCAACGCGGCCGACCAGCAGCAGCAGTTCACCGAGAAGCTGATGGCCTCCGAGGGCGGCCGGTGGCTGGTCGGGCTGGCCGGCCTCGTGCTCGCCGCGGTCGGCATCGGCATGGTGATCTACGGGCTGAAGAAGAAGTTCGAGCGCAACCTCAAGACCGGCGAGATGAGCCCGAAGACGCGCACCCTGGCCCGCCGCCTCGGCATGGCCGGGTACGCCGCCCGGGGCGCGGTGTTCGCCATCGCCGGCCTGCTCATCGTGACGGCCGCCGTGAAGTACGACCCGGAGAAGGCCCGCGGCCTGGACGCCGCCCTGCGCACCCTCCGCGACCAGTCGTACGGGCCGGTGCTGCTGGCGCTCATGGCGCTCGGCATCGCCGCCTTCGGCGTCTACTGCTTCCTCCAGTCGCGCTACCGCCGGGTGTGATCCTGGTCGATACGCGATAGTCCGGGCATCATTGGGCCTTTGCCCGATTTCGCCCGGCTGGAGGGAGACCGAGAACGTGCAGACCTACCTCGTGACCGCCGTCGCCGCGCTCGCCGCGGCGGCGGTCGCGCTGTTGCTGGTCGAGGTGGTGCACCGGGCCACCCGCCGGCTGGGCCGGCGCTCGCTGCTGATGACCGAGCTGACCGAGCACTCACACCGCTCGTTCCAGGTGGCCGCGACCGTGCTCGCCGTGCAACTCGCCGTCCGGTTCAGCACTGGGTACGCGATCGGCAGCCCCTGGCGGAAGCTCGTCCTGCACGCCCTGGTGCTCGCCCTGATCGCCACCACCGCCTGGCTGGTCGCCTCGCTGCTGGTGGTGGCGGAGGACACCGCGCTGGCCCGGCTCCGGGTGGACGTGCCGAACAACCGGCACGCCCGGCGGGTGCGTACGCAGGTGGTGCTGCTGCGTCGGCTCACCATCGCGGTGATCGTGGTGCTGGCCCTCGGCGTGATGCTGATGACCTTCCCCGCGGTACGCGGCATCGGTGCCGGCGTGCTGACCAGCGCCGGTGTGGTCGGTGTGGTCGCGGCGCTGGCCGCGCAGAGCCTGCTGGGCAACGTCTTCGCCGGCCTCCAGCTCGCCTTCAGCGACGCCGTGCGCCTCGACGACGTGGTGGTGGTCGAGGGGGAGTGGGGCCGGGTCGAGGAGCTGACCCTCAGCTACGTGGTGGTGCAGATCTGGGACGACCGCCGGCTCATCCTGCCCACCTCCTACTTCACCAGCACCCCGTTCCAGAACTGGACGCGCACCGAGGCGGCGGTGCTCGGCACCGCCGAGTTCGACCTGGACTGGGCCATCCCGGTGCAGGCCATGCGGGAGGAGCTGCGGCGGCTCTGCGAGAGCACCGAGCTGTGGGACGGCCGGGTCTGCGTGCTCCAGGTCACCGACGCCACCGGCGGCATGGTCAAGGTCCGGGCCCTGGTCAGCGCGGCGGACGCCGGCAGCCTGTGGGACCTGCGCTGCCTGGTGCGCGAGCACCTCGTCGCCTGGGTCCGCGACCAGCGCCCGACCGCCCTGCCCCGGCTGCGCGCCGAGGTGGGCGACACCGCGGGCCCGCTGCCCTGGCAGGCGGTGCAGCCGCGCCGGCCGGCCCGCCGGCTGCCCGACACCGAGGTCCCCGACGACGCGCGGGTCTTCGGCGGCAGCGACGACGGCGAGGCCCGCAGCGAGGCGTTCGTCGGCCGGGAGGACCACGCCGACGCCCGCCGCTGATCCCGTACGCCTCCGGAGCCCCCGGCAGCCGCCCCCGCGGCGCCGGGGGCTCCGCGCGTCGGCGCCCGCTCGTGACCTCGGCCCCGGCCCGCCCGTTGCAATTGCCGGATGCCGGTGGAGCCGCGGCCGGTGGGGGCGGCCGCGTTTGATCGGCGCATTCCGGGGGACCTGCTGCGCACGCCCCGGATCCGGCCGCCGCACGGTGGCCGGGCGAGGACATGGTGTGCGGCCGGGTCGACCGGCCGCTCCGCGCAGGATTGACGGGCGGCGACTCCGGGCATACAGCGCGGTGATGATGAAAGGAGGACAGCATGGCTGACGTCGCGAGTCGCAGCGCGTCCCGGACCGGGCAGGAGCCGTCCACCGCCGAACTGGTGCAGAAGGCCACCGAACAGGTCACCCGCCTGGTGCGGGACGAGCTGGCGCTGGCCCGGGCGGAACTGACCCAGAAGGGCAAGCACGCCGGGATCGGGATCGGTCTGTTCGGCGGCGGCGGGGTGATGGCCCTCTACGGCGCCGGCGCGCTGGTCGCCACCGTGATCCTGCTGCTGGATCTGGTCATGCCGGCGTGGCTCGCCGCGCTGATCGTGGCGGTGGCGCTGTTCGTGCTCGCCGGCATCCTGGCGCTGGTCGGCAAGAAGCAGGTCAGCCGTGCCGTCCCGCCGGTGCCGGAGGCGACGGTCCGCAGCGTCCGGGCGGACCTGGACACCGTCACCGCCGCGGTGAAGGACGGGAGGCGGGCATGACCGGCAACGGGACCGGGGACGTGGCGGCGCTCCGGGAGGAGATCCGCCGGACCCGGGTGGAGCTGGGTGAGACGATGGAGCTGCTGGCCGCAAGGGCCGACGTCAAGGCCCTGGTGCGGCACTCCGCCGACCAGGCGAAGGCGCGGATGCGCGAGCAGGCGGCGCTGACCGTGGCCCGGGTGCGCGGGCAGGCGGCGGAGAAGGCCCGGCTGGTCCGGGCGCAGGCGTACGAGAAGGGTGGGGCGGTCGGGCGCAACCCGGTGCCGTGGGCGGCCGTGGCGGCCGGCGCCGTGGCCATCGCGGTGGTGCTGCTGATCGTCCGTGGGAGGCGCAGGTGAGCAAGGGCATCGGCAGGGTTGTCTACAAGCCGGTCGGGGTGCTGATGGGTCTGGCCGCCGGCACCGTCGCCGGGGTCATCTTCCGGCAGGTCTGGAAGATGACGGCCGGCGACGGCGACGCGCCCAGCGCCACCGACGAGGACCGCCGCTGGGGCGAGATCCTCGCCGCCGCGGCGTTGCAGGGGGCCATCTTCGCGGTCGTCCGGGCCGCCGTGGACCGTGGCGGGGCGGTCGGCGTACGCCGGCTCACCGGCCGCTGGCCCGACTGATTCCATACGCACGAAAGGCCCCTTTCCACCTTGATGGACAGGGGCCTTTCGCCTGGCCCGAACAGCCCGGCCAGTGGATCTGCCGCAACCGTCAGGTCACATGTCGGAGAATTTCGTCGGGTAGACTATGCGAAGTTTTTGCGTACGTGGTTTGCTGTCTCACGCTGTTGAGAGACGCGTGGGTTGAGAGAAGTCTCCTTCACCGGGGGCCGCCTCAGGCACCGCTGCTCGAAAACGGCCAATCGGCCGCACGGCGTGCTCGGCCGCCAGTTTTAGAAGGAGATACACATGGCGCAGGGAACCGTGAAGTGGTTCAACGCTGACAAGGGCTTCGGCTTCATCACCGTCGACGGCGGGGGTGCTGACGTGTTCGTCCACTTCTCGGCCATCCAGTCCAGCGGCTACCGCAGCCTGGAGGAGAACCAGCGGGTGGAGTTCGAGATCGCCCAGGGTCAGAAGGGTCCGCAGGCCGAGCAGGTCCGCCCCATCTGAGCTACGGAGCACCGGCCGCGCCGGCCGGTGCGCAGAAGCCCCGCGTCCCTTCCGGGAGGCGGGGCTTTCCGCACTGTGGACGTCTGCGCGAGTTCCGCCGGGGACGCCCGCCCCGGATTCAGCCGCGCCGGCGTCGGGCCCGCATGCCGAACCAGAGCGCGACGAGTCCGATGAGGACGAGCGCCGGTCCGGCGACCGCCCAGATCCGGTGGTCGGTCAGCGCGCTGCCCTCGACGTAGCCCAGGCCCGTCACGGTCCACAGGGCACCGAGCACCACGGCCAGCAGCCCCACGGTGAGCCGGAACCAGCCTCTCATCGTTCCCCCTCCGCCGACGCGGGCCCGGCTCCAGCATGCCCGCGGGCGCCGGCCCGCGGCGACGGCGCGCCGACGGGCCGCCGGTCCGGGGTCACCACCGGTCGTGCACCTGCGGCCGGATCAGCTCGTCGTAGGTGGCGCGGACGGCGGCCAGCTCCACCTCGGTCAGCGGCGGCAGGCCGGCCGCGGCAGCGTTGCGCCGGGCCTGCTCGGCGTTGCGGGCGCCCGGGATGACCACGGTGACGCCGGGCTGGTCGAGGATCCAGCGGAGCGCGAACTGGGCCATCGTCCGGCCCTCGCCGACCAGCGGCGCGAGCCGGCGCACGGCGGACAGGCCGAGGTCGTAGTCGACGCCGGAGAAGGTCTCGCCGACGTCGAAGGACTCGCCGTGCCGGTTGAAGGTGCGGTGGTCGTCCGGCGGGAAGGTGGTGTGCTCGTCGTACCGGCCGGAGAGCAGGCCGCTGGCGAGGGGTACGCGGGCGATGATGCCGACCCCGGCCTTCGCGGCCTCGGGCAGCACCCGCTCCAGGGGCTTGTGCCGCACCGCGTTGAGGATGATCTGCACGCTGGCCACACCCGGGCGGGCGATCGCGGTGAGCGCCTGGTCGCTGGTCTCGACGCTGACCCCGTATCCGGCGATCCGCTCCTCGGCGACCAGGGTGTCCAGGGCGTCGAAGACCCGGTCGTCGGCGAAGACTGCGGTGGGCGGGCAGTGCAGCTGCACCAGGTCGAGGGTGTCCACGCCGAGGTTGGCCCGGGACCGGTCGGTCCAGGCCCGGAAGTTGTCCAGGGTGTAGGCCTCCGGCGCCTGCGGCACCCGCCGGCCCATCTTGGTGGCGACGGTCAGCCCGTGTCCGGGGCGCGCGCGCAGGAACCGGCCGATCAGCTGCTCGCTGCGGCCGTCGCCGTACACGTCGGCGGTGTCCAGGAAGGTGACGCCGGCGTCGACGGCGGCGCCCAGCACGTCGAGGGCCGTGCTCTCGCTGACCTCGCCCCAGTCCGCGCCGAGCTGCCAGGCGCCGAGTCCGATGATGCCGACGTGCCGGCCGAGCCGGTCGAAGCTGCGCTGTTCCACCCGGTCGAGCCTAGTGAGCCGCTTGCCGGGACGCCCGCCGGGCCGTACGGTTCAACAAGACGTACGTACGGTTTGGAGGCTGTCATGTGGGACCCGAGCACCTACCTGCGCTACGGCGACGAACGCTCCCGCCCCTTCCACGACCTGCTGGCCCGGGTACCGGCGGAGCGGCCCCGCGCAGTCGTCGACCTCGGCTGCGGCCCGGGCACCCTGACCGCGACCCTCGCCGGCCGCTGGCCGGAGAGCCGGATCGCCGGCCTGGACTCCTCCGCCGAGATGATCGACCGGGCCCGCGCCCTGGCCGGTGCCGGCGGCCTGGCCACGCCGGTCTCCTTCTCGGTCGCGGACGTGGGCTTCTGGCGTCCGGAGCCCGACGTCGACGTGGTCGTCAGCAACGCGGTGCTCCAGTGGGTGCCCGACCATCAGGAACTGCTCACCCGCTGGGCCGCCGCGCTGCCGGCCGGCGCCTGGCTGGCGTTCCAGGTGCCGGGGAACTTCGCCGCCCCGTCGCACCGGGCGCTGCGCGAGGTGGCCGGGCGGGACCGGTGGCGGGACACCCTCGCCCCGCTGCTGCGCGAGGCGCCCGTCGAGGACCCCGTCGACTACGCCGCGCTGCTGGTCGGTGCCGGTTGCGCCGTGGACGCCTGGGAGACTACCTACGTGCACCTGCTCCCGGCCGCCGGCGCCGACCACCCGGTGCTGGCCTGGATGGAGGGTACGGCGCTGCGCCCGGTCCGCGCCGCGCTCGACGCCGCCGGCTGGGCCGACTTCCGCGCCGAGCTGGGGGTACGCCTCGCCGAGGCGTACCCGGTGCGGCAGGGTCAGGTGTACTTCCCGTTCCGCCGGATCTTCGTGGTGGCCCGCACCGGCGCCCGCGCAGAGGAGAACCTGTGACCGACCTGCCCACCTTCATCGCCGGACTGCCCAAGGTGGAGCTGCACGTGCACCACGTCGGCTCCGCCTCGCCCCGGATCGTGGCCGAGCTGGCCGCCCGGCACGAGGGGCGCAGCCCCGTCCCGGCCGACCCGGAGGCACTCGCCGACTACTTCGCGTTCCGCGACTTCGCCCACTTCATCGAGGTCTACCTGAGCGTGGTGGACCTGATCCGCGACGCCGACGACGTCTGGCTGCTCACCCACGAGGTGGCCCGGGAACTGGCTCGCCAGCAGGTCCGGTACGCCGAGCTGACCGTCACGCCGTACTCCCACGTGCACCGGGGGATCCCGGCGCCGGCCTTCTGCGAGGCGATCGAGGACGCCCGCAAGCGGGCCGAGGCCGACTTCGGCATCGCGCTGCGCTGGTGCTTCGACATCCCCGGCGAGGCCGGGCTGCCGGCCGCCGAGCAGACCCTGCGGATCGCCCTCGACGAGCGGCCGGACGGGCTGATCAGCTTCGGCCTGGGCGGCCCCGAGATCGGGGTGCCGCGACCGCAGTTCAAGCCGTACTTCGACGAGGCCCGCGCGGCCGGCCTGCGGTCGGTGCCGCACGCCGGCGAGACCACCGGCCCGGAGACCGTCTGGGACGCGCTGCGCGAGCTGGGCGCCGAGCGGATCGGCCACGGCATCTCCGCCGTGCTCGACCCGGCCCTGCTCGCCCACCTGGCCGAGCGGCGGATCCCGCTGGAGGTGTGCCCCACCTCCAACGTGCGGACCCGGGCGGTGGCGAGCATCGAGGAGCACCCGCTGCCGCAGCTCGTCGAGGCCGGCGTGCTGGTCAGCGTCAACTCCGACGACCCGCCGATGTTCGGCACCACGCTCAACGACGAGTACGCGGTGGCCGCCCGGCTGCTGCGCCTCGACCCGGCCGGGGTGGCCGCGCTGGCCCGCGACGCGGTCACCGCGGCGTTCCTGGAGCCGGGGGAGCAGGCGCGGATCAGCGGCGAGATCGACTCGTACCTGGCGGCCGCGACGCGCTGAGCGGACGGGACGGCACCGGCCGCCGGGACGCCCGCAGCGGCCGGCGCCGCCCCGCCAGGGCCAGCCCGAACCCGAGCGCCGCGGCGCTGGCGACGGCGGCACCGGGCAGGTCGTCGGCGGACCCGCCGGGGCCGTCCGCGTGCACCGGGTCCTGCCAGGCGGCGAGCGTGAGGGCGACGCCGAGGCCGATCACGGCGACCCAGCGGAGCAGGCGGCTGACGGTCGGCGTCATCACGGTCACCTCACGCCCGCGGTGCGGCTCGACGGGAAGAAAGCGGCGCGCGGCGGGAGCGAGGTGTGGGGGGACCGAACTCCCGCCGCGCGCACTGCTCCGCCGACCGGAGGTGTTACGGGGCGTCCCCGGGCGGCGGAACTGATGGGTTCGGTCCTGATCCTGACAGCCCGGCCCGGCACCGTGGCCGTCGTTAACCGACTCCTAAGGAAGACTTGCGGCGGCCCACAGCCACCGGCTCAGCGCGGGCGCGGCCAGCGCCGGCCGGCCCGCGGCTCCCGGGCGTCGCGCGCCATCCGGCCGACCAGGCCGAAGCGGTTGACCTGCCGGGGCGTCGCCTCCGGGTCGGCCAGCAGCATCACCACGCTGGCCCCGCCCAGCCGGGCCCGGTCGATGCTCACCGAGCCGTTGGCCTGCAACGCGACCCGCTTGGCGATGTCCAGCCCCAGGCCCGTGGAGCCCTGGTCGCTGGCACCCCGGCGCAGCGCCCGGTCCGGGTCGGTGATTCCCGAGCCCGCGTCGTCGATCCGGATCGCCACCCAGCCGTCCCGCCGGCTCACCGCCACCTCGAAGGCGGTGCCCTGCGGGGTGTAGCGGAAGACGTTGCCGATCACCGCGTCCAGCGCGGCGGCCAGCTCGGCCCGGGGCACCGGCGCCGGGATCCGCAGCTGCGCGCCGACCACCCGGTGCGGCCGGTTCTGGTCGCCGGCGAGGGCCGACCAGAAGACCATCCGGTCCCGGACCACCTCGCTGACGTCGCACGTCGCCGGCCCGGTCTCCTGGCTGACCGCCTTGCGCGTGGTCGTGATCAGCTGGTCGACCTCGCCCTCCAGCGTCACGATGGCCTGCCGGATCCGCCGGATGCCCCGGCGGCGGTCCAGCTCCGCCTCGCTGAACGTACCGATGCTGGTGTCGTCGGACTCCAGGGCCTCGGCGTCCAGGCGCAGCGCGGTCAGCGGCGTCCGCAGCCGGTGCGACAGGTCGGCGACGAGTTCCCGCTCGTCGGCGCGGAGCGCGACCAGCCGTTCCGCCATCCGGTTGAACGCGTGCCCGGCCTCCGCCAGCTCCCGCGGCCCGGTCGGCTCGACCCGGACGCCCAGCTCGCCGTCGCCGACCGCGAGGGCCGCCTTCACCAGCTCGCCGGTCGCGTCGGCGGCCCGGGCGGCCACCCGGTCCACCACGATCACCGCGGCGCCGACCAGTGCCAGCGCCACGGCGAGCAGCAGCAGCCACCGCCCGCCGCCGCCGGCGTCGAGCACCTCGTCGGGAACGAAGACCTCCACCACGGCGACTCGGTCGCCGAGCACCACCGGGTCCAGCCGGAGGACGCCGCCGGGCACGTCGGTGACCACCGAGCGCCGCTCGGCGGCGGCCCGGTCCAGCGCTGCCGCGTCGGCGCGGCCCGCGCCCTCGTCGACCCCGATCCCGTGTACGACGGGTCGCAGCACCGGGTCGTCGCCGCTGGCCGCCACGGCCCGCCGGACGATCTCCGGGTCGGTGCTGACCGCGAGCGCCCCGGTCACCAGCGCGCTGCGCCGGGCCGCGTCGGCCAGCTTCTCCTCCCGCGCCTGGTCGGACAGGGTGATCCCGAGCGGGATGAGGAAGGCGAGCGCGACGAGGCTGCACATGCCGGCCGTGAGCCAGGCCAGCGCGGGCCTCAGTCCGGCGCCACCAGCCGGAAGCCGACCCCCCGCACGGTGCGCAGGTAGCGCGGCTTCGCCGCGGACTCGCCCATTTTGCGGCGGAGCCAGTAGAGGTGCACGTCGATGGTCTGGTCCTCGCCGACCGAGGGCTGCCGCCATACCTCCTCCAAGAGTTCCCGCCGGGACACTACCCGGCCGGGACGTGCGGCGAGATACGCCAGCAAGTCGAATTCCTTGCGGGTCAGGGCCAGGGGCTCGCCGTCCAGCACGGCGCTGCGCTCGCCCACGTCCACCCGCAGGCCGCCGACCGTGTGCACGGCCGGCTGGACGGTACGGCTGGCCCGGCCGGCCCGGCGCAGCACGGTGGTGATCCGGGCGTCCAGGTGGGCGCCCGTGAACGGCTTGACCATGTAGTCGTCGGCGCCCGCCCGGAGCAGCCGGACCACCGACTGCTCGTCGTCCCGGGCGGTCGCGATGATGATCGGCACGTCGGTGATGCCGCGCAGCATCCGCAGCGCGTCGGAGCCGTCCAGGTCGGGCAGGCCGAGGTCGAGCACCACCAGATCGGGGGTCTCGGCGGCCACCCGGCGCAGCGCGTCCAACGCCGTGCCGACGGCGTGCACCGCGTGTCCCCGGTCGGTGAGGGACCGCAGCATCGCACCGCGTACGACGTGGTCGTCTTCGACCAGGAGGACGGTTGCCACGTCAGCACCGTACTCGGCGTGGCAAGTTGATCGCGTTGCGGCGCTCCTGCCAACCGGGCAAGCTGGGACGACGATGACGTTCACTCTCTTCCCCGACACCCGCCTCACGCTGGCGCGCGACTCGCTGGCCGGTCTCTCGGTCGGCGACGCCCTCGGCGCGCGGTTCTTCGTACCGGGCAGCGCGGCCGCCGGGTGGGCCGACGCCCTCCCGCCCGGCCCGTGGCCGTGGAGCGACGACACCGAGATGGCCTGCTCGGTGCTCACCGTGCTGGCCGCGCACGGCCGGGTGGACCGGGACGCCCTCGCGCTCGCCTTCGCGGCGCACTACGACCCGGCCCGCCGTTACGGCGCCGGCGCCGTGGAACTGCTCGAACTGATCCGCGCCGGCACACCCTGGCCGGTCGCCGCCGCGTCCGCGTTCGACGGGCAGGGCTCCTGCGGCAACGGCGCGGCCATGCGGGTGGCCCCGCTCGGCGCCTGGTACGCCGACTCCACCCGGCGGGCCGCCGACCAGGCCCGCGCCTCGGCCGAGGTGACCCACGCCCACCCGGAGGGGATCGCCGGGGCGGTCGCCGTGGCGGTGGCCGCCTCGCTGGCGGCCCGGGCCCGGCTGGACGGGGACCGGCCCGAGCCGGCCCGGCTGCTCACCGTGGTGGCCGGTGCCCTCGACCCGGCCGGTGAGGTGCACCGGGGCGTACGCCGGGCGGCCGCGCTGCTGGGCCACCCGGCCGGCGAGGTCGCCGAGGCGCTGGGCAACGGCTCCCGGGTGACCGCGCAGGACACCGTTCCCTTCACGCTCTGGGTCGCCGCCACCCACCTGCACGACTATCCGGCGGCGATCCGCGCCTGCGTCGAGGCGGGCGGGGACGTGGACACCACGGCGGCGATCGTCGGCGGCGTGGTGGCCGCCCACACCGGGGTCGGCACGCCGGGCGGTGTCCCGGACGGCTGGCTCGCCGCCCGTGAACCCCTCCCGTCCTGGCTCGCCACCCCCGCCTGACCTCCGCACGCACCCCGCCGGTCGTCGCCCGGCCCCGCTCAGCGGGAGGCCGTGGGGGTCAGGGGTGCGGTCTCGGCGGTGGTGGCGAGGGGATCGTCGTCCTCGGCGGCGTCGTCGTCCGTCGGGGTGGCGGAGTCGGCCGGGAGGGCGAGGGTGTCGCGCCGGCGGCGGCTGAGCAGCCAGCCGATCGCGGCGCCGCCGGCCAGCCCGGCGAGCAGCCCGCCGCCCAGCAGCAGGTCGGCGCTCGGTCCGTCGTCCTCGGCCCGTGCCGGGGCGGCCGCCTCGACCGGCGCCTCGGCGACCGGCTCGCCGTGACCGGCGTGTACGGCGGCGCCCGCCGGCGGGGGCAGCAGGGTGACCGTCGGGGCGGGGTGCGCGCCGCCGGGCGGGTCGGCCCAGCGGACCACGGTGCCGTCGGCGTAGGTCTGGATCACCGTGAAGGTCAGCTTGTCGGTGGCCGGCATGGGGCCCATGCCGAGCGAGAGCCGGGCCGGCTTCGTCGTGCCCGGCATGCGGATCCAGGTCACCGCGTCGGTCACCTGGTTCAGCTCGGAGGCGTGGATGCCCGCCACCGGCTGGTCCAGGGTGCGGGTGGTGATGGTGGGCGCCCAGTCGGGCACCGAGAGTGGGTAGACCTCGCCGATCGGGGCGTCCGCGGGCATCCGCAGCTCGATCCGGCTGGTCCGGCTGCCGGCCCGCTCCTCGGGCAGCACCACGGCCAGTTCGATGGCGTCGCCCTGGTGCACCTGGGCCGGTGAGGTCGTGAGGGTCACCTCGGCGGCGCTCGCGGCGCCGGGCCAGCCCAGCGCGCCGCCGACCGTGGCGGCCAGCATCGCCGCCCACCACCGGCCCCGACGGGTCATCGTCATGGTCGTCCCCATCCGTGTCGACACGGCCGGCAACCGGCTCCGGCCTCACCCGGTAGTTCGGGCGGGAAGGCCGAAAGGTTCAACGCGGGACGGAACTGATCGGTCCGGGGAGCGCGGCGTCGCCGACGGCGCGGGTCCGGGCGACCGATAGCATCGCAGGAGCCGGTACCCGGCACATTCGAACCCGTTCGACGACAGGAGTCACCGTGTCCGCACCCCGTACCCCCGTCGTGGCCGACCCCGTCGTCGTCGCCGCCGGGACGACGGCGGCCGACGCGGTGGCCGCGGCCGGGCTGCCGACGAGCGGCCCGAAGGCGATCGTGGTGGTCCGCGACCCGCAGGGCGTGCTGCGCGACCTCGACTGGAAGCCGGCCGAGGAGACCGCGGTCGAGCCGGTCGCCCTCGACAGCCCGGACGGGCTGAACGTGCTGCGCCACTCCACCGCGCACGTGCTGGCCCAGGCCGTGCAGGACGTGTTCCCCGAGGCCAAGCTCGGCATCGGCCCGCCGATCGAGAACGGCTTCTACTACGACTTCCAGGTGGCCAAGCCGTTCCAGCCGGACGACCTGGCGAAGCTCGAGAAGCGGATGCAGGAGATCGTCAAGTCCGGCCAGCGGTTCCGCCGGCGCCGCTTCAGCAGCCTCGACGAGGCGCGCGGCGAGCTGGCCGCCGAGCCGTTCAAGATGGAGCTGATCGAGGTCAAGGGTGAGGGGCTGGACTCCTCCGAGGTGATGGAGGTGGGCGGCGGCGAGCTGACCATCTACGACAACCTCGCCGCGAACGAGGACAAGGTCTGCTGGTCGGACCTGTGCCGCGGCCCGCACCTGCCGAACACCCGGCTGATCGGCGCGTTCAAGCTGATGCGCTCGGCCGCCGCCTACTGGCGGGGCTCCGAGAAGAACCCGCAGCTCCAGCGGGTCTACGGCACCGCGTGGCCGACCCGGGACGAACTGAAGGCGTACCTGCGGTTGCTGGAGGAGGCCGCCCGGCGCGACCACCGCAAGCTCGGCGCGGACCTGGACCTGTTCAGCTTCCCCGACGAGATCGGCTCCGGCCTGGCGGTCTTCCACCCCAAGGGTGGTGTGCTCAAGCGGGTGATGGAGGACTACGTCCGCACCCGCCACATCGAGGAGGGCTTCCAGTACGTCGGGACCCCGCACATCTCGAAGGAGGGCCTGTTCCACACCTCGGGCCACCTGCCGTACTACGCCGACGGCATGTACCCGCCCATGGAGCTCGAGGGCGCGGACTACTACCTCAAGGCGATGAACTGCCCGATGCACAACCTGATCTACCGGTCGCGCGGGCGGTCCTACCGTGAGCTGCCGATGCGGCTGTTCGAGTTCGGGTCGGTCTACCGCTACGAGAAGTCGGGCGTGGTCCACGGGCTGACCCGGGTGCGCGGCCTGACCCAGGACGACTCGCACTCCTACTGCACCCGCGAGCAGGCGCCGGCCGAGATCAAGCACCTGCTCAACTTCGTGCTGAGCCTGCTCAAGGACTTCGGCATCGACGACTTCTACCTGGAGCTGTCGACCCGCGACGAGGCCCGGCTCGACAAGTTCGTCGGGTCCGACGAGGACTGGGCCACGGCCACCGCCGTGCTGGAGCAGTGCGCGATGGAGACCGGGCTCGACCTGGTGCCGGATCCGGGCGGCGCGGCCTTCTACGGCCCGAAGATCTCGGTGCAGGCCAAGGACGCCATCGGCCGCACCTGGCAGCTGTCGACCATCCAGTACGACTTCAACCAGCCGAAGGGCTTCGGGCTGGAGTACCAGGCGGCCGACGGCACGCGGCAGCAGCCCGTGATGATCCACTGCGCCAAGTTCGGGTCGATCGAGCGGTTCATCGGCGTGCTCACCGAGCACTACGCGGGCGCGTTCCCGGCCTGGCTGGCGCCGGTGCAGGTGGTCGGCATCCCGATCCGCGAGGACCACACCGACTACCTCCAGGACTTCGTCACCACGCTGCGCCGCAAGGGCATCCGGGCCGAGGTCGACGCGGGTGACGACCGGATGCAGAAGAAGATCCGCAACGCCCAGCAGCAGAAGATCCCGTTCATGGTGATCGCCGGGGACGACGACGTGGCCGCCGGCACGGTCTCCTTCCGCTACCGGGACGGGTCGCAGCGCAACGGCGTGCCGGTCGAGGAGGCGGTGGCCCACGTGCGGGAGGTCGTCGAGTCGCGGACCAACTCGGGCCCGTCGGCGGAGGGCACGCCCAACACCTGAGCAGGCCCGTCGCGGGCCCGGCCGGCCGGGTGGGATCCGCCGCGGTGACCGTAGGATCGGCGTGTGACTGGGGCGGAACGGCACTTCGACGGCGCCGGCGGCGGCGACAGCGGTCTGGCGGACGGGCTGGAGCGGCTCTGGACGCCGCACCGGATGACCTACATCTCGGGCGAGGACCGGCCCGAGGGCGGGTACGAGAAGCCGACCGGCTGCCCGTTCTGCCTCGCCCCGGGCCGGCCGCCGGACGAGAGCCTGGTGGTGGCCCGGGGTGAACACGTCTTCGCGGTGCTCAACCTCTACCCCTACAACCCGGGGCACCTGCTGGTGTGCCCCTACCGGCACGTGGCGGACTACACCGAGCTGGACGCGCCGGAGACCGCCGAGCTGGCCGCGTTCACCAAGGACGCCATGCGGGTGGTCCGGCACGTCTCCAACGCGCACGGGTTCAACCTGGGCATGAACCAGGGCGGCGTGGCCGGCGCGGGCATCGCCGCGCACCTGCACCAGCACGTGGTGCCGCGCTGGGGCGGCGACGCGAACTTCATGCCGGTGATCGGCCGGACGAAGGTGCTGCCGCAACTGCTCGCCGACACCCGGGACCTGTTCGCCAAGGCCTGGCCGGCCTGACGGCCGGGGGCGACCCCGGTCCGACTCCGACAGTACGATCTTGGGCATGGCCCTGCTGCACCGCGCGGAACTGCGCCCCTCGAAACTCGACCTGCTCGCCGCCTGGCTGCCCGGCCGGCCCTGGTTCGCCGGCGCCCCGGACGCCGAGGTCACCCGCGTGGCGGCCTACCGGTTCGACGACCCGGCCGGCGAGGTCGGCATCGAGACCATGCTGGTCCGGGCCGGCGACGGACCGGTCCTCCAGGTGCCGCTGACCTACCGGGGCGCGCCGCTGGCCGGCGCCGAGCCGTGGCTGGTCGGCACCACCGACCACTCCGCGCTCGGCCCGCGCTGGGTGTACGACGCCTGCGGCGACCCGGTCTACCCGCCCGCCCTGGCCGCCGCCGTCCTCGCCGACGCCGGCCAAGCGGAGGAGTACTTCGAGGTCGACGGCCGGCGCGAGGTGCGCGCGCCGAGCATGACGCTGGCCGGCACCCGGTCGGGCAGCCCGTCGGCCTTCGACCTGGTCGACGAGGTGGTCGACGGCGACCCGACGCTGATCCGGGCCGGCGGCGCGGAGCTGGCCCTGGTCCGCCGGCCGGCTCCGGCCGAGGCCGCGGCGCCGGCGCGGCTCACCGGCTCCTGGGCGGGGCAGGCCGACCCGGTGCTGCTCGCGTACGCCCGCTGGCCGTTCGCGGACGGCCCGGCGCCCGCTGACCGTCCCCGGCCGACCGGCGCCCACTGACCGTGCGCCGGCCGGCCCGGCACCCGGGGTGAGGAAGCGGCCCACGGGTTCCGGGAAGGTGGCAGGATGCGGCGATGGCAGTCAGCACGCGGCCGTTGGGCCGCAGCGGCATCGCGGTCAGCGCCCTCGGCATGGGCTGCTGGGCGATCGGCGGCCCGTGGGCCGAGGGCGCCCGGCCGCTGGGCTGGGGGGTCGTGGACGACGCCGAGTCGGTCCGGGCGGTCCGCCGTGCCCTCGACCTCGGGGTGACACTCTTCGACACCGCCGACACGTACGGCGCCGGGCACGGCGAGCGGATCCTCGGCCGAGCCCTCGCCGGCCGGCGCGACGAGGCGGTGATCGCCACGAAGTGGGGCTACACCTTCGACGAGCGGACCCGGCAGGCCACCGGTGAGGACGCCACACCGGAGTACCTGCGGCGCGCGGTCGTCGACTCGCTGCGCCGGCTGGACACCGACCGGATCGACCTCTACCAGCTGCACCTCGC
The DNA here is from genome assembly GCF_040607315.1 of Micromonospora sp. NPDC005305. Classification (NCBI taxonomy): domain Bacteria; kingdom Bacillati; phylum Actinomycetota; class Actinomycetes; order Micromonosporales; family Micromonosporaceae; genus Micromonospora; species Micromonospora sp. NPDC005305. The sequence continues at coordinate 74,506 of NZ_JBEXGL010000008.1, read as the reverse complement.
CGATCTCCCGGTGCCCCGGGCCGAGGCGCTGATCGGCACCCTGGACGCCCTGGTCGCCGACGGCCTGGTCCAGGCGTACGGGTGGAGCACCGACCGGGCCGACCGGGCTGCCGCCTTCGCCCAGGTCGCCCGGGGCGCCGCCGCCGTGCAGCACGGCCTGTCGGTGCTCCGGGACGCCCCGGCCATGCTGGCCGTCTGCGAGAAGCACGACCTGGCCAGCCTGGCCCGGGGGCCGCTCGGGATGGGGCTGCTCACCGGCAAGTACACTCCGGAGTCCACGCTGCCCCGCGACGACGTGCGCGGCACCGCGCCGAACTGGCTGGAGTGGTTCCGCAGCGGCCGGCCCGCCCCGGAGTGGCTGCGCCGGGTGGCCGCCGTCCGGGGCGCGCTGACCGCCGACGGCCGGACCCTGGCCCAGGGCGCGCTCGGCTGGATCTGGGCGCGCAGCGGCCGGGCCGTGCCGATCCCCGGCGCCCGCACCGTCGCCCAGGTGGAGGAGAACGCCGCCGCGCTGGACCGCGGCCCGCTCGACCCCGACCAGTTCGCCGAGGTGGAGCGCCAGCTCGCGGCCCTGCGCGCGGCCGCCCTGCGCGACGCCGACCGCCCGCACTGGCCGATGCCGCCCGTGCCCGCCGCCCGCCCCTGACCCGGCCGCCCCTTCCGGACCCGCCGCCCACCGGGAGGGGCCTGGGCCGTCCGGGACGGTGGCGCGGTCAGGACCGGCCGCCGGCCTCCTTGCGGACCTGCTCGGCGAGGTGGGCGGGCATCGGCTCGTAGCGGGCGAACTCGCGGCGGAAGGTGCCCGTGCCGGCGGTCATCGAGCGCAGCTCGACCGCGTAGCGCAGCAGTTCGGTGGCGGGGACCTCGGCGCGGACCAGGGTGCGGCCCTCGGCGTCCGGGTCCGGCTCGGTGCCGAGCACCCGGCCGCGCCGGCCGGACAGGTCGCCCATCACGGCGCCCACCGACGAGTCGGGCACCCGGACGGTGATCTCGTCTACCGGCTCCAGCAGCGTCGGCTGCCCCTTCTCGGCGGCGTCGCGCAGGGCGAGCGCGCCCGCCGTCTGGAACGCCGCGTCGGAGGAGTCGACGCTGTGCGCCTTGCCGTCGAACAGGGTCACCCGCAGGTCCACCACCGGGTAGCCGCCGACCAGGCCGCGTTCCATCTGGGCCCGGACGCCCTTCTCCACCGAGGGGATGTAGTTGTGCGGCACCGCGCCGCCGACCACCTTGTCCACGAACTCGAAGCCGCCGCCCCGGGGCAGGGGTGTCACCTCGATGTCGCAGACGGCGTACTGGCCGTGGCCGCCGGACTGCTTGACGTGCCGGCCGTGCCCCTTGGCGGCGGCCGTGAACGTCTCGCGCAGCGCCACCCGGACCGGCTCGGTCTCCAGTTCCACCCCGCCGGCGCGCAGGCGGTCGAGCACCACGTCGGCGTGCGCCTCGCCCATGCACCAGAGCACCAGCTGGTGGGTCTCGGGGTTGCGGTCCAGCCGCAGGGTCGGGTCGCCGGCGACGAGCCGGGCCAGGTTGCGGGCCAGGGCGTCCTCGTCGGCCCGGCTCTTCGCCACGATGGCCACCGGCAGCAGCGGCTCCGGCATCTCCCACGGTGCGACGAGCAGCGGCTCCTCCTTGGCGGAGATGGTGTCGCCGGTCTCCGCGCTGCCCGACTTGGTGATCGCGCAGATGTCACCGGCCACCGCGATGGGCACCTCCCGCAGCGTCGCGCCGAGCGGGCTGTAGATGTGGCCGACCCGCTCGTCGGCGTCGTGGTCGGGGTGACCGCGCTCGGCCATGCCGTGACCGGACACGTGGACCACCTGGTCCGGGCGGAGCGTGCCGGAGAAGACGCGGACCAGGGAGACCCGCCCGACGTGCCGGTCCACGGTCGTCTTGACCACCTCGGCGACCAGCGGGCCGTCGGGGTCGCAGGCCAGTGGCGGCCGGGGCGAGCCGTCCACCCCGGTGACCGCGGGCAGCTCGTGCTCCAGCGGCGACGGGAACGCCGCCACCAGGCCGTCCAGCAGCGCGTCCAGCCCGACGCCGGTCTCCGCGCAGACCGGCACCACCGGGTAGAAGTGGCCGCGGGCCACCGCCGTCTCCAGGTCGCTGATGAGCACCTCGGTGTCGATCTCCTCGCCGCCGAGGTAGCGGTCCATGAGGGTCTCGTCCTCGCTCTCGGCGATGACGCCCTCGATCAGCTCGTTGCGGGACTCCAGGATCGCCGGCAGGTGCTCCGGGTCCGGCTCGCGCACCGCCGCCGGCAGGCCCTGGGAGTAGTCGAAGACGCGCCGCGTGATCAGCCCCATGAGGCCGGCGACCGACTCGCCGTCGTCGCCCAGCATGGGCAGGTAGAGGGGGAGCACGTTGTCGCCGAAGACCCGCTGGCAGAGGGCCACCGACTCGTCGAAGTCGGCGCGCGGGTGGTCCAGCCGGGTGATCGCGACGGCGCGGGGCATGTCCACCGCGGCGCACTCCTCCCAGAGGGCGGCGGTGGCGGCGTCCATGCCGTCGACGGCGGAGACCACGAACAGCGCCGCGTCGGCGGCCCGCAGCCCGGCGCGCAGCTCGCCGACGAAGTCCCCGTACCCGGGGGTGTCCAGGAGGTTGACCTTGACGTCGCGGTGCAGCAGCGGGGCGCAGGCCAGGCTCACCGAGCGCTGCTGGCGCACGGCGGCGGGATCGTGGTCGCAGACGGTGGTGCCCTCGGTGACGCTGCCGGCCCGGCCGATCGTGCCGCTGGCCGCGAGCAGCGCCTCGACCAGAGTCGTCTTGCCCGCTCCGGAGTGCCCGACGAGCACCACGTTGCGAACCCTGCCGGGTTCGGTCACCACCGGCGCGCCGCCGGTGACACCCTTCTCGTTCTTCGCCGAAGCGGCATTCCTTTGCGCCATCGCGGCGCACCTCCCTCAACCGGTGGTGGTGGCGACCGCCGCGCGCGACGGGGAAGCGGCCCGGGCCGGCACCGCGGCGATATCTTCCGGTGATCTCCTGGACGACGGGTAGGCGGACGGGTGATCCGGTGAGCTGGCTCACCTCCCACGCTCGATCTCACACCCGTAACCGGGCCGACACAAGAGCGCCAGGCGGGTCGGGACGACCGGCTGTGTCCCCGACCGCTGCCGGCCGTTATCGTGGGACCGCCATGGCGAAGATCTTCCAAGTGACGGCCCGCGCGGGCATGACCCGCGTCGTGGAGCCGGTCGCGCGCGGCCTGCTCCGCGCCGGTGTGTCCCCCAACGCGGTCACCGTGACCGGCACCGTCGGCGTGCTCGTCGGCGCGCTCGGCTTCGGCGCCCGCGGTCATCTGGTCGCCGGCGCGTTGATCGTCACGGTCTTCGCGCTCACCGACCTGCTCGACGGCACGATGGCCCGGATGAGCGGCGGCTCCACCCGGTTCGGGGCCTTCCTCGACTCGAGCATGGACCGCATCGCCGACAGCGCGGTCTTCGGCGCGGTCGCCTACTGGCTGGCCACGGAGCACGACTACTCGGCGGTGGCCGCCGCGCTGCTCTGCCTGGCCGCCGGCGGCCTGGTCTCCTACGTCAAGGCCCGCGCCGAGGGGCTCGGGATGACCTGCAACGTGGGCATCGCCGAGCGCACCGAGCGGCTGCTGATCGTCGGGGTGGGCGGCCTGCTCACCGGTCTCGGCGTCGACCCGGCCCTGGAGATCGCGCTCTGGCTGCTCGCCGCCGTCTCGATCTTCACGGTGGGGCAGCGGATGGCCCACGTGTACCGGCAGGCGCAGCTGGTCGGCCGGGAGTGAACCTCACCGAGGCGGGCTACGTCGCCGGCTGGCGGCTGGTCCGCGCGCTGCCCCGGCCCGTGGTCGCCGCCGCCTTCCGGGCGGGCGCCGACCGCGCGTACCGCGGCAACGGCAGGGGTACGCGGCGGCTGCGCGCCAACCTGCGCCGGGTGGTCGGCCCCGACCTGCCCGAGGCGGAGCTGGACCGGCTGGTCCGCGACGGCCTGCGGTCGTACGCCCGGTACTGGCTGGAGGCGTTCCGCCTGCCGAGCCTGAGCCGGCGGGACATCCTCGCCGGGTTCCACCTCGACGGCCAGGAGAAGCTCGCGGCCGACGTGGCGGCCGGCCGGGGCGCGGTGGTCGCGCTGCCGCACGCCGGCAACTGGGACGCCGCGGGCGCCTGGGTGGCGGCCAACGGCTGGCCGATCACCACGGTCGCCGAGCGGCTCAAGCAGGAGGGCCTCTACAAGCGCTTCCTCGCCTTCCGGCAGGGCCTCGGCATGGAGATCCTGCCCACCTCCGGTGGCGACCGGCCGGCGTTCGACGTGCTGGTGGACCGGCTCCGGGCGGGTGCCGTGGTGCCGCTGCTCGCCGACCGGGACCTCTCCGCCCGGGGCGTCGAGGTGGAGTTCTTCGGCGGCCGGACCCGGATGCCGGCCGGCCCGGCCCTGCTGGTGCTGCGCACCGGCGCGCCGCTCTACGTGGCCTCGCTGTGGTACGAGCCGGACGGCGCCCGCGCCGCCATCGAGGGCCCGCTGGAGCTGCCCGAGGAGGACAGCGCCCCGCTGGACGCCCGGGTGCGGGCGGTGACCCAGCGGATTGCCGACGGTCTGGCGGCGGGCATCGCCCGGCATCCGGAAGACTGGCACATGTTGCAGCGGATGTGGCTGGACCAGGGCACCGACGGCACGCTGTCGCAGCCGGCGGCCACCACCGGGACGATCTGAGGGAGCGGGGCGCAATGCGGATCGGCATCGTGTGCCCGTACTCCTTCGACGTCCCCGGCGGGGTGCAGAACCACGTCATGGACCTGGCCGAGGCGCTGCTGGGGCTCGGCCACGAGGTGAGCGTGCTGGCCCCGGCCGACGAGGACGGGGCGCTGCCGCCGTACGTGGTGTCGGCCGGCCGGGCCGTGCCGCTGCCGTACAACGGGTCGGTGGCCCGGATCGCCTTCGGCCCGGTCTCCACGGCCCGGGTGCGGCGCTGGATCACCCGCGGCGACTTCGACGTGCTGCACGTGCACGAGCCGCTCACCCCCAGCCTGTCGATGCTCGCGGTGCTCTGCGCGCGGGGCCCGGTGGTGGCCACCTTCCACACCGCGATGACCCGGTCCCGGGTGCTCTCCGCCGCGCAGGGGGTGCTCCAGATCCTGCTGGAACGGCTCACCGCCCGGATCGCGGTGAGCGCGCTGGCCCGCAAGGTCCAGGTGGAGCACATGGACGGCGGGGCCGTGGAGATCCCCAACGGGGTGGCGGTGGCGAAGTTCGCCGGCGTCGAGCCGTTGCCCGGCTGGCCGGGGGAGTGCGCGCCGGGCACCGGCGGGACGCTCGGCTTCCTGGGCCGGTTCACCGAGCCGCGCAAGGGCTTCCCGATCCTGCGGGACGCCTTCGTCGCGCTCGCGCCGTACCGCCCGGGCCTGCGCCTGCTGGTCGCCGGGCCGGGCGACGCCGAGGACCTCTACGGGCAGTTCCCCGCCGAGCTGCGGGAGCGGGTGACCTTCCTCGGCATGGTCTCCGAGGCCGACAAACCTCGCATGCTGCGCAGCCTGCACCTTTACGTCGCACCGAACACCGGTGGGGAGTCCTTCGGGATGATCCTCACCGAGGCCCTCGCCGCCGGCACCACCGTGGTGGCCAGCGACCTGGACGCGTTCCGCCGGGTGCTGGACGGCGGGCGCGCCGGCCGGCTATTCCCCACCGGGGAAGCGGCGGCGCTGCGCGACGCCCTCACCGAACTGCTCGACGACGCCGGGCAGCGGGCCGGGTTGACCGCCGCCGGCGACCAGGTGGTCGCGAATTTCGACTGGCCCGTGGTTGCCCGGCGTGTTCTGGAGGTATACGCAGCGGCGATCGAGGCCACCGACGGCCGGGTCATGGACCAGGAATGGGCGGGGCTGGGCTGAACCTGGTGGCCGGTGGGGCCGCTGTGACGAGCGCGTCGACCGGTGCCCGCGCCGGCCGGGCGGGATGAGGAGCAGCACTACGATGCCGGGCATGTGGTGGGTGGTGGGCGCGGCGCTGGTGCTCGGGCTGGTGTCGGCGTACCTGATCTGGACCGCCGGCCGGGTCGAGCGGCTGCAGGCCCGCGCGGAGTCCGCCGCCCGGGCGCTCGACGCGCACCTGCTGCGCCGCGCGGCGGCCGCCGCGGTGCTGGCCGAGCAGCGCTACGGCGTCGAGCTGTACTCGGCCGCCCGGATCGCCCTGGACGCCGTCGGCGAGGAGCGCGAGGCCGCCGAGAACGACCTCACCCGGCAGTTGCGCACGGTGGAGCTGGACCCGGCGGACCCGGCCTGCGAGGCGGTGATCGCGGCCAGCCGGCGGCTCGCCCTGGCCCGGCAGGTCCACACCGACCTGGTCCGCGACGCCCGGGCGGCCCGTGGCCGCCCGCTGGTACGCCTGCTCCGGATGGGCCGCGGGCGGGAGTGGCCCCGCTACTTCGACGTCGACGACCCCACGGTCACCCCGAAGGCGGACGTCACCACGGGCTGAGCGGGCGGTGGCCCGAGTCCCGGTGACGCCGACCACAGAGCAGGCCACCGGGGGTCTGATTGGCTGTCGGACCGGCGTTGACCCCGTCGTAGCCTTCTCGCAGCCACCCCCGAAGCTCGTCCAAGGAGCGATGACCCGTGCCCGAATCCACCTCCCCGAACACCAACGCCAACCCCGTCGTCGGCACCGCCCGCGTCAAGCGGGGGATGGCCGAGATGCTCAAGGGCGGCGTGATCATGGACGTGGTCACCCCCGAGCAGGCCAAGATCGCCGAGGACGCCGGCGCCGTCGCCGTCATGGCGCTCGAGCGGGTGCCCGCCGACATCCGCGCCCAGGGCGGCGTCTCCCGGATGAGCGACCCGGACATGATCGACGGCATCATCAACGCCGTGTCGATCCCCGTCATGGCCAAGGCCCGGATCGGCCACTTCGTCGAGGCGCAGGTCCTCCAGTCCCTCGGCGTCGACTACGTCGACGAGTCCGAGGTGCTGACCCCGGCCGACTACGAGAACCACATCGACAAGTGGGCGTTCACCGTCCCCTTCGTCTGCGGCGCGACCAACCTGGGCGAGGCGCTGCGCCGGATCACCGAGGGCGCCGCCATGATCCGCTCGAAGGGCGAGGCCGGCACCGGCGACGTCTCCAACGCCACCACCCACATGCGGAAGATCCGCAAGGAGATCCGCCGGCTCCAGACGATGCCGGCCGACGAGCTGTTCGTGGCCGCCAAGGAACTCCAGGCGCCGTACGAGCTGGTCAAGGAGATCGCCGAGACCGGCAAGCTGCCGGTCGTGCTGTTCACCGCGGGCGGCATCGCCACCCCGGCCGACGCGGCCATGATGATGCAGCTCGGCGCCGAGGGCGTCTTCGTCGGCTCGGGCATCTTCAAGGCGGGCAACCCGGCCCAGCGCGCCGCCGCGATCGTGAAGGCCACCACCTTCCACGACGACCCGGACGTGCTGGCCAAGGTCTCCCGCGGCCTGGGCGAGGCGATGGTCGGCATCAACGTCGACGAGATCCCGCAGCCCCACCGCCTGGCCGAGCGCGGCTGGTGACGTGCAGAGGGGCCCCTTGTTAACGCCTCAGGTAGAGCAGGGGCCCCCTCCTAACGTGAGAGGACGTGACGTGACCACACCCGTCATCGGTGTGCTCGCCCTCCAGGGCGACGTGCGGGAGCACCTCGCCGCCCTGGCCGGGGCCGGCGCGGACGCCCGTCCGGTGCGCCGCGCGGCCGAGCTGGACGCGGTCGACGGCCTGGTGATCCCGGGCGGGGAGTCGACCACCATGAGCAAGCTCGCCGACATCTTCGAGATGCGCGAGCCGATCGACAAGCGGATCACCGGCGGCATGCCGGTCTACGGGTCCTGCGCCGGCATGATCATGCTGGCCGCCGAGGTGCTCGACGGCCGCCCCGACCAGCGCGGCTTCGCCGGCATCGACATGACCGTCCGGCGCAACGCGTTCGGCCGGCAGGTCGACTCGTTCGAGGCGCCGGTGGAGATCACCGGGGTCGGGGGCGAGCCGTTCCACGCCGTCTTCATCCGGGCCCCCTGGGTCGAGCGGGTCGGCGGGGCCGTCGAGGTGCTCGGCCGGGTCACGTCCGGGCCGGCCGCCGGCCGGATCGTCGCGGTGCGGCAGGGCCACCTGCTCGCCACCTCCTTCCACCCGGAACTCACCGGCGACCTGCGGCTGCACCGCTACTTCGTGGATCTCGTCCGGGCCGCCGCCTGACCGCACGCGGCGCTGTCCCGGGTGCGGGTGTGACATGCGGGGACGCCACGTCGGTAGGATTGCGGCGGTTCGGCAGGGCTCACCGCCCGCCGCCGCCCCCCAGCCGACCGCCCGGCGGTCCCGGTTCGGCGCGGGCGCGGACAGTCGACGCAGGCGTGGGTCAACAGACGGAGGTATGAGATGTCCGGCCACTCAAAGTGGGCGACCACCAAGCACAAGAAGGCCGTGATCGACGCCAAGCGCGGCAAGATGTTCGCCAAGCTGATCAAGAACGTCGAGGTGGCCGCCCGGACCGGCGGCGGGGACCCCGCCGGCAACCCGACCCTCTACGACGCCATCCAGAAGGCGAAGAAGAGCTCGGTGCCGAACGACAACATCGACCGCGCGGTCAAGCGCGGCTCCGGGCTGGAGGCCGGCGGCGCCGACTGGCAGACCATCATGTACGAGGGCTACGGCCCGAACGGCGTGGCGATGCTCATCGAGTGCCTCACCGACAACCGCAACCGGGCGGCGACCGAGGTGCGCACCGCCCTGACCCGCAACGGCGGCTCGCTCGCCGACGCCGGCTCGGTGTCGTACATGTTCTCCCGCAAGGGCGTGGTGATCGTCCCCAAGGAGGGCACCACCGAGGACGACGTGATGATGGCCGTGCTCGACGCGGGCGCCGAGGAGGTCAACGACCTCGGTGAGGCGTTCGAGGTGGTCTCCGAGCCGACCGACCTCATCCCGGTCCGCACCGCCCTGCAGGACGCCGGCATCGAGTACGAGTCGGCCGAGTCCTCCCTCATCCCCAGCGTCAACGTGCCGCTGGACGAGGAGGGCGCGCGCAAGATCTTCAAGCTGATCGACGTCCTCGAGGACTGCGACGACGTGCAGAACGTCTACGCCAACTTCGACGTCTCCGACGAGGTCATGGCCGCCGTCGGCTGACGGCCCCCGGACGCGACGGATCTCGCGCCGGACGACAGGATCGTCCGGCGCGAGATCGTGCCACGGGCCGTTGCTCAGGCCACGGTCTCCCGTGACCGCCAGGCCGTACGGATCGAGGTGCGGCCGTTGGTGCGCAGCAGCGCGCCCTCGTACACGCGGGCCCCGGCGAGCAGGAACCCGGCGGCCGCCGCCAGCAGCAGGACGAGCGCCACCACCGGCTCCCAGGCGGCCGCGTCCCCGGTGAACAGCCGCAGCGGCATGGCCGTCGGCGCGGAGAACGGCAGGTAGGACAGCACCCGCATGGCGGTCGTGTTGTCGTGGAGGAAGATCACCGCGAAGAACGGCAGCATCACGGTGAGCTGCACCGGCATCGACACGCCGCCGATGTCCTCCAGCCGGTTGACCAGCGCGCCGGCCGCCGCCCACATGGCCGCGATGAGCACGAAGCCCAGCAGGAAGAACGGCACGAACCAGCCGATCGCCGGCGCCAGCAGGGAGAGCAGCCCGCTGTCGTCGCCGAACGTCATGCCCGCGAGCGCGACCAGCGCGACCAGCGCGATCTGACCGAGGGCGAGGAGGGTGCCGGCGACGAGCTTGCCGGCGAGCAGCGCCCGGACCGGCACCGCGGCGACCAGGATCTCGACGATGCGGGTCTGCTTCTCCTCGATGATGCTCTGCGCGATCTGCACGCCGAAGCCCTGCGACGTCACGAAGAAGATGAACGCGAACGCGAACGGCACCAGGAAGGCCACCGCGGGATCCACCGCGTCCGGGTTCAGCAGCCGGACCGCGGGCCGGGTGCTCAGCGCGCCCACCACGTCGTCCGGCGCGTCGTCCATGGCGAGCACGGTCGGGCCCGCGACGACCGCGGCGTCCACGTCACCGTCGTGGACGGCCTGCTCGGCGGCCCGGTCGTCGGGCACGACCCGCACCTCCAGGCCGGCGGCCCGGAGCGGCTCGGCGGCCCGCTCGGTCACGGCCACGCTCGACGGTCCGCCGGCCAGCACCGCCGGCAGGATGGTCCCCGCCGCGGCGAGCAGCAGGAAGAACACGGTGCTGATCAGGAAGGTCCGGTCGCGCAGCTTGACCCGGATCTCCCGGGCGGCGACCAGGCGGGTGGCCTGCAGGGTGTTCACTGGGCGACCTCTCGGAAGATCTCGGTGAGGGAGGGGCGGACCGGGCGGAACGCGCGGACCGGGCCGCGGGCCAGTGCCGCGTGCAGGACCGGTTGTTCGTCGGTGTCGGGCGCGAGGTCGAACACGGCGCGGGCGCCGTCCAGGTCGACGAGGGTGACTCCGGGCTGGTCGCGCAGCCAGCCGGCGTCGGTCTCCACCACCAGTTCGAACCGGGGCGAGGTGTACGTCCGCCGCAGCTCCTCCCGGTCGCCGGCGGCCCGGATCACCCCGTCCGAGATGATCACCAGGTCGTCGCAGAGCCGCTCCACGACGTCGAGCTGGTGGCTGGAGAAGAGCACCGGCACACCGGCGGCGGCCCGCTCGCGCAGCACGCCGACGACGGTGTCGACGGCCAGCGGGTCGAGGCCGGAGAACGGCTCGTCGAGCACCAGCACCTCGGGCTCGTGCACCAGCGCGGCGGCGATCTGGGCGCGCTGCTGGTTGCCCAGCGACAGGGTCTCCAGCAGGTCGTCACCACGCTCGGCGAGACCCACCCGCTCCAGCAGGGCGTCCGTGGCGCGCCGGGCCGCCGCGGGGGCCATCCCGTGCAGCTGGCCCAGGTAGGTCACCTGTTCCCGGACGCTCATCTTCGGGTAGAGGCCGCGTTCCTCGGGCATGTAGCCGAAGCGCCGGCGGGCCTCCGCCGTCAGCGGCGCACCCTGCCAGGTCACGCGGCCGGCGTCGGCGGCGAGGACGCCGAGGATGATCCGCATGGTCGTGGTCTTGCCGGCGCCGTTGCCGCCCACGAAGCCGGTCATCCGGCCGGCTGCCACGTCGAAGGACACGTTCCTGAGCGCCGGACGGTCGCCGAAGCTTCGGTCGACGCCGTCGAGGCGGAGCACATCGGTCACGGCGACCACGCTAGAGCCGCGATCTTGGGCTGCCGTCCGTCCGTGGGTGGAGATCCGGCATCCCCCCGGCGACGGAGCCGGTCACCCGCCGGGCCGGACCACCCCCTGCTCGTACGCGAAGACCACCGCCTGGACCCGGTCGCGCAGGCCCAGTTTGGCGAGGACCCGGCTCACGTGGGTCTTCACCGTGGCCTCGCCGAGGTGCAGGTCGGCGGCGATCTCGGCGTTGCTCGCGCCCCGGGCGAGCAGGACGAGGACCTCCCGCTCCCGGGGGGTCAGCTCGTCCAGCGGCGCGCCACCCGCCGCCACACCTCCCGCCCACGTGCCGGCCGGCCGGGCGAAGGTGGCGATCACGCGCCGGGTCAGTTCCGGGGCGAGCAGCGCGTCACCACGGGCCAGCACCCGGATCGCCTCGACCAGCGACTCCGGGGTGCCGTTCTTCAGCAGGAAGCCGCTGGCCCCGGCCTGGAGGGCGGCGAAGAGATAATCGTCCCGGTCGAACGTGGTGAGGATGAGGACGGCCGGCCCGCCGGGGGAGCCCGGCGCGGTGATCTGCCGGGTCGCCTCCAGGCCGTTCATGCCGGGCATCTCCACGTCCATGAGCACCACGTCGGGGTGCAGCGCCTGCGTCATGCCCACCGCGCGCTCGCCGTCGGCCGCCTCGCCGACCACCGCCAGGTCGTCCTCCACCTCGAGGATGACCCGGAACCCGGTACGCACCAGGTGCTGGTCGTCGGCGAGCAGCACCCGGATCGGCCGGTCCACGCCGGGCACCCCGGCCGCGTCGGGCGCGGTCACGCCGCCTCCGTCAGGGCGACCGCCAGCGGGAAGCGGGCCCGGACGCGCCAGCCGCCGCCGGCCCGGGGGCCCGCCTCCAGCGCCCCGCCGTGGGTGGCGACCCGCTCGCGCATGCCGACCAGGCCCAGCCCGTCGGCGTTCGCCGGGTGGGTGGACCGTCCGTCGTCGGTCACGTCGACCTCGACCTCCCGGGCCAGGTAGCGGATCCGCACGTCGAGGGCGCCCACGCCGGTGGCGTGTTTGAGCACGTTGGTCACCGCCTCCTGGACGACCCGGTACGCCGCCTGGGACACCGACTCCGGGAGCGGGACCGCGTCGCCGTACACCCCGAGGGTGGCCCGCAGCCCGGCGTCGCGGGCCCGCTCCAAGACCGCGGCAACCTCGTCGATCCCGGCGGGCGGCCCACCGGGACCGGGGGCGCCGTCACCGGCGCGGAGCACGCCGAGCATGCGGCGCAGCTCGTCGACCGCCGTGCGCGCGGTCTCCTCGATCGCGGTCAGGGCCGTCCGGGCCTTGGCCTGGTCCCTGTCGAAGACCCGCCGCGCCGCCGACGCCTGCACCCCCATCACCGACACGTGGTGGGCGACCACGTCGTGCAGCTCGCGGGCGATCCGCACCCGTTCGCCGATCACCGCCCGCCCGCGCGCGTCGGCCTGGGAGCGGCGCAGCTCCTCGGCCCGCTCCGCCAGCTCGTGCTGCCGCCGGGCGGCCAGCCACGCGGTCTGGCCGAAGAAGTACGCGAAACCGAAGAAGAGGCCGTTGACCAGGACCCCGGTCACGATGGCGGCGAGCACGGGCGGCACCGGGCCGGCCGCGCGGGCGAACGCGTCCGGCGGGATGCTGCCGACGCTGACGGCGTAGTACACGCCGAGCCAGGCGAACATCGTGGCGATGACCCCGACGCGCAACCGGCGGGCCAGCCTGCGGTCCGGCCCCCAGGCGCCGAGCGAGTACAGCGCGGCGAACAGGGACCACGAGGAGAGCTGCGTCTCCGGGGCGGAGCGTGCCTGGGCGGCGATGAAGAGGGCCGACACGACGACGGTGGTGGTGGCCGGGAACCGTCGCCGCCAGATCAGCGGCAGGGTCACCGCGACGGTCCAGAGGACCTGCTCCGGCCAGGACGGCGGCGGGCCGAGCAGGAACGCGCCGGTGCTGTGGGTCAGGGTGAGGCTGAGCAGGGCCAGCACGGTCACGGCCAGCCCGCCGTAGAGGTCGAGGCGCAGGTGCTCGGGAGCAGGCCCGGGCCGGCGCCAGTTGTCGGCCGTCGCGGTGGTCACCTGACCAAGACTCTCATCCCGCCGGCCGGCGCCGATCGGGGTCCGGGGTCGGGGGCCGGTGACGGGCCGCCGGCCCGGCGCGGGGCCGGGCTGGCGGTGTCCGGGTCAGCAGGAGCCGCCCTGCCGGAAGTTCCGCTCGACGAAGGACGCCGGCCCGACCTCGAAGTAGCCGACACCGGGCCGGATCGGGTGGCCGGTGAACAGTTCCACCCGGGACCCGAACCGCACCAGGTACGCCTCGGCGTCGCCCGCGTCGTTGCGGATCAGCGCCCCGCGCCGCCCGTACCTGCGCTCCAGTTCGGAGAAGGACATGCCGACCGACGCGCCGGCGGGGGAGCGGGGCGGCACGGTCGCCGTGCCCACCGACACCAGCCGGCCGTTCCGGAAGGCCAGCAGGATCACCCCGGCCCAGGCCCCGGTGGCGCCGGCGTGCCGCACCCCGGCGCAGCCGGGCGCCGTCCAGTCGATCAGGCCGGCCGCCGAGAGGCGGTCCAGCCGGGCGCCGATCCGGTACGGCCCGGCACCGTGGACGCTGAGCACCCTGACCTCCGTGGCGGCGGAGGACGCCGGGCCGCCGGCCGGCGGGCGGACGTCGGTCGCCCGGGCCGCCGGGGCGCCGGCCGAGGCCGGGCCGGCGGCGGTCAGCGGGGCGACGGTGGTGAGGGCCAGCAGCCCCGTGAGGACGGTGGGCCAGAGTCGGTTCATGGCAGGTCTCCTTCCGGGTGGTTCTCCTGCCCTGTTGGTCTCCGGCCCGGCGGGTTCGGTTCGTCGGGTTCCCGACCGTCCGGCGCGGGACGCCCGGGCGGGGCCGCGGCGAGTACCAGGGTGCGGCTGCGGCGTCTACCGTCGACTCAACGGCGGCCGGGTGGCGCTCCCGGGGGTGATGCGATGACCGCGCCCACGCGGATCGGGGCGTACCGGGTGGAGCGACTGCTCGGGGCGGGGTCCTTCGCCACGGTCTGGCTCGCGCACGACCCGGTGCTCGACGGCCGGGTGGCGATCAAGGTGCTGGCCGAGAACTGGAGCCACGACCTGCGGGTCCGGGAACGTTTCCTGGACGAGGCCCGGCTGCTGCGGCGGCTCGACCACGACCGCCTGGTCCGGGTGCACGCCGTGGGTGAACTGCCCGACGGCCGCCCGTACGCCGTGCTGGCCTGGGCGGACGGCGGCAGCCTCCGGGACCGGCTGGCGCGTGGCACGCCGCCGGTGGCCGACGCCGTGACGCTGCTCGACGAGATCGCCGCGGGGGTCGCGGTGCTGCACCGGCACGGGGTGGTACACCGCGACCTGACGCCGGGCAACATCCTCTTCCGGTCGGGGTCCGGCCACGAGCGGGTGCTCATCGCCGACCTCGGCCTGGCCAAGGCGCTCGCCGCCGCCTCCGGGCTGACCGCCCGGGCGGGCACCCCCGGCTACATGGCGCCGGAGCAGGACGACCCGTTCGCCGTCGTCGACACCCGCGCGGACGTGTTCGGGCTGGGCCGCCTCGGGCTCCGGCTGCTCGGTGACGTCACGGTGCCGGCACACGTCCGGGAGGACCGGCGTGGCGGGAGGGCCCTGCCGCGGCTGCGGGTCGGTGTGCCGCCCGGGGTGGCCGCGGTGCTCCGCACCGCCACCGCCGCGCGGCCGGCCGACCGCTACCCGGACGCGGCGGCGTTCCGGGCGGCCCTCCGGCACGCCGCGACGGCCGCCACCGGGCGGGCCGCCCCGGGCCCCACCGGGCGGGCCGCGGCAACCGCCGCCGCGCCTTCCGGTGGGGCCGCACCCCGGCCGCGCCGGCGGCGGCTCGCCGCGTCGGCGGCGGTCGCCGTGCTGCTCGTCGCCCTGGGCGCCGCCGCGGGTGACGCCGCCGTCCGCACCCCGACGGGCGCCGTGGCACGCAGCGGGGCGTTGACCGTCGCACTCCCGGCCGGCTGGCGGGCCGGCGGCACCGGCTGGGCCGGGCAGTACGGCGACGACGGCGAGCTGGAGCCGGCGCTGGTGGTGTCACCGGACCCGGGCCGCTGGGGGGCGGACCCGCGCCTGCCCGGCGCCTTCATCGGCCTCTCCGCCGGCACGGCCCGCCGCACCACCCCCGAGGGCTTCCTCGCCGAACGCCCGCACGCGGACTGCGCCGCGGCGCCGCTGCGACCCACCCGGCAGGCCGGCATCGACTGGCTGGTCGCCGCGTTCGCCTGCCCCGGCGTCCGGTCGGTGATCGTCGAGGCCGCCGCGCGGGCCGCCGGTCCGGCCGGTCTCCTCTACGTGCAGGTCACCCCGCCGCCGGGCAGCGGCCCGGGCTTCGTGGACGACCTGCTCGCCGGGGTCCGGGTCCGGTAGGTCGCCCGGTCAGACCACCACGACCGTGATCGGGTACGCCCGGCCGTCCTGGGGGATGGTCACCACGACGGTGCCGGTCCGCACGAACCGGATGTCCACCACGCCGGCCTCGTAGCTGCGGGACACCAGATCCTCCCGGTCCACCGTGACCTCGCCCGGCCCGATGCCGCGGATGCGCAGCACCCCTCCGGTGGCGAAACAGAGCGACCGCACCAGCGCCAGCTCGGTCTCGGCGAGGACCAGGTCGTAGCGCACCGCCCCGAGGCAGGCGCCCGGCAGCGCGGTCGACGCCGGCGGGGCCGGACGGGTCGTCCGGCTACGGCTGGGCGCGGGGACGCGGCTCGGCGGGGCGGCCGTCGACGGCGCCGGGGCGGGAGCGGCGGAGGTGGGCGGCGCGGCGCCGACGGTGCTGGCCGCCGGGGTCGGTGGCCGGACCGGCAACGGCGAGACCGGGCGGCGGTCGGCGCAGCCCGCCATCCCGGCCAGGGCGGCCAGGGCGGCCAGGGCGGCCAGCCGGTGGCCTCGGCGCGGCGGCTCAGCCATCGGACATCCGCTGCCTGACCTGCCGGCGGGCCTCATGCAGCCGGGACTTGACGGTCCCCTCGGGCAGGTCGAGCAGACCGGCGATCTCGCGGTAGCTCAGCCCGAGCACGTCCCGCAGGGTCACCGCCTCGGCGAGCTCGGGCGGGACCGCGTCGAGCGCGTCGAGCAGGTCGAGCCGGGTGCCGGCCACCACGCTGGTCCGCCGCGGATCGGGCGGGTCGGGCAGCGGCACGGCGCCGGCCTCCAGCTGCCAGCGCCGCCGCAGGACCCGGTAGGTGGAGCGCGCCCGGTTCGCGGTGAGCCGGTAGAGCCAGGTGTGGAACGACGACCGCTCCTCGAACCGGGTGATCCCCCGGGCCAGGGCCAGCAGCGCGTCCTGGCAGGCCTCCTCGGCGTCCTGCCGGTGGGGCAGCAGGCGGGCGCACTGGCGCAGCACCTCGGGCCGCACGGCGACCAGCAGCGCGTCGAGCGCCCGCGGGTCGCCGCGGGCGGCCGACCGGGCCAGCTCGTCGGTACCGTCCGGGAGAGGCATCAGCGTGTCCAGTGCTCGCCGGTGTGCCGGGCCTCCAGGCTATGCCCGCCGCCGCCCGGCCGCCCCGGACGAGTCCGGCAGCCGACGCAACTCCCGGCCGCCTCGCCGCGGTCGCCGGGGGAAACTCGGCTGACCGCCCGGCCGCGACGCTCGTACCCTGCCGGCATGCTCGTTCCCGACCTGCCGCTGCGCACCGAGCGCCTGCTGCTGCGCGCCTTCACCCTCGCCGACCTGGCCGCCCTCCGCGACTACCGCGGCCGGCCGGAGGTCACCCGGTTCCTCTACCACGAGCCCTACAACGACGCCGCCGCCCGGGCGGCGGTGGACCGGATGGTGCGCCGGACCGCGCTGCGCCAGCCGGGTGACGTGCTCAACCTGGCCCTCGTCCTGGCGGAGACCGGCGAGTTCGTGGGCGACGTGCTGCTGAGCTGGACCAGCGGGGAGCACCGGCAGGGCGAGATCGGCTACGTCGCCCACCCCGACCACACCGGCCGGGGGTACGTCACCGAGGCGGCCCGGGAGATGCTGCGGCTGGGCTTCGACGGCCTCGGGCTGCACCGGATCGTCGGCCGGCTGGACGCCCGCAACACGGCCTCGGCCCGGGTGCTGGAACGCCTCGGGATGCGCCGCGAGGCGCACCTGCGGGAGAACGAGTTCGTCAAGGGCGAGTGGACCGACGAGGCCGTGTACGCCGTGCTCGCCCGCGAGTGGCGGGCCCGAACCGCCACCTCCTGAGCCGGCGCGGCCCGGCACCCGCGTGGGTGCCGGGCCGCGCCGGTCGTCGGCCTCAGTGCCGGTTGCGGTACGCCTTGATCGCGCTCTCGACGACGTCCCAGACGATGACCAGGACGGTGCCGGCCACCACGATCGTGGCGACGGTGTTGAGGTTCTCCTCGCGCCCGAGCCACTCGAAGCGGTCGACGAAGTCGGGGTTGAGCAGCCGGTCGGTCGACATCAGCCAGATGACCGGCACCGCGAACGCCAGGTCGAGCACCGCGTTCACGGCGACCAGCGGCCACGTCCACCGCCCGGCCCGGTACTTGGCGATCTCCAGGCCGACGCTGGCGACGAGCACGGCGATGAGGAACGGCAGCCAGAAGCTCCACAGTGCCGGATCGAGGATCGGCAGGTTGCCGTCGGCGCCGTTCGGCACGAACGAGTGGAAGTGCTGGATCGGCAGGTAGGCGATGACCAGCACCAGCCAGCCGATCGCGGCGGTGACGTCGACCAGGGTGATCTGCCGGTTGGTCTGCACCTCGGGGAGTTGGTCGACGCTCCACGCCGGCAGGTTCAGCGACGTGTTGGTCCGTTCGAGCACCGCGAAGGCCAGCGTGACCCAGAAGGCGATCTGGACCGCGACCTCCAGGGCGGTGGCGATGCCCGCGCCGACCGCGCCGCCGGGGTTCTCCCCGTCGGTGGCCTCCAGCAGGCCGACGATGATCCCCACGGTGGCCGGGACGAAGCTGAGCAGCAGCTTCATCAGCCGCTCCCAGGCCAGGTAGTAGGTCGGGCCGATGAGCTGGAGGCGCCGGTCGGCGTAGCGGGCGGCGAGCTGCGCGGGGTTGCCCAGCTCGGTGAGGACCTCGCGTTCGGCGGTGTCGGCGTCCCGGCCGTCGGCGCGACGGCCGTCGATCATGTCCTCGATCGAGCCGCGCAGCTCGGTCTCGATCTCGGCGCGCCGGGCGGCTGGCACCGTCCGCAGGGTGGCGGCGAGGTAACGGTCGGTCAGCGAGCTCATCGCTCCACTCCTTCGATCAGGCTGGTGAGAGAGGTCTGGACGGCGGCCAGGTCGTCGAGGAGTCGCCGGAGCAGGCTCTCGCCCTCGTCGCTGGTCCGGTAGAACTTGCGCGGTCGGCTCTCCTCGGTGTTCCACTCGCTGGTCAGCAGCCCCTGTTCCTCAAGGCGGCGCAGCAGCGGGTAGAGCGTGTTGGCGTCCACCGGGAAGCCGTGGCCGGTGAGCCGTTGCAGCAGTGCGTAGCCGTAGTCGGGACGGCGCAGGGCGACCAGGCTCGCCACCACGACGGTGCCCCGACGCAGTTCCTGGAGGTGGGTCCGGAGGATCTCGTCGGTGACCATGCATCACACGATAGTGTGTGCCACACACCATTGTCTAGTCCCACACCATCGTGTGACGCACGATGCTGTGGAGGAGACGCCGACCACCGTCGGCGCGGCCGGTGGAGCCGCGGAGTTGACCTCGGTAGGGTGGATCCCGGTCGGTTCCGACCGCCCAAGATCCATAGCTGGGGGGCGCCACGCATGGGCGATTCGTTCGCGCATCTGCACGTACACACCGAGTACTCGATGCTCGACGGGGCGGCCCGGCTCAAGGACCTCTTCGCCGAGGCCGCGCGGCTCGGCATGCCGGCGGTGGCGATCACCGACCACGGCAACATGCACGGCGCGAACGACTTCTACAAGCAGGCCACGGCCGCCGGGGTCAAGCCGATCCTCGGCGTCGAGGCGTACGTGGCGCCCGAGTCGCGCTTCCACAAGCAGCGGGTCAAGTGGGGGCGCCCGGAGCAGAAGAGCGACGACGTCTCCGGCAACGGCGCCATCACCCACATGACCATGTGGGCGGCGAACCGCGACGGCCTGCACAACCTGTTCAAACTCAACTCCCGCGCCTCCATGGAGGGCCACTACGTCAAGTGGCCCCGGATGGACATGGAGCTGATCGCCGAGCACGCCGAGGGGATCATGGCCACCACCGGCTGCCCCTCCGGCGCCGTGCAGACCCGGCTGCGGCTCGGCCAGTTCGACGAGGCGCTCAAGGTCGCCGCCGCCTACCAGGACATCTTCGGCAGGGACAACTACTTCCTGGAGATCATGGACCACGGCCTCGACATCGAGCGCCGCGTCCGGGACGGGCTCACCGAGATCGCCCGCAAGCTCGACATCCCGCCGGTGGTCACCAACGACTCGCACTACACCCACGAGGCGCAGGCCGAGGCGCACGACGTCCTGCTCTGCGTGCAGACCGGCAGCAACGTGGCCGACCCCAACCGGTTCCGCTTCGAGGGCGGCGGCTACTTCGTGAAGTCGGCCGAGCAGATGCGCGCCGTCGACTCGTCCGAGCTGTGGCAGCAGGGCTGCCGCAACACCCTGCTGGTGGCCGAGAAGGTCGACCCGGCCGGGATGTTCGAGTTCCACAACCTGATGCCGCGGTTCCCGATCCCCGAGGGCGAGACCGAGGAGTCCTGGTTCCGCAAGGAGACCTTCGCGGGGCTGGCCCGCCGCTTCCCGAACGGCATCCCCGAGGGCCACGTGGTCCAGGCGGAGTACGAGCTGGGCGTCATCATCCAGATGGGCTTCCCGTCCTACTTCCTCGTGGTCGCCGACTTCATCCAGTGGGCCAAGAGCCAGGGCATCGCGGTCGGCCCGGGCCGTGGGTCGGCCGCCGGCTCGCTGGTCGCGTACGCCCTGGGCATCACCGACCTGGATCCGATCCCGCACGGCCTGATCTTCGAGCGGTTCCTCAACCCCGAGCGCATCTCGATGCCGGATGTCGACATCGACTTCGACGAGCGCCGGCGCGGTGAGGTGATCCGGTACGTCACCGACAAGTGGGGCGAGGACAAGGTCGCGCAGATCGCCACCTTCGGCACCATCAAGGCGAAGGCCGCGATCAAGGACTCGGCGCGGGTGCTCGGCTACCCGTACGCGGTGGGCGACCGGATCACCAAGGCGATGCCCCCGGCCGTCATGGGCAAGGACATCCCGCTGTCCGGCATCTTCGACCCGAAGCACCCGCGCTACGCGGAGGCGGGCGAGATCCGCGGCCTCTACGAGTCCGACCCGGACGTCAAGAAGGTCATCGAGACGGCGAAGGGCATCGAGGGCCTGATCCGGCAGACCGGCGTGCACGCCGCCGGCGTCATCATGTCCGCCGAGCCGATCATCGAGCACATCCCGCTGATGCGGCGCGACGCCGACGGCGTCATCATCACGCAGTTCGACTACCCGACCTGCGAGTCGCTCGGGCTGCTGAAGATGGACTTCCTCGGCCTGCGCAACCTCACGATCATCGACGACGCGGTCAAGAACATCCAGCTCAACCACGGCAAGGAGCTGGACCTGCTGGGCCTGCCGCTGGACGACAAGGCGGCCTACGAGCTGCTCGCCCGCGGCGACACGCTGGGCGTGTTCCAGCTCGACGGCGGGCCGATGCGCTCGCTGCTGCGGCTCATGAAGCCGGACAACTTCGAGGACATCTCCGCCGTGCTGGCGCTCTACCGGCCCGGCCCCATGGGCGTGGACTCGCACACCAACTACGCGCTGCGCAAGAACAGCCTCCAGGACATCACCCCGATCCACCCGGAGCTGGAGGAGCCGCTGCAGGAGATCCTCGCCCCCACCTACGGCCTGATCGTCTACCAGGAGCAGGTGCAGCGCGCCGCGCAGATCCTCGCCGGCTACACCCTGGGCCAGGCGGACCTGCTGCGCCGGGCGATGGGCAAGAAGAAGAAGGAGATCCTCGACAAGGAGTTCATCCCGTTCCGGGACGGCTGCCGCGAGCGCGGCTACTCCGACGAGGCCATCCAGGCCGTGTGGGACGTCCTCGTCCCGTTCGCCGGCTACGCGTTCAACAAGGCGCACTCCGCCGCCTACGGCCTGGTGTCGTACTGGACCGCGTACCTCAAGGCGCACTACCCGGCCGAATACATGGCGGCGCTGCTCACCTCGGTCGGCGACGACAAGGACAAGATGGCGCTCTACCTCTCCGAGTGCCGCCGGATGCGCATCCAGGTCCTCCCGCCGGACGTCAACACCTCCGCCGGGCCGTTCACGCCGGTCGGCGAGGACATCCGGTTCGGCCTGGCCGCCGTGCGCAACGTCGGCGCGAACGTGGTGGCCGCGATCATGCGGTGCCGCGAGGAGAAGGGCGAGTACGCCGACTTCTACGACTTCCTGTCCAAGGTGGACGCGGTCGCCTGCAACAAGAAGACCATCGAATCGCTGATCAAGGCGGGCGCCTTCGACTCGCTGGGGCACAGCCGCAAGGGCCTGCTCGCCGTGCACGCCGACGCCATCGACGCGTACGCCGACGTCAAGCGCAAGGAGGCCGTCGGCCAGTACGACCTGTTCGGCGCCGGCTTCGGCGACGCGGACACCGGCGGCAGCACCACGGTGATGCCGGTCATCGGCGACAGCGAGTGGGACAAGCGGGACAAGCTCGCCTTCGAGCGCGAGATGCTCGGCCTGTACGTCTCCGACCACCCGCTCTTCGGCCTGGAGCACGTGCTCGGCGCCGCGGCCGACACCACCATCGCCGCCCTCTCCGAGGAGGGCACCGTGCCCGACGGCGCGGTGGTCACCCTCGCCGGCATCCTCTCCGGCGTGCAGCGCCGGGTCACCAAGCAGGGCCGGGCGTGGGCCTCGGCCACCCTGGAGGACCTGGCCGGCGGGGTCGAGACGCTGTTCTTCCCCAACACCTACGAGGTGATCGGGCAGTACATCGCCGAGGACGCCATCGTCGTGGTGAAGGGCCGGGTCGACCGCCGCGACGACACGCCCCGGATCATGGCGATGGACATGCAGATGCCCGACATCAGCAGCAACCCGGCGAACAAGCCGGTCACCCTCACCATCCCGGTGCACCGCTGCACGCCGCCGCTCGTGGAGAAACTCAAGGAGACCCTGGTGCTGCACCCGGGCGACACCGAGGTGCACGTCAAGCTGCTCAACGGCGGCAAGACCACCACGCTGCGCCTGGGCCCGTTCCGGGTGGCGGCCACCACCGCGCTGATGGGCGACCTGAAGAGCGTCCTCGGCCCGGCCAACGTGAGCTGACCGCCCGTCGCGTGCCCGCCACCCCGCTGCTGCGCGTCCGGGACCTGGTGCCCGACTTCCTCGCCTGCCTCGACGAGTGCGCGGGGACGCCCGCGGCGGGTTGGCCGGACCGCTGGCGGTCCCGGTACCTTGCCCGGCACCCCGACGTGTTCCGGGCGCTGGACCGGGGCGGCACCTGGTCCGGCGCCGAGGAGGTGGCCGAGGTGCTGCTCGGGCTCCGCGACCGGGCCGCCGACCTAGCGGACCGCACCGAGGCGGTACGCGCCCTCCTGCCGTCCGGTGTGGCCGCGGTATGTGACGCGCTGGCCTGGTCGGACACCGCCGACCCGGTCGAGTGCGTGGTGCTGGTCGGGCTGCACCGGGCCAACGGGTGGGCCGACGAACTCGACGGCCGGTTCGCGCTCTTCCTCGCCGTGGAACAACTCGGCCCGCCCGGCGACGACCGGCTTCTCGTGCTGCACGAGGCCGCGCACGTCGTGCACGACCGCCGGGCGGGGATCCACGCGTGGCCCGACCACGGGGTGGCGAACGCCCTGTTCACCGAGGGCCTGGCCACCCAGGTGTCGGCGGAGGTCGACCCCGGCCGGCCGGACGAGGACTATCTGTGGTTCGGTCGCCCCGGCTACCGGGCCTGGCTGGCGGAGTGCCGCGACCGCTGGCCGGAGATCCTGGGCCGGGTCCGCGCCGACCTCGACGCCACCGACCGGGAGCACCACGCCGCCTACTTCCTCATGCGGGACTCGCCGCTCGGCGGGGACCTGCCCAAGCGGTGCGGCTACCTGGTCGGCCTGGCGGCGGTGCGGCGGCTCCGGGAGCGCCACACACTGCCGGAGATCGCCGCCTGGCCGCTGCGCCGGGTCCGGGCGGAGCTGGGCGCGGCGCTCGTGGACCTCCCCGTGCCCGCCTGAGCCCCGGCGTCCTGCCCGACGGTCACACCGGCCGGTACTCGACCTCGGGGCGGCCGGGGGTGCCGTAGCGGGGTGCCCGGACCGCGCGGTCGGCGGACACCAGATATTCCAGGTAGCGCCGCGCGGTCACCCGTGAGATCCCGGTGCGCCCGCTGACCTCGGTGGCGGAGAGCCCGCCGTCGCCGAGGGCGGCCAGCACGGTGTGCAGGGTCTGCTCGTCCAGGCCCTTGGGCAGGGTGTGGCGGGTCGCGCCGCGCAGGGTGGCGAACATCCGGTCCACCTCGTGCTGGGCGGCCACCTCGCCGTCGGCGAGGGCCTGGCGCCGGTAGTCGGCGTACCGCTCCAGCTTGTCGCGGAACGCGGCGAAGGTGAACGGCTTGAGCAGGTAGTGGGTCACCCCGAGGGACACCGCGGTGCGCACCACCGCGAGGTCACGTGCCGAGGTCACCGCGAGCACGTCCACGCTGCTGCCCGCCGCGCGCAGGGCCCGGCACACGTCGAGGCCGTGCAGGTCGGGCAGCCGGAAGTCGAGCAGGACCAGGTCGACGTCGGCGCCGCCGCGCTGGCGCAGCGCCGCCATCGCGTCCCGCGCCGTGTGCGCCACGCCGACCACCACGAAGCCGGGCACCCGTTCGGTGTACGCCCGGTGCGCCTCGGCCAGCAGCGGCTCGTCCTCCACCACCAGCACCCGGACGTCGCTCATCGGGCCACCCGCGGGACCGGCAGCCGGACGGTGAACACCGTCTCCCCGTCGTCGGTGCGGGTGACCTCCGACGCGCCGTCGTGCCGGCGCACCACCTGCCCGACCAGCGCCAGACCGAGCCCCCGGCCGGCGCTCTTGGTGGACCAGCCGCGCCGGAAGGCGTCCGCCACCCGGTCCGGGTCCAGCCCGGGGCCGCTGTCGCCGACCCGGACCACCAGCTCGTCGTCGACCGTGCCGACGAAGACCCGCACCCGGCGCGGCGGCGGGGTGCCGGCGACCGCTTCCAGGGCGTTGTCGACCAGGTTGCCGACCACGGTGAGCAGGTCGGTGGTGGGCAGGGGGCTGTCGTCGAGCCGGCAGTCCGGCTCGACCACCAGGTCCACGCCGCGCTCGCCGGCCCGCGCCGACTTGCCGAGCAGCAGGGCGGCCAGCGCGGGCTCGGTCACCGCGCCGACCACCCGGTCGGTGAGCTGCTGGGCGAGCGCCAGGTCGCGGGTCGCCAGCCGGACCGCCTCGTCGGTGCGGCCCAGCTCCACGAGGGTGAGCACGGTGTGCAGGCGGTTCGCCGACTCGTGGGTCTGCGCCTGCAGCGCCTCGGTGAGGGCGCGGACCGAGTCCAGCTCGCTGGCCAGGTTTCGTAGCTCGGTCTGGTCGCGCAGGGTCAGCACGGTGCCGAGCGCCGCGCCCTCGAAGCGGGTCGTGCGCTGGTTGGCCACCAGCACCCGGTCGCCGGCCAGGATCGGCTCGTCGTGCGCGTCCCGGCCGGAGTCGAGCAGCTCGGCCACCGCCGGAGGCAGCTCGATCCCGGCGACCGGCCGGTCGGTCACCGCGGCGTCGTCGGCCAGCCCGAGCAGCCGGCGCCCCTCGTCGTTGACCAGCGCCACCCGGCGGTCCCGGGTCAGCACCAGCAGCCCCTCGCGGACGGAGTGCAGGACCGCGTCGTAGTACTCGTACATCCGGGTCATCTGGCTCGGGCCGAGACCGTGTGTCTGCCGGCGGAGCCGGCGGCTGAGCAGCCAGGACCCGGTGGCCGCAAGGGCCAGGGCTGGTGCGGCGGCGCCGAGCAGCACCGGCACCTGGGCGAGCAGCTTCCGGTTGATCTCCCGGGTGGTGATGCCCACCGAGACCAGCCCGATGATCCGGTGCCGGTCGTCGTACACGGGGACGACCGCGCGCACCGACTCGCCGAGCGTGCCGACGTTGGTGACGGTGAACGGCTCGCCGGAGAGGGCCGGGCCGATGTCGCCGATGAACGGCTGCCCGACGAGCTGCGGGCTCGGGTGCGAGTAGCGGGTCCGGTCCGGGGCCATCACCACCACGAAGTCCGTTCCGGTGGCGACGCGGGTGGCCTCCGCGTACGGCTGGAGGGTGGCCGGCGGGTCGGCGCTGGTGAGCGCGGCGCGGACGTTGGGGGAGCCGGCGACGGCCTGCGCCACGGCCAGCACCTCGTCCTCGGCGGCCTGGTGGGAGTCGCTGCGGGCCAGCCAGACGGCGCCGGCCGCGCCGGCCAGCACGAGCAGCGTCACCACCACCGCCTGGAGGGCGAAGAGCTGCCCCGCGATGCTCCACTGCCGTCGGGCCACGTTCCCCCTCCTTCCGTCACCGGGTCGCCGGCAAGTCTGGCGCACGCTCCCGGTGCGGTTTCGGCCGTGCGCTGCACGGGTGAACAGAATGAACGCAAGCGTGCCCCGGGGTGAGATTGGCCTCACATTGTGGGCATGGACACCACCACCCCACCCACCCCCGCGGACGCCCGGCCCGCCCGCCGGGACCGGACCCGGTACCTCTACCTGGCGGTCATCCTGGCCGTCGTCGCCGGCATCGTGGTCGGCCTCGCCGCGCCCGAGGTCGGCAAGGAGCTGAAGCCGCTGGGCACCGGCTTCGTGAACCTGATCAAGATGATGATCAGCCCGGTCATCTTCTGCACCATCGTCCTGGGCGTCGGGTCCGTGCGGCAGGCGGCCCGGGTCGGCAAGGTCGGCGGCCTCGCGCTCGGCTACTTCCTGCTCATGTCGACGGTGGCGCTCGCCATCGGCCTCGTGGTCGGCAACATCGTCCATCCCGGCTCGGGCCTGAACCTCGGCCCGGAGGTGGCCGACGCGGGCAAGTCCGCCGCCGGCGGGGAGAGCGGCGACACCGTCGAGTTCCTGCTCGGCGTCATTCCCACCTCGCTCTTCTCGGCGCTGACCGAGGGCTCGGTGCTCCAGACGCTGCTCGTCGCCCTGCTGGTCGGCTTCGCCGTGCAGGCCATGGGCCGGCGCGGTGAGCCGGTGCTGCGGGCCGTGGGGATCATCCAGCGCCTCGTCTTCAAGGTGCTCGCGATGATCATGTGGGTGGCCCCGATCGGCGCGTTCGGTGCGATCGCCGCGGTGGTCGGTGCGACCGGCGTGGACGCGCTGACCAGCCTGGCCCAGATCATGCTCGGCTTCTACGCCACCTGCCTGATCTTCGTGATCGTGGTGCTCGGCACGCTGCTGCGCCTGGTGTCGGGTGTCTCGATCTTCTCCCTGCTGCGTTACCTGGGCCGGGAGTTCCTGCTCATCCTCTCCACCTCGTCGTCGGAGTCGGCGCTGCCCCGGCTCATCGCCAAGATGGAGCACTTCGGCGTCAGCAAGCCGGTCGTCGGCATCACGGTGCCGACCGGCTACTCCTTCAACCTCGACGGCACCGCGATCTACCTGACCATGGCCGCGCTGTTCATCGCCGACGCGCTGGGCAAGCCCCTGGCGATCGGCGAGCAGATCGGCCTGCTGGCCTTCATGATCATCGCCTCGAAGGGTGCGGCCGGGGTGACCGGCGCGGGCCTGGCCACCCTGGCCGGCGGTCTCCAGTCGCACCGGCCGGACCTGGTCGACGGGGTCGGCCTGATCGTCGGCATCGACCGGTTCATGTCCGAGGCCCGGGCGCTGACCAACTTCGCCGGCAACGCGGTGGCCACCGTGCTGGTCGGCACCTGGACCGGCGAGTTCGACCGGGCGCAGGCCCAGGCCGTGCTCAGCGGGCAGCGGCCGTTCGACGAGACCACCATGCTCGACGACGAGGACCCGGACGACGAGAGGGCCGAGCCGGCCACACCGTCGGCCGCCCTGGCCGACACGACGGCCTGAGCCGACCTGCGCCCCGGGCCCGCCCGACCCCCGTTCGGCGGGCCCGGCCGGCGTACCCCTTCCGGCGCCCCTGGCGTGGCCGGTGGCCCCGGCCGGTGGGGACCACGAGCCCGGGATTGGCCGTCCCGGTGGCCGGAGATGATGGTTAGCGTCGATGGCATGGACGTGGAGCAGGCGCAGAAGCTGTGGCAGCCGGAGCCCGGCTGGCTGAACACCGCCAGTTACGGGCTGCCGCCCGAGCCAGCCTGGCAGGCGTTGCAGGACGCCCTGGCGGACTGGCGGGTCGGCCGGATCTCCTGGGAGGGCTGGGGCGGGGCCGCCGAGCGGGCCCGCGCCGGGTTCGCCCGGCTGGTCGGGGTGGCCCCGACGGACGTGACGATCGGCAGCACCGCCTCGCAACTGCTCGCCCCGGTGGCCGCCGCGCTGCCGGCCGGCGCGACGGTGGTCGTCCCGGAGGTGGAGTTCACCTCCAACCTTTTCCCCTGGCTCGTGCAGCAGGAGCGGGGCGTCCGGGTCCGGACCGTGCCGCTCGCCGGCCTGGCCGACGCGATCGACGGCGACACCGACCTGGTCGCGTTCAGCCTCGTGCAGTCCGCCGACGGGGCCGTGGCCCCGTACGAGACGATCGTCGCGGCGGCGCGGGCGCACGGCGCGCTCGTCGCGGTCGACGCCACCCAGGCCGCCGGGTGGCTGCCCTTCGACGCGGGACTGGCCGACGTGGTGGCCGTGGCCGCGTACAAGTGGTTGATGGCGCCGCGCGGCGCGGCCTTCGGCTACCTGGCCCCGGCGCTGCGGGAGCGGCTGCGGCCCGACGCCGCCGGGTGGTACGCGGGCGCCGACCCGCACGCCTCCTACTACGGCCCCCCGCTGCGGCTGGCCGACGACGCGCGGCGCTTCGACATCTCGCCGGCCTGGTTCAGCTATGTGGGCGCCGCCCCCGCCCTCGAACTGCTCGCCGAGATCGGGTTGCCCGCCGTGCACGCCCACGACGTGGCGCTGGCCAACCGGTTCCTCGCCGGGCTGGGCCGGCCGCCCGGCGACAGCGCGATCGTGGCCGTCGAGGTGCCGGGCGCGCAGGAGAAGCTGGCCCGGGCCGGGGTGCGGGCAGCGGTCCGCGCCGGGCGGGTCCGCGCCGCGTTCCACCTCTACACCACCGAGGAAGACGTCGACCTGGCCCTGGCGGCGCTGACCGGCTGAGGCGGTGGCTCCCGCCCCGGGACCGGGCGGGAGCCACGCCGGCTCAGGCCAGGTGCCCGCCGATCTTCGTGTAGCCGCGCAGCAGGTCCCGGGAGATGATCAGCCGCTGCATCTCGTCGGTGCCCTCGAAGATCCGGTACAGCCGCACCTGCCGGTACCAGCGCTCGATCGGCAGCTCCCGGGTGTAGCCCATGCCGCCGTGGATCTGGAGCACCCGGTCGACCACCCGGTTGACCATGCCGGCGCCGTAGAGCTTGCCCATCGACGAGGCGTGCCGCGGGTCGAGGCCCTGGTCGACGGTCCACGCCGACCTGAGCACCAGCCAGCGGGCCGCCTCCAGCTCGGTCTCCGAGTCGGCGATCATCCACTGGATCGCCTGGTTGGTGCCGATCTTCGCGCCGAAGGTCTCCCGGGTGTTGGCGTAGTCGATCGCCATCTGGAGGGCCCGCTCGGCGATGCCGATGGCGTGCGACGGGATCGTGTAGCGGCCCTTGCCGATCCACTCCATGCCCAGCGTGAAGCCCTGGCCGATCCCGCCGAGGATGTTGCGGTGCGGCACGCGGACGCCGTCGAAGATCAGGGACGCGGGCCCGCCCTCGCCCATGGTCTGGATGAACTCCGACCGCCAGCCCATCGACCGGTCCACCAGGAACGCGGTCGCGCCGCCGTTGCGGGCGCCCTTCTCGGGGTCGGTCACCGCCACCACGATGGCGAAGTCGGCGTCGTTGCCGTTGGTGATGAACGTCTTCTCGCCGTCGAGGACCCAGTCGTCGCCGTCGCGGCGGGCCCGCAGCCTGATGTTCGCCGCGTCGGACCCGGCGCCCGGCTCGGTGATCGCGAAGCAGGAGATCCGTTCCCCCTCGATGGTCGGGAGGAGGAACTCCCGCTTCTGCTCCTCGGTGGCGTGGAACAGGATGTTGTCCGCCTCCCCGCCGAAGCGGAACGGCACGAAGGAGCGGCCCAGCTCGGTCCAGATCAGCGACTGGAGCACGGCGGGCAGGTCCATCCCCCCGTACTCCTCGGGGGTGGCCAGGCCCCAGAAGCCGAACTTCTTCGCCTTGAGCTGCAGCTCGCGCAGCTCGGAGCGGTCCAGGCCGGGCTGGTGGGCGCGCTCGCGGCGCAGCACCTCCTGCTCCAGCGGCAGCACCTCGCGGGTGACGAAGGCGCGCACGGTGTCCCGGACGGCCCGTTCCTCGTCGGACAGTGCGAAGTCCACGTTGCTCCCTCGGTCGGCGTGGCGGTGGAGACCGCGGCGGGCGGCGGCGGTCGCTCTTAAACTAGCGGTGTAAGTTTTCATCCGTCCAGACCCCTCCTCCGGCCGTCGTGGTGAGGCTCCGCGGCCCCGCCCCGGTTAGGGTGCGTGAGCAGGTGTTCCGACGGGGGAGGCGGCGTGGCGGGATTCGACCGGCGAGGGGCCGGCGGCGTGGGCCCGGCGTGGGTGGCCTGACGTGCCCCGTCCCCGGCAGGCCCTGCTCAACCGCGACCGGATCGTGGAGACCGCACTCGCGCTGATCGACGCCGACGGCCTGGGCGCCCTGTCCACCCGCCGGCTGGCCGCCGCGCTGAACGTGCAGGGCCCCTCGCTCTACAACCACTTCGCCACCAAGGACGAGATCCTCGACGCGGTGGCGGACAGCGTCACGGCCTCCGTCGACGTCACCGTCTTCGACCGGTGCGACTGGGTCGAGGCGCTGCGCCGCTGGGCCCGGTCCTACCGCCAGGCCCTGACCGTCCACCCGAACATCGTTCCCTACCTGGCGCAGGGGCCGGGGCGCCGGCCGGCCGCGCTGGCCATGGCCGACGCCGTCTACGGCGGCCTGGTCCGGGCGGGCTGGCCGCCGGCCCGGGCCACCCACATCGGTGCCGCGATGCGCTATTTCGTGGCCGGCTCGGCGCTCGGCTCGTTCGCCCGCGGCTTCGTCGAGGACCCGGAGCTGTACCTGGCCCACCCGCACCTCAACCAGGCGCACCGGCTGCGCGGCCACCAGCGCAGCGTCGACGAGGGCGCGTTCACCCTCGGCCTGGACGCGTTGCTGCACGGCCTCGCCGCCGAGTACGCCCGGGCCGTGACCCCCCTGGAACGCGGAACCGGTCCGGGGTAGCGTCAAAACTCCCACTGCTAGTTTCCCGCCCACGAAGGGACGCCATGGATCTCGCCGACGCGCCCCCCGCCCTGCTGGTCCGCCGCCATCTGCACCTCGCCGGGGACTGGGTCGACCCGGCGGACGGCGGGACGATCCCGGTCGAGAACCCGGCCACCGGAGAGATCGTCGGGCAGGTCCCCGCCGGCACCCCGGCCGACGTGGACCGCGCCGTGGCCGCCGCCCGGGCCGCCTTCCCCGGCTGGGCCGCCACGGCCCCCGCCGAGCGGGCCGCCCACCTCGACCGGCTGCACACCGCGCTCGCCGCCCGGGCCGAGGACATCGCCCGCACCGTCGCTCTCGAACTCGGCACCCCGCTCAAGCTCGCCACCCGGGTGCAGGCCGGCCTGCCGCTGACCGTGCTGCGGAGCATGGTCGACCTGGCCGGCCGCCCGCCGGCCGAGCGGACCGTCGGCAACTCCCTCGTGGTCCGCGAGCCGGTCGGCGTGGTCGGCGCGATCACCCCGTGGAACTACCCGCTGCACCAGGTGGTCGCCAAGGTGGCCCCGGCGCTCGCCGCCGGCTGCACGGTGGTGCTCAAGCCCAGCGAGCTGACGCCGCTCACGGCGTACCTGCTCTTCGACGCCGTCGCCGAGGCCGGGCTGCCGCCCGGGGTGGTCAACCTGGTGCCCGGCACCGGGCCGGTGGTGGGGGAGGCCCTGGCCGCCCACCCCGACGTCGACCTCGTCTCGTTCACCGGCTCCACGGCCACCGGCCGGCGGATCGCGCACCTGGCCGCCGACCGGATCGCCCGGGTCGCCCTCGAACTCGGCGGCAAGTCGGCCAACGTGATCCTCGCCGACGCCGACCTGCCCACCGCCGTCAAGGTCGGGGTCGGCAACGGGCTGCTCAACTCGGGCCAGACCTGCACGGCCTGGACCCGCATGCTGGTCCACCGCGACCGCTACGCGGAGGCGCTGGACCTGGTCGCGGCGGCCGTGGCCGGATACCGGCTGGGCGACCCGTTCGACCCGGCCACCCGGCTCGGCCCGCTGGTCTCGGCCGCCCAGGCCGAGCGGGTCCGCGGGCACGTCGACCGGGCGCTCGCCGACGGCGCCCGCCTGGTCGCGGGCGGCCCGGACGCGCCGCTGCCGCCGCGCGGGCACTTCGTCGCACCCACCGTCCTCGCCGACGTCCACCCGGACAGCGCCCTCGCCCAGGAGGAGGTCTTCGGCCCGGTGCTCGCGGTCATCCCGTTCGCCGACACCGACGAGGCCGTCGCCATCGCCAACAACTCCCGGTACGGGCTGGCCGGCGCGGTCTGGTCCGCCGACGGGGAGGCGGCGCTGGCCGTGGCCCGGCGGCTGCGCACCGGCCAGGTGGACGTCAACGGCGGCGCGTTCAACCCGCTCGCCCCGTTCGGCGGCTACAAGCAGTCCGGCCTCGGCCGCGAACTGGGCGGCTACGGCATCGAGGAGTTCACCGAGCTGAAGGCGATCCAGCGGTGAGGGCGCTCGTGGTCCGCGGCCGGGGCGCCACCCCGGCCGTCGAGGAGGTACGCCTGCCCGACCCCGGCCCCGGCGAGCTGCGGGTCCGCATCCGGGCCGCCGGCATCTGCCACTCCGACCTGGCCATGGTGGACGGTACGGTGGCGCCCGCGTACCCCCTGGTGCTCGGGCACGAGGCCACCGGCGTGGTGGCCGAGGCCGGCCCCGGCACCCGGCTGGCCGTCGGCACGCCCGTGGTGCTCAACTGGGCCCCCGCCTGCCGCGCCTGCTGGCACTGCCGGCACGGCGAGCCGTGGCTCTGCGCCGCCAACACAGGGGCCTCGGCGGCCCGGGGCGAGACCGCCGACGGCGGCCCGCTCCACGTCACCCTGGGGCTCGGCGCCCTCGCCGAGGAGGTGGTGGTACCCGAGCGGGCCGCCATCGAGATCCCGGCCGGCCTGCCGGCGGAGCAGGCCGCGCTGCTCGGCTGTGCCGTGCTCACCGGCACCGGCGCGGTCCGCAACACCGCCCGGGTCGCCCCCGGCGAGTCGGTCGCGGTGATCGGGCTCGGCGGGGTCGGCCTCGCCGTGCTCACCGCCGCCCGGCGGGCCGGCGCGGCCCCGATCCTCGCGGTCGACGTGGCCGAGGCGAAGCGGGACCTCGCCCTCGCCACCGGGGCCACCGACTTCCTCCGCTCCGACGACACCCTGGGCAAGGAGATCCGGGCGCGCACCGAGGGGCGGGGCGTCGACCACGCCTTCGAGTGCGTCGGCCGGTCCGTCACCATCCGGGCCGCCTGGCGGTCGACGCGGCGCGGGGGAGCGGTCACCGTGGTCGGCATGGGCGCGAAGGACGACCTGCTCAGCCTGTCGGCGCTGGACATCTTCCACTCGGCCCGCACCCTGCGCTCCTCGGTCTACGGCTCCTCGGACCCGGACCGGGAGGTGCCGGAGCTGGCCGCCGCGCTCGCCGACGGCAGCCTGGACCTGGCTCCGCTGGTCAGTGGCGCCATCCCCCTGGCGGAGGCGCCCGCGGCGCTGGACCGGCTGGCCCGGGGCGAGGGCGCCCGCTGGGTGGTCACCTTCCCGGGCTGACGCCGCCGTCGACCAGCGTGGCGAAGCCGTCGAGCAGCCGGCGCAGGCCGAAGTCGAAGACGGTCTCCAGGTCCAGGTCGACGCCGCCGGTGGTCAGGGCGTCCATGGTGGCCAGCCCGCCACCCGCCATCACCTGCTGGAACGTGGCCTGCTGCCGGTCCACCCACTGGTCGTGGGTGAGGCCGCTGTCCTGCACCGCCTGCGCGCCCATCTCCAGGTTGGTCGCGATGCCCTTCACGTAGGCCATCAGGGTGATCGCCACGTGCCAGCGCACCTGCCGGTCCAGGCCCAGGCCGGCGGTGGCCCGCAGGGCCAGGTCGGTGTGCGCCATGCCGTGCGGCAGCGGCTGCGGCCGGGCGATCGAGATGACGTGCGGCACCCAGCGGTGCCGCCGGTAGACGGCCCACTGCGCCCGGGCGAGCACGTCCAGCCGGGCGCGCCAGCCGGCCGGCTCGGTGGCCGGCAGCGGGGCGTCGGCCAGCACGGCGTCGGCCATCGCCAGGATCAGCTCGTCGCGGCCGCGCACGTGCCGGTAGAGCGACATGGTGGCCACGCCCAGCTCGGCGGCGATCTGGCGCATGGACACCGCGGGCAGGCCGCCCTCGTCCGCCAGCGCGACCGCGGTGCGCAGCACCCGCTCCCGGCTCAGCTCCGGCTCCGCCCGCCCGGACTGTGGCCGGGGTGCGGCGACGACGGTGCCGGCGCCCGGGCGGGTCAGCACCAGCCCCTCGGCGCGGAGCAGGGCGAGCACCCGGGTCGCGGTGGCGATGGCCACCCCGTGTTCGCGGGTGAGCTGACGGGCCGAGGGCACCCGGTCGCCGGGCCGCAGCTCGCCCAGCTCGATGCGGCGCCGGATCTCCGCAGCGATCCGGCGGTACGGCGGCTCCTGGCCGTGCGGCGACATCCCGGCAGCGTACTAGTACACCCGCTCCTCGGGACACCCTCCGGCCGGCAGCGTACTAGGTCGCCGGAAGCGCCTGGGGCGCCCCGACCCTAGCGTCCTCACCGCACCTGATGGACGGTGTACGCGCGATCTCGGGAGAACACCATGAACGATAAGACCGTGCTCATCTCCGGCGCCGGCGTGGCCGGCCCGGCCCTCGCCTTCTGGCTGCGCCGGCACGGCTTCGCCGTGACCGTGGTGGAACAGGCCCCCGGGCTGCGTCCCGGCGGGCAGGCGGTCGACGTGCGGGGGGCCGCCCGCGAGGTGGTCGACCGGATGGGGCTGACCGCCCGGATCCGGGCCGCGACCGTCCGGGAGCAGGGCATGGCGTACGTCGGCGAGCGGGGGGAGACGCGCGCCCGGCTGCCGGTGCACGCCTTCGGCGGGGAGGGCATCGTGGCCGACATCGAGATCGAGCGCGGCGACCTGGCCCGGCTGCTCCACGAGGCCACCCGGGACGACGTCGAGTACGTCTTCGACGACTCGATCGAGACGCTGGACCAGACCGGGGACGGGGTGCGGCTCACCTTCGCCCGCTCCGCCCCGCGCACCGTCGACCTGGTGATCGGCGCGGACGGCTCGCACTCCCGCACCCGGGCGCTCGCCTTCGGCCCCGAGTCGGCGTACGTCCGGCCGCTCGGCGCGTACCTGGCCTACTTTTCCACCCCGTTCCGGGACGACACCGGCTGGTTCCTGCTGCACAACGCGCCGGGCGGGCGGGTCGTCGGCACCCGCCCGACCCGGGACGGCCGGACCGCCGCGTTCTTCAGCTTCCGCTCCGGCGAACTCGACGTGGACCGGCGGGACCGCGCCGCCCAGCAGCGGCTGCTCGCCGCGCGCTTCGCCGACGTCGGCTGGCGCGCCGCCGAGCTGCTGGCCGCCGCGCCGGACGCCGGCGACTTCTACTTCGACCGGTACGGCCAGGTGCGGATGGAGTCGTGGAGCAACGGGCGGGTGGCGCTGCTCGGCGACGCCGCCTGGTGCCCGTCCCCGCTCACCGGGCAGGGCACCAGCCTCGCGCTGGTCGGCGCGTACCTGCTGGCCGGGGAGCTGGCGGCGGCGCGGGGCGACCACGCGGCGGCCTACCGCCGCTACGAGGAACTGCTGCGCCCGCACGTGACGCGCAGCCAGGAGATCCCGGGTGGTGGCATCTCCGGTTTCCTGCCGGACAGCCGGGCCGCGATCCGGATGCGCGACGCGTCGATGCGGGCCATGGCCTCCCGCCCGCTGCGCGGGCTCGCCACCCGGCTCTTCTTCAGCAGGGCCGACGGGATCGACCTGCCGGAGTACGCGGCCGCCCCGTGACGGTGGCGCCACCACATGTCGACACCCGCCGATCCGTTGCGATCTCGGCGGACGGGCCCGCCCCCTATGGGGAGCGGGCCCGTCCCGTCGGGGGTGAATGTGTGGGGGACCGACATGGCTCGACTCTGCCGGTGCGCCGTAGGTTTCCTGCACGCGACGGCCCTGTGACCCCGGTCACCGACCTGGCCGGCGCGGTTGTGGACCTGCGGAGGGTGAGGCGATGGCCGGGCAAGCGATCCTGTCGGCCCGTGGGCTGACCCGGGACTTCCGGGGCTTCCGGGCGGTCGACGGGGTCGACCTCGACGTGGCGCCGGAGACCGTGCACGCGCTGGTGGGGCCGAACGGCGCCGGCAAGACCACCCTGTTCAACCTGCTCACCGGTTTCCTGCCGCCCAGCGCCGGGCGGATCGAGCTGGCCGGCCGGGACGTCACCGGCCTGCCCCCGGAACGGGTCGCCCGGCTCGGCGTGGCCCGCTCCTTCCAGATCACCAGCCTCTTCCCCCAGCTGGGCGCGCGGGAGCACGTCGAGCTGGCCCTCCAGGCGCCCAGCGGGCTGGGCTGGCGGTTCTGGCGCTCGGCGAAGCTGATGCGCCGCTACCGGGACCGGGCCGACGAGCTGCTCGCCATGGTGGGCCTCGCCGAGCTGGCCGAGGCCCCGGCCGAGGCCCTCGCGTACGGGCGCAAGCGCGCCCTGGAGCTGGCCATCGCGCTCGCCCTCGACCCGAAGGTGCTGCTGCTCGACGAGCCCACCGCTGGGATGGGGCTGGAGGACGTGGACCGCACCGTCGACCTGATCGCCCGGGTCCGCGCGGGCCGGACCGTGGTCATGGTCGAACACAACATGAGCGTGGTGGGCCGGCTCGCCGACACGGTCACCGTCCTGCAGGCCGGCAAGGTCCTTGTCGAGGGCCCGTACGAGCAGGTCCGCGCCGACGAGCGGGTCATCACCGCCTACCTGGGAGCCGCCGATGCTGCGCATTGAGAACCTCTCCGCCTGGTACGGCGAGGCCCAGGTGCTGCGGGAGGTGAGCCTGGAGGTGGCCACCGGCGAGGTGGTCACCCTGGTCGGGCGCAACGGCGCCGGCAAGTCCACGCTGCTGCGCTCCGTCATGGGGCTGCACCCCGGCCAGCGCGGCAGGGTCAGCTTCGGCGACCGGGACGTCACGAAGCTGCCGGCGCACAGGCGGGCGCGGCTCGGGCTCGGCTGGGTCCCCGACGACCGGGGCGCGTACGCCACCCTGACCGTCACCGAGAACCTGACGCTGCCACCCCGGGTCGGCCCCGACCCGTGGCCCCTCGAACGGGTCTACGAGGCGTTCCCCGCCCTGTACACCCGGCGGGACTCGGCGGCCACCATGCTCTCCGGCGGCGAGCAGCAGATGCTCGCCCTGGCCCGGGTGCTGCGCATGGGCGCCCGGCTGCTGCTCTGCGACGAGCCCACCGAGGGCCTGTCCCCACTGCTCGTGCAGCAGGTCGGCGACCTGCTGCGCGAGGCCAAGAAGCACGGCGTGACCGTGCTGCTGGTCGAGCAGAACCTGCACTTCGCCACCGGCGTCGCCGACCGGCACTACCTGCTGGCCGAGGGACGGATCGCGGAGGCGATGGACAACTCCGAGGTGCGCTCGCGGGAGCGCGAGCTGCTCGCGTACCTCGGGATCTGACACACGACGGCTGACCCGCGCGGACCGCGCGGCAGGGAAGGATTCGACATGCGCAGGAGCGTGGGTGTGGCCGCCGCCTCGGCGGCGGCGGTGCTGGTGGCCGGATGCGGCGGTGGTGGGCCGCAGTCCGGCGGCGACCAGAAGCTGACCGGCGACAAGATCGTGCTGGGTGTCCTCAACGACCAGTCCGGGGCCTACTCGGAGCTGTCCGGGCGGAACTCGGTCAAGGCCGTGGAGATGGCCATCGCCGACTTCAAGGCCAAGTACGGCGACAAGGCCGTCACCAAGAACATCAGCGTGGAGACCGCCGACCACCAGAACAAGCCGGACGTGGCCAACAGCAAGGCCCAGGAGATGTACGACCGCAAGGGGGTCGACGCCATCCTCGACGTGCCGACCTCCTCGGCCGCCCTCAAGGTCGCCGACGTGGCCAAGGAGAAGAAGAAGCTCTACTTCAACATCGGCGCGGCGACCACCGACCTGACCGGCAAGAGCTGCAACAAGTACACGTTCCACTACGCCTACGACACCTACATGCTGGCCCACGGCACCGGCACGGTGACCACCGAGCAGGTCGGCAAGAACTGGTACATCCTCTACCCGAACTACGCCTTCGGGCAGGACATGGAGAAGAGCTTCTCCGCCGCCATCACGGCCGCCGGCGGGCAGGTCGTCGGCAAGGACGGCGCGCCGTTCCCGAACACCAGCGGCGACTACTCCTCGTTCCTGCTCAAGGCCCCCACGCTGAACCCGAAGCCGCAGGTGCTCGGCACCATGCAGGCCGGCGCCGAGCTGGTCAACGTCGTGAAGCAGTACAACGAGTTCAAGCTGCGGGACAAGGGCGTCGGGCTGGCCGTCGGCCTCATGTTCATCACCGACATCCACTCGCTCACCCCGGCCGCGCTCGCCGGCACCACCTACACCGACGCCTGGTACTGGAACTTCGACCAGCAGAACCGGGAGTGGGCGGACAAGTTCCAGAAGGAGACCGGCACCCGGCCGTCCTTCGCCCACGCGGCCAACTACTCCGCGGCCATGCAGTACCTGGAGGCTGTGCAGGCCGCCGGCACCGACGACGCGGACACCGTGGTCAAGGGCCTGGAGGGCAAGGAGGTCAACGACCTGTTCCTGCGCAACGGCAAGATCCGCGCCGAGGACCACCGGGTCCTCCACGACGCCTACCTGGCGCAGGTGAAGCCGCAGGCCGAGGTCGGCGAGCCGTGGGACTACGTGAAGATCCTCAAGACCATCCCGGCGGCCGAGGCGTTCCGGGCCCCGTCGGCCGACTGCAAGATGTAAAGACGGGCTGATGTCAGGTTTCCTGCAGAACACGTTCAACGGGCTGGTGGGCGGGGCGTTCTACGCCCTGCTCGCCCTCGGGCTCGCGGTCATCTTCGGCATGCTCCGGGTGGTGAACTTCGCCCACGGCGCCTTCTACATGCTCGGCGCCTTCGGCGCGTACGTGCTGCTCGCCGAGGCGGGCGTGCCGTTCTGGGCCGCGTTGGTGATCATGCCGCTGGCGCTGGGCCTGCTCGGCATGGTGCTGGAGCGGGCGGTGATCCACCGGCTGACCCGGCTCGACCCGCTCTACAACTTCCTGCTCACCTTCGGCCTCACGCTGATCCTGCAGGACCTGGTGAAGTCCCGGTACGGCGTGCAGTCCAGCCCGTACGCCACCCCGGCCGAGCTGAGCGGGACGGTCGACTTCGGACTGTTCGACTTTCCCACCTACCGGGTCTTCATCCTCGGGTTCACCGTGCTGCTCTGCGTCGCGGTCTGGTGGGTGCTCGGCCGCACCCGGGTCGGCATGGTGGTCCGGGCCGCCACCGAGCGCCCCGAGCTGACCCGGGCCTTCGGCATCGACGTGGGGAGGTGGGTCACCCCGGTGTTCGGCTTCGGCATCGCCCTGGCCGGGCTGGCCGGGGTGCTCGCCGCCCCGATGCGGGCCGTGAACCCGCTCATGGGCGCCGACCTGATCATCGTGGTCTTCGCGGTGGTGGTGATCGGCGGGCTCGGCTCGATCTTCGGGTCGGTGGCCGCCGGCTTCGGCATCGGCCTGATCCAGGCGTGGGGCGAGGCGTACCTGTCGGACTTCCCGATCGTGTCGCAGACCGTCGTGTTCGTGGTGATGGCCGCGGTGCTGCTCTGGCGGCCGGCCGGCCTGTTCGGCCGTGAGGAGGCACCGGCATGACGAGTGCTGTCGACACCCCCGCCGAGGAGTCGGCCCGGCCCGCTCCACCGTCCGGGCTGCTCACCGTCGCCCGGGCGCCCGGCTGGGTCCGGTACGCGCTGCTCGCCGCCGGCCTGGTCGTGGCCCTCTGGCTGCCGAACGGGCTCTACCCGGCCGTGGCCGTGGACATCCTCTGCTGGGCGCTGTTCGCCGTCTCGGTGGACCTGCTGCTCGGCTTCACCGGGCTGATGTCCTTCGGGCACGCCGCGTTCTGGGGCACCTCGGCGTACGTGACCGGCCTGGTCGCGATCCACGCCGGCCTGCCCTTCCCGGCGGCCGTGCTGGCCGGCGCCCTGGCCGCGGCGCTGCTCGCCCTGCCGATCGGCTACCTCGCGGTGAAGCGCACCGGCATCTACTTCGCCATGGTCACCCTCGCGTTCGCGCAGATGGTCTACTACGTGGCCAACGAGTGGCGCTCGGTCACCCAGGGCGAGAACGGTCTCCAGGGCGTGCCCCGGGAGTTCTTCGGGACGGATCTGTCCGACGACTACTACTTCTACTACGCGATCCTGCCGATCGTGGTGCTCGGCCTGTTCGCCGCCTGGCGGATCGTGCACTCGCCCTTCGGCCGGGTGCTGGTCGGCATCCGGGACAACCCGGCCCGGGCCCGCGCGCTCGGCTACCCGGTGCACCGCTACAAGCTGACCGCGTTCGTCCTGTCCGGTTTCCTGGCCGGTCTGGGCGGCGGGCTCTTCGCGGTCGGCCACCGGTTCGTCTCGCTGGACGTGCTGCACTGGACCACCTCCGGCAAGGCGGTCATCGTGGTGGTGCTCGGCGGCATCGGGACCCTCTGGGGCGGTGTGCTCGGGGCGGCCCTGGTGGTCCGGCTGGAGGACTGGCTGTCGTTCTCCGGCTTCGAGGCCATCGGCCTGGTCACCGGCGGCATCTTCGTCCTCGTCGTGCTGCTGTTCCGGCGCGGCATCTGGGGCACGGTCGCCCACCTGGCGCGACGGCGGGCAGCGGCCCGCCGCCGGTGAATTCCCGCGACGGCGCATCCGGACCGCGCCGACGCGACGAACCCCCGGGTAGTGGAGTGCTACCCGGGGGTTCGTCCTGTGCTGACCCGACGCCTGCCGGCCGAGGCCCGCCCCGGCTCAGCACGCTGGGCGAGGCGACCGCCGCCTGTCTGGCCGGGTGACCTGGGACACAAACGATACGGATCGGTTCCGTATCGAAACACTCTCACCTACGCTCAACTGCGTTTACGAGTCTGTCCCGTATCGTATTTTGACGCGGGTGAGCCGGGGGGAGAACCCGAGTGGAACCGCACGAGAACACCGGACACCCGAGGAGGTGGGCGATCCTGGGGGTGCTGGTGATCAGCCTCCTCGTGGTCGTCCTCGACAACACGATCCTCAACGTCGCCCTGCGTACCCTCGCCGACCCGGTGCACGGCCTCGGGGCCAGCCAGGGCGAGCTGGAGTGGGCGATCAACTCCTACACCCTGGTCTTCGCCGGGCTGCTCTTCACCTTCGGCGTCCTCGGCGACCGTTTCGGTCGCAAGCGCTTCCTGATGGTCGGCCTGGCCCTGTTCGGGCTGGCCTCGCTGCTCTCCGCGTACGCGCAGGACCCGGGCCAGCTGATCGCCACGCGCGCCCTCATGGGCGTCGGGGGCGCGGCCATCATGCCGGTGACCCTGTCGATCATCTCCAACGTCTTCGACCCCCGCGAGCGCGCCAAGGCGATCGGCGTCTGGGCCGGCGCGGTCGGCCTGGCCGTGGCCATCGGCCCGGTGCTCGGCGGCGCCCTGCTGGAGCACTACTGGTGGGGCTCGGTCTTCCTGATCAACGTTCCGGTGGTGGTGCTCGGCGTGGTGCTCGTCGCCGCCCTCGTCCCGGAGTCCCGCGACCCCCGGCCGGGTCGGGTCGACCTGCTCGGCGTGCTGCTGTCCGTGGTCGGCCTCGTCGCCCTCACCTACGGCATCATCGACGGTGGCGAGCACGGCTTCGACCGGGCGCGGGTGTGGGTCGCGATCCTCGGCGGGCTCGCGGTGCTCGGCTGGTTCGTCAGCCACGAGCTGCGCAGCGACCACCCGTCGCTGGATGTCCGGCTGTTCCGGGTGCCCCGGTTCGCCGCGCCGGTGGCGCTGGTCGGCCTGGTCTTCTTCGCCGCCATGGGCGTGATGTTCTTCGGCGCGTTCTACCTCCAGCTGGTCCGCGGCTACAGCCCGCTGGAGAGCGGCCTGCTCTTCCTGCCCTTCGCCGCCGCGCAGCTGATCTTCGCGCCGCGCAGCGCCGCCATGGTCCGCCGCTACGGGGGTCGGGCCGTGGCCGCCGTCGGGCTGCTGCTCACCGCCGCCGCGCTCGGCGCGTTCGTGCTCATCGACGCGGACACCCCGATCTGGATCTTCTCGGCGCTGGGCTTCGTCCAGGGCGCCGGAATGGCCAACATCATGCCGCCGGCCACCGAGTCGATCATGTCGGCGCTGCCCCGCGAGAAGGCCGGCGTGGGCTCGGCCGTGAGCAACACCGTCCGCCAGGTGGCCGGCGCGCTCGGCGTGGCGGTCCTCGGCTCGGTGCTCTCCGCGGTCTACCGCAACGACGTGGCCTCGACCCTGTCCGGCCTGCCCGCCCCGGTCCGCGACGCGGCCCAGGAGTCGATCTCCGGGGCGTACGCCGTCGCCGGCCGGCTCGGGGCCGGCGCGCCCCGGCTCATCGCCGCGGCGAACGACTCGTTCGTCTCGGCGATGCACTGGGCGGCGGGAATCTCCGCGCTCGTGGCGCTGCTCGGCATGGGCATCGTGCTGCGCTGGATGCCGGGCCGCCCGGTGGTCGAGACCGAGTCCCGGCCGGCCGCCGAGCCGGAGTTGGCCGGGACGGCGTAGGTTCGGCGACAATGTCTGACATGACTTCCATGGCTGATGCTCCGCGGTCGCCCGGGCGACCGCGGAGCGTCCGCGCGGACGAGGCGATCGTGGAGGCCACCCTCGACCTGCTCGCCGAGGGCAGCACGCTCGAGGCGCTCTCCATCGAGGCGATCGCCGCCCGCGCCGGGGTGGGCAAGGCCACCATCTACCGCCGCTGGTCCGGCAAGGACGCGTTGCTCATGGACGCGCTGGGCCGGCTCAAGGGGGTGCCGCCCCAGCCCGCCGGGCGGTCCGTCCGCGACGACCTGGTGCTGCTGGTCGGCGCGGTCGGCCACAACGTCGACCCGCGTGCCGCGAAGATCATGCCGTGCCTGGTGCCCGAGGTGAACCGCAGCCCCGACCACTTCCAGCTCTACCAGAACATCGTCGCCCCGCGTCGGAAGCTGATGCGGGAGGTGCTGCGCCGCGGGGTGGACAGCGGCGAACTCCGGGCCGACCTCGACATCGAGCTGGCCATGGCGCTGCTCACCGGCCCCATGCTGCTCCAGCGGGTGCTGCGCTGGCACCCCGAGCTGGACGACCAGATCCTCCCCGAGCGGGTCGTGGACGCCGTCCTCGAAGGCCTCCGCGCCCGCTGACGACCCCCGGCGGGGTCAGGTGGCCGGAGTGCGCAGGCGGTGCAGGCGCAGGGCGAGCTGCACCTCCAGGGCGCGCTCCGGCTTCTGCCAGTCCGCGCCCAGCAGCTGCCCGACCCGCTCCAGCCGCTGGGTCACCGTGTTGACGTGCACGTGCAACAGCTCCGCCGCCCGGGCCAGGCTGCCACCCACCCCGAAGTACGCCTCCAGCGTCTTCACGAGCGCCGTGCCCCGCCGGGCGTCGTAGTCGACCACCGGCCCCACCGTCGTGGTGAGGAAGCGGGCCACGTCCCGGTCGCCCGAGTCGCCGACCGCGCCCAGCAGCAACCCGACGAAGCCCAGCTCGGCCGTGCTCGCCCCCTGCCCGGCCCGGCCCAGCGCGCCCAGCGCGGTCAGGCACCGCTCCGCCTCGGCGAACGTGGCGGCCAGCGACGCCGGACCGGTCGACGGCCCGCTCGCCCCGGCGGTCACCGGACGGCCGGTCACCCGGGACAGGTCCCGGGCCACCGCCCGCGCCGCGCCGCCCGCGTCCCGGCCGGGCAGCATGAGCATTACCCGCCCGTCGCGCGCCGCGGCCAGGCCGCCCCGCGTCGAGGCGTACGTGGTGGCCCAGGACAGCACCCGCTGCCGGGCCGAGCCGGTGGCCGCGATCGCGTCGTCCCCGACCGCCACCAGCACGTGCGGGGCGTCCAGGTCGACACCGAGCCGGCGGGCCCGGCTGCGCAGCGCGTCGGTGTCCCGCAGCGGCCGGGCGATCAGGTCGTCCAGCAGCTCGCCCCGCACCCGACCCTCCGCCTCGGCCACCGTCCGGCGGAACAGCAGCAGCAGCGCCGTGACCAGCGCGGCCCGCTCCAGGATCCGCTGGTCGGCGTCGACGAGCTCGCCGTCCGGGCGCAGCACCAGGGCGCCCAGGTTCTCCGCGCCGGCCACCACGGCGGCGTACCAGAGCGGACCCCGGCGGACGCTGCGCCCCTCGGTGCGGGACGCGGCCACCGCCTCGACGATGTCCGCCCGGTCCGGCTCCTCGATCTCGCCCACCCGGGCCAGCCGCCGCCCCTCGGCGTCCAGCGCCAGCAGCGCCCCGCCGAGCACCTCGGTGACCGCCGCGGCCACGTCCTCCATCCCGCCGCCGCGCACCACCAGGGCGGTCATCCGGTCGTGTGCGGCGGCGGCCCGCTCCACCGAGCTGCTGTGCGCCCGGATCGTGCTGTTCGCCGCCGACAGCTCCTCCAGCGCCGACCGGGTCTCGGCCAGCAGCCGGGCCGTGTCGATCGCCACCGCGGCGTGCGCGGCCAGCGACACCAGCAGCGACACCTCCTCCCGGGCGAACGGCCGGGCCGAGCGGTTGGCCGCGTACAGCACGCCGATCACGCTCGACCCCAACCGCAGCGGAACGCCCAGGATGGCGACCAGGCCCTCCTCGCCCACCCCGCCGTCGATCTCCCCGGTGTGCCGGAACCGCTCGTCCTCCTGGTAGTTCGAGGTGACGTACGGGGTGCCCGTCTGCGCCACCAGGCCGCCCAGGCCGTCGCCCATCTCCAGCCGCAGCCGCTGGAACCGCGCCGAGATCGAGCCGTCGGTGACCCGCATGTACGTGTCGCCGCGCTCGTCGTCGTTCAGCGTCATGTACGCCACGTCGGTGCCGAGCAGGATCCGCGCCCGGTGCACGATCGCCCGCAGCACGTCGTCCAGGTCGCGCAGCCCGGCCAGGTCGCTGGCCGTGTCGTACAGGCCGGAGAGCTCGGTCTCCCGGCGGCGCCGCCGCTCCAGCAGCGCGCGGACCCGCAGCGCCACCAGCTTCGCCTGCTCCAGCTCGGCGAGGCGCTCGGCGGGCAGGCCGGCGGCGCGGGCGGCG
Organism: Micromonospora sp. NPDC005305; assembly: GCF_040607315.1. Classification (NCBI taxonomy): domain Bacteria; kingdom Bacillati; phylum Actinomycetota; class Actinomycetes; order Micromonosporales; family Micromonosporaceae; genus Micromonospora; species Micromonospora sp. NPDC005305. The sequence goes on along the minus strand of NZ_JBEXGL010000008.1, from coordinate 30,095 downwards.
ACCAGCGGACCCTCGAACTCGACCGGGGCGGCCTCCCGCGCCAGCAGCTCCAGGAACTCGACCGGCGACGACATGACCGACATTGTGCGCGAGGCCACTAGTTGGCCGTCCAGCCCCCGTCGAGGGCGATCGACGCGCCCGTGATGAACGCGGCGGGCGGCGAGCACAGGTACGCGACCAGCTCCGCCACCTCCTCCGGCTCGATCAGCCGCTTGATCGCCGCCCGGGCCAGCATGATCTTCTCGACCACCTCGTCCTCGCCGATGCCGTGGCTGGCCGCCTGGTCGGCGATCTGGCTCTCCACCAGCGCGGTCCGCACGTACGCCGGGTTGATGCAGTTGGCGGTCACCCCGTGCGCGGCGCCCTCCAGCGCCACCACCTTCGACAGCCCCTCCAGGGCGTGCTTCGCCGAGACGTACGCGGCCTTGAACGGCGAGGCGCGCAGCCCGTGCACCGAGGAAATGTTGACGATCCGGCCCCACCCGTTCGCGTACATCCGGGGCAGCGCCCGGCGGATCAGCAGGAACGGGGCCTCCACCATCACCCGCTGGATGTACTCGAAGCGCTCGACGGGGAACTCCTGCACCGGCGCGACGTGCTGCAGGCCGGCGTTGTTGACGACGATGTCGACGTCGACGTCGAGCCGGTCCACCGCCTCGGGGTCGGCCAGGTCGACGCCCTCCGCCCGGCCGCCCGCCTCGGCGGCCACCGCCTTGGCCGCCTCCACGTTGCGGTCGACCACGAGCACCGCCGCGCCGGCCGCCGCCAGGCGCAGGGCGCAGGCCCGTCCGATGCCGCTGCCACCACCGGTCACCAGCGCAGCGCGACCGGAGAGGTCGACGTGCACGACGTGGGGGACCGCCACGGGTTCTGCCGTCATGGCGCAAGAAGTTACGAGCTGTGTGGCCGGCGGCACATGGGGCAGCGACACATACTCGACCGCTTCAGTGTGTGGCGCGGATCGTGTCCGCCGCTCCCGGCGTGTCCGCCCGGCCGGGCGCCGGGACGCACCAGTAGGGTGTCGAACACACGTTCTGCCGGTGGCTCGGGGAGGAGGCGGCGTGCGCGTGCTGGGCGTCGACCCGGGGCTGACCCGGTGCGGGGTCGGCGTGGTCGAGGGCGTGCCGGGCCGCCCCTGCACCCTGGTCGCCTACTACGTGGTCTACACCGACCCCGGTGACGACCTGCCGCTGCGCCTGCTGCACCTGGACCGCTCGCTCACCGACCTGGTCGCCGAGCACCGCCCGGACGCGGTGGCCGTCGAGCGGGTCTTCAGCCAGCACAACGTCCGCACCGTGATGGGCACGGCCCAGGCGAGCGGGATCGCCGTGCTCGCCGGGGCGCGGGCCGGGCTGCCCGTGCAGACCTACACCCCGAGCGAGGTGAAGGCGGCGGTGACCGGTTCCGGCCAGGCCGACAAGGCGCAGATGACCGCCATGGTCACCCGGCTGCTGCGGCTGCCCGAGCCGCCCCGCCCGGCCGACGCCGCCGACGCCCTGGCCCTGGCCATCTGCCACATCTGGCGCGGCGGCACCCGGTCCAAGCTGGCGGCCGCCGCCGAGCGGGCACGACGAGGAGGAACGCGATGATCGCCAGCGTGCGCGGCACGGTGACCGCGACCGGTCCGGACCACGCCGTGGTGGAGGTGGGCGGCATCGGCCTGGCCGTGCAGTGCGCCCCCGGCACCATCGCGGACCTGCGGGTCGGCCAGCCCGCCCGGCTGGCCACCAGCCTCGTGGTCCGGGAGGACTCGCTGACCCTCTACGGCTTCCCGGACGACGACGCCAAGCAGCTCTTCGAGCTGCTCCAGACCGCCAGCGGGGTGGGGCCGCGGCTGGCTCAGGCGGTGCTCGCCGTGCACACCCCGGACGCGGTGCGCAAGGCCATCGCCAACGCCGACACCGCGGCGCTCACCCGGGTGCCCGGCATCGGCAAGAAGGGCGCCGAGCGGCTCGTCCTCGAACTCCGCGACCGGGTCGGCCCCGTGCCGGTGGGCGCCGACGGCGCGGCCGGGGTGACCGCCGGCGCCTGGCCGGACCAGGTCCGCCAGGCCCTCGTCGGGCTCGGCTGGACCGCCGCACAGGCCGAGCAGGCGGTGGCCGCGGTCGCGGAGACCGTCGACGGGGAGACCCCGCCCGTGCCGGTCCTGCTCAAGCAGGCCATCCGCCTCCTGGGCCGCACGCGATGACGGGCGAGAACCTGGTCTCGGCGTACGTCAGCGACGCGGAACTCGACGCGGAGGCCAGCGTCCGGCCGAAGCGCCTCTCCGAGTTCATCGCCCAGGACCGGGTCCGCGACCAGCTCGACCTGCTGCTGCAGGGCGCCATGCGGCGCGGCTCTCCACCCGACCACATCCTGCTGTCGGGCCCCCCGGGCCTGGGCAAGACCAGCCTGGCCAACATCGTGGCCGCCGAGCTGGGCTCGGGGATCCGGGTGACCAGCGGGCCCGCGATCGAGCGCTCCGGCGACCTGGCCGCCATCCTGACCAGCCTGGCCGAGGGCGACGTGCTCTTCATCGACGAGATCCACCGGATCGCCAAGCCGGCCGAGGAGTTGCTCTACAGCGCCATGGAGGACTTCCGGGTCGACGTGGTGGTCGGCAAGGGTCCGGGGGCGACCGCCATCCCGCTCGACGTGGAGCCGTTCACCCTGGTCGGCGCGACGACCCGGTCCGGCCTGCTCACCGGGCCGATGCGGGACCGGTTCGGCTTCGTCGCGCATCTGGACTTCTACTCACCGGCCGACCTGGAGACGCTGCTGCACCGCTCCGCCCGGATCCTCGGCGTGCCGATCACCGAGGAGGGTGCGGCGGAGATCGCCGGCCGGTCCCGGGGCACGCCCCGGATCGCCAACCGGCTGCTGCGCCGGGTCCGCGACTTCGCCGAGGTCCGCGCCGAGGGTGTCGTGAACCTGGAGACCGCCCGGGCCGCCCTGACCGTCTACGACGTCGACGCCCTCGGCCTGGACCGGCTGGACCGTGCGGTGCTCACGGCCCTGGTCGACTCGTTCCGGGGCGGCCCCGTGGGGCTCTCCACCCTGGCCGTGGCCGTGGGGGAGCAGCCGGACACGGTGGAGGAGGTGTGCGAGCCCTTCCTGGTCCGGGCCGGGCTGCTGGCGCGTACGCCGCGCGGCCGGGTGGCCACCCCGGCCGCCTGGCACCATCTGGGGCGTACGCCGCCGAATGGTACATTTGGCACGGATGCCGCTCCGGTGCCCGATCTGTTCTCGGCGCAGACCGATCAGCCGTGATCCGAACGTGATCTGTGCCGCATTCGGTGTTCTCAGGTGCAGGGATTAGACTTCGCCGCGGCTTGTACAGGACGTGAGAAGTCGCCTCCGCTCCGGCACCCCGCAGGGGGCGGAGTGGAGCCAATGGGAAGGTCGACAACCGTGCAAAACCTTGCAGCGGGTGGCGGAGGGGCAGGCGGTCTGACGCCGATCCTGATGATCGCTCTGCTCTTCGGCGTCATGTACTTCATGATGATCCGCCCCCAGCAGAAGCGTCGCCGTGAGGCCGAGCAGATGCAGTCCGCGCTCGGCGTGGGCGACGAGGTGGTCACCATCGGCGGGCTCTACGGCACGGTGACCGGCGTCGAGGACGAGACGGTTCTGCTCGAGGTGGCCCCGGGCGTGCAGACCCGGTACGCCCGCCCGGCGATCGCCCGCGTGGTCAAGCGGGTCGAGGTTCCGGAGGCCGAGACGATCTCCGAGGAAGCCGAGTCGGTCAAGGAGTGACCGCCGGCCCCGGACGGGGCAGCGGATTCACTCACACAAGTGGATAGTTGGGTCGGCGTCCGACGCCGGTACGCGGGGAACCCCGCGCGACGCCGCCGCGTCGTGCGCCGGGGAGGCGTGCCGTCCGGCGGCGCCGACCCCCCGGAGCAGTCGGGCGGACACCCCCGGCCCGACAATCCCGCCGCTGCCGAAGCGGCGCGACCGTACAGGGAGACAGGACAGCCGTGGCACCACCTCAGGGACAGATGCGCCCCGGACGGCAGCTCGCCGTCCTCGGGTTCATCTTCGTCGTCCTCTATCTTTTGGTGTTCTTCTCGGGCGGCGCCAGCGGTGGCTGGAAGGATCGGTTGGAGCCGCGGCTCGGCCTGGACCTCATCGGCGGCACCCGGATGACGCTCGAGGCCACCAACACCGTGGACGGCAAGCCCCCGACCTCCGCCAACCTGGAGGAGGCGCGCCAGATCATCGAGAACCGGGTCAACGCCTACGGCGTGGCCGAGGCCGAGGTGGTCACCGAGGGCAACCGGAACATCGTCATCTCCCTGCCCGGCCAGAACCGGGACCTGACGGACGTCGGTGAGGCCGCCGAGCTGCGCTTCCGCAAGGTGCTCAAGGCCACCGACGGCAGCGGCGCCGCCGCCGCGCCGGCCCCGACGGCGAGCGCCGCCCCGGCTCCCTCGGGCAGCGCCACCCCGGCTCCGTCGGGCAGCGCGACGCCGAAGCCGTCCGGCAGCGCCTCGCCGAAGGTGACCCCGAGCGCCGGGGCCAAGGCCACCGCGTCGCCGAGCGCCGGCGGGCAGGGCGGCATGGCCCCCACGCCGAGCGCCAGCGCCGGCGCGCCGACCCCGTCGGCCACGCCGAGCGCCGCCGCGCCGAGCCCGAGCGCCAGCGCCGAGCCGGTGCCGCAGAGCATCGAGCAGCAGCGCAAGGCCATCGAGCAGAAGGTGGGCGCGGCCGCCTGGGCTGCTGCCTCGGGCCTCCAGGCGCCGGCCGACCTCACCGCCGACCCGTCGCTGGCCGACAAGCTCAAGCCGTTCGGCACGCTCTCCCCGCAGGAGATCGCGGTGCTGCCGGTCGGGATGCAGTTCAACGTCCCGACCATCACCTGCGCCCAGCTCGACGACCGCCCGGCGGCGTCGATCAAGGACGAGAACCAGCAGGCGGTGGCCTGCGAGTCCGGCGCCAAGTACCTGCTCGACAAGGCCAAGGTGCTGGGCACCGACGTCAAGAACGCCTCCGCCCAGCTCGACCAGACCAGCTCCTGGGTGGTCAGCCTGAACTTCACCGGCAAGGGCCAGGAGAAGTGGACCGCGCTGACCCGCGAGGCGTTCAACAACGAGGGTCAGGCCTGCGACCAGACCGCGCTCGGCCCGGACGGCAAGTGCAAGGTCGCCGTGGTGCTGGACAACGAGATCGTCTCGTCCCCGGAGATCCAGGGCGTGCTGACCGGTGACTCGCAGATCACCGGCAGCTTCGACAACAAGAGCGCGAACGCGCTGGCCAGCCAGCTCCGCTACGGCGCGCTGCCGGTGACCTTCGAGCCGCAGGAGCAGCAGAACGTCACCGCGACCCTGGGCGACAGCCACCTCAAGGCGGGTCTGCTGGCGGCCGGCATCGGCATGCTGCTGGTCATCATCTACTCGTTCTTCTACTACCGGCTGCTCGGCTCGGTCATCTTCCTGAGCCTGGTGCTCTCGGCGCTGCTGGTCTTCGGCGCGCTCGTGGTGCTCGGCCGGTCGATCGGGTTCACCCTCACCCTCGCCGGCATCGCCGGCATGATCGTCTCACTCGGTGTGGCGGCGGACTCGTTCGTCATCTACTTCGAGCGGCTCAAGGACGAGATCCGGGAGGGGCGCAGCCCGCGCAGCGCGGTGCCGCGGGCGTGGATCCGGGCCCGCCGGACGATCATCTCGGCGAACGCCATCACCCTGATGTCGGCCGTGGTGCTCTACATCGTCTCGGTCGGCGCGGTGAAGGGCTTCGCCTTCGCGCTCGGCCTGGCGACCGTCCTCGACCTGGTCGTCGTGTTCCTCTTCCGCCACCCGATCATGACGATGTTCGCCCGGACCCGGGCGTTCCTGTCCCCGCGGGTCAGCGGTCTCGGCCGGGCCCTGCCGGCCCGGTCGGCCGAGCCGGGCGCCGCCCGCAACCCGCGCGTCAAGGAGGCCTGAGATGGCTAAGAGTGGTCTGGCCGCCCGGCTCTACCGGGGCGAGGCCGATCTCAACATCGTCGGGAAGCGCAAGCTCTGGTTCGGCGTGGCCGGGGTGCTGGTGCTGATCGCCGTGCTCAGCTTCGCGCTGAGCGGCTTCAAGCTCGGCATCGAGTTCGCCGGCGGCAACTCGTTCCAGGTGCCGGCCAGCGTCGGCACCCTGGAGCAGGCCGAGACGAAGGTGGATGCCGCGCTGGCCGCCAAGGGTGGCGGCGCCGAGGTGGTCACCGCGCAGAAGGTCGGCGGCACCAGCGGGGAGTACTACGAGCTGCGCACCGGGCAGCTCACCGCGGAGCAGGCCAACCAGGTCAAGACCGAGATGGCGCAGTCGTTCGGCATCAAGGCCGACCAGATCAGCGGCAGCCAGGTCTCCGAGGCGTGGGGCAGTCAGGTCACCTCCCGCGCCCTGCTCGGCCTGGTGATCTTCGTGGCCGTGGTGGCGATCTACCTGATCCTCCGCTTCGAGTGGCGGATGGCGGCCGCCGCGATCGCGTCGCTGTTCACGAACCTCATGCTCACGGCCGGCATCTACTCGCTGGTGGGCTTCGAGGTCACCCCGTCGACGATCATCGGCTTCCTCACGATCCTGGGCTTCGCGCTCTACGACGTGGTGGTGGTCTTCGACAAGGTCCAGGAGAACACCCGGGGCATCACCGCGAACAACAACCAGACCTACGGCGAGGCGGCCAACCTGGCGTTGAACCAGAGCCTCATGCGGTCGTTGAACACCTCGGTGGTCGCCCTGCTCCCGGTCGGCGGCCTGCTCTTCATCGGTGCCGGCCTGCTGGGCGCCGGCACCCTGAAGGACCTGGGTCTGGTGCTCTTCGTCGGCATGGCGGTGGCCTTCCTGACCTCGATCCTGCTGGCCACCCCGCTGCTGGTGCTGCTCAAGAACCAGGACCCGCGGATCAGCGCGCACAACAAGCGGGTGCTGGGCCGCCGGGGCGCCATCACCCGCGGCGAGGTCACCCCGAAGGGCGCGCCGCGGGCCGCCGCGGCCACCCCCGACGAGACCATCGACCCCGAGGCGGCCGCCCTGGCCGGCGCCGCCCCGAAGGTCGGCGCCCGGCCGGCCGGCAAGCGCCCCAGCGGCGCCCGCGGCGGGCGCCCGGCCGGCGGCGGGGGCAACCGGCCCGGTGGCGCGAAGCGCCGCTGACCGCCCACCCGGTAGGGATCGACCCGGCGGCGTCCGCCATGCTGTGAAAGCGGCATGACGGACGCCGCCGTCGTTCGAGAGGACATGGGACGCACGTGACGGAGACCCACACCACCGGGGTACGGGGAGACAGCGGCCCGGAGGTCGCCCGACTGGTCGCCAGCCGGGTGCTGGACGTGCCGGACTTCCCGAAGCCCGGTGTCATGTTCAAGGACCTCATGCCGCTCTTCGCCGACGGCACGGCCTTCCGCGAGGTGATCGACGGGATCATCGCGCACCACGGGCGGGACTCGTTCGACGCCGTGGTCGGCATCGAGGCGCGCGGGTTCGTGCTGGCGGCGGCGGTCGCGTACGCCACCGGGGTCGGCGTGGTGCCGGTGCGCAAGGCCGGCAAGCTGCCCCGGGCCACCCACTCGGCCTCCTACGCGCTGGAGTACGGCGAGGCGACCCTGGAGGTGCACCAGGACGCCTTCACGGCCGGCCACCGGGTCCTGGTGCTGGACGACGTGCTCGCCACCGGCGGCACCGCCGAGGCCACCCTGGACCTGGTGGAGCGGGCCGGCGGCACGGTGGCCGGCTTCACGGTCCTGATGGAGTTGAGCTTCCTCAAGGGGCGGGAGCGGCTCGCTCCGCGTCCGGTCCATGCCCTGCTGACCGTTTGACCCCATCGGCCCGTCGGGCGGACCGGGCACGGTCCGTCCGGCGGAGCGGCGGCGTACCCTGCGTACGGGTAGCATTGCCCTTTGCTTGACCGGGCGGGTGACCGTCCGGCGGCGCGGGGCTGCCGGGGCCGCGAGGTTCCGATGCCCGGCGCGGAACAACTCCGGCCCCTCGGCCGGTTGGACAGGACGTCGGCCGCACGGCCGGCGCTTCCCGGCGAGCGGTGAGGAGGCCGGTGTCCCACGATGTCGTCCCTCCGGTGGAGGGCACGGTGCACCCGACAGGCGACGCGGACGGCTCGGTGACCGAGCGCAGCGGCAACCCGCCGGCGCGGGTGACCGGCCCGGCCGACGCGCCCGACGGGAAGGCGGACGGCGGGGCGGTCGTGGTGCCGTTCCCGACCGACGGCGCGGCGGACCCCACGCCCGGCGCCGGCTTCGCCCTTTCCAACGCGCCGACCGGCCGCAGGGTGCGCGCCCGGCTGGCCCGCTTCAACGCGCCCTGGCAGACCTCGCAGGTCAGCGAGGTGCTGGAGCCGCTGATCGCCACCCACCGCGAGAACCACCCCAAGGCCGACGCCCGGCTGCTCCAGCGCGCCTTCGACACGGCCGCGCGCTGGCACTCCGGCCAGTACCGCAAGTCCGGTGACCCCTACATCACCCACCCCCTCGCGGTGGCGACGATCCTGGCCAACCTCGGCATGGACACCACCACCCTGGTCGCGGCGCTGCTGCACGACACGATCGAGGACACGGAATACACCCTCGACCAGATGCGCGCCGACTTCGGCGGCGAGGTGGCCCTGCTGGTCGACGGCGTCACCAAGCTCGACAAGGTCAAGCTGGGCGACGCGGCCAAGGCGGAGACGATCCGCAAAATGGTCGTCGCCATGGCGAAGGACCCGCGGGTCCTGGTCATCAAGCTGGCCGACCGGCTGCACAACATGCGCACCCTGACCTTCCTGCCCCGTCCCAAGCAGGAGCAGAAGGCCAAGGAGACGCTGGAGATCCTCGCCCCGCTGGCCCACCGCCTCGGTATGAACACGATCAAGTGGGAGCTGGAGGACCTGGCCTTCGGCACGCTGTTCCCGAAGCGGTTCGAGGAGATCAACCGGCTGATCGGCGAGCACCAGCCACAGCGTGAGGCGCTGCTGCGCCAGGTGACCCAGAAGGTCTCCACCGACCTCAAGGCCGCCAAGATCAAGGCGGAGACCACCGGCCGGCCGAAGCACCTCTACTCGATCTACCAGAAGATGATCGTGCGGGGGCGCGACTTCAACGACATCTACGACCTGGTCGGGGTGCGGATCCTGGTCGACACGGTGCGCGACTGCTACGCGGCGTTGGGCGTCATCCACGCCAACTGGCAGCCGGTGCCGGGCCGGTTCAAGGACTACATCGCCATGCCCAAGTTCAACATGTACCAGTCGTTGCACACGACGGTCATCGGGCCCACCGGCAAGCCGGTGGAGATGCAGATCCGCACCTACGCGATGCACCGCACCGCCGAGTTCGGCATCGCCGCGCACTGGAAGTACAAGGAGCACAAGGGCGTTCCGGTGGTCGGCCCGCCGGCGCACATCGACGAGATGACCTGGCTGCGCCAGCTCCTGGACTGGCAGCGGGAGGCGGCCGACCCGAGCGAGTTCCTCGACGCGCTCCGGTTCGACCTGTCCAGCCAGGAGGTGTACGTCTTCACCCCGAAGGGTGACGTCATCCCGCTGCCGACCGGGTCGACGCCGGTGGACTTCGCGTACGCGGTGCACACCGAGGTCGGGCACAAGTGCATCGGCGCGCGGGTCAACGGCAAGCTGGTGCCGCTGGAGTCGACGCTGTCCAACGGCGACGTGATCGAGATCTTCACCTCGAAGTCCGACACGGCCGGCCCGACCCAGGACTGGCTCGGTTTCGTCAAGAGCCCGCGCGCCCGCACCAAGATCCGGCAGTACTTCAACAAGGAGCGGCGCGAGGAGGCGATCGAGGCCGGCAAGGACTCGATCGTCAAGGCCATGCGCAAGCAGGGCATGCCGTTGCAGCGGATGCTCACCTCGGACGCGCTCATGGCGATCGCCCGGGACCTGCACCTGGCCGACGTGGCCTCGCTCTACGCGGCGGTCGGCGACAGTCAGGTCTCCGCCCAGTCGGTGGTGCAGAAGCTGATGGCCGCGTACGGCGGCGAGGAGGGCGCGGCGGAGGACATCGCCGAGACCGCCGTCGCCACCCGGCCGCCGCGCAGCCGGCAGAGCAGCAGCGACCCCGGCGTCGTGGTCCGGGGCGTCAGCGACGTCTGGATCAAGCTGGCGCGCTGCTGCACCCCGGTGCCGCCGGACGCGGTGTTCGGCTTCGTCACCCGCTCCGGCGGGGTGAGCGTGCACCGGGACGACTGCGCCAACGCCGAGGACCTGCGCGCGCAGAGCGAGCGGGTCGTCGAGGTGAGCTGGAAGCTCACCTCCGCCTCCACGTTCCTGGTGGCCATCCAGGTGGAGGCCCTCGACCGGCACAAGCTCCTCGCGGACGTGACCCGGGTGCTCTCCGAAGAGCGGGTCAACATCCTGTCCGCGACGGTCACCACCACCCGGGACCGGGTGGCGGTGAGCCGGTTCAGCTTCGAGATGGCGGACCCGAAGCACCTCGGGCACCTGCTGGCCGCCGTCCGCAAGGTCGACGGCGTCTTCGACGCCTACCGGGTCACCTCGGGCGCCTGACAGCGACAGGGGCACACGGAGAAGCGCCCGCCGGCGGTCTGCCGGCGGGCGCTTCGTCGTCGTGCGGGCGGGTCAGGCGCCCTGGATGTCGCTCATGCTCAGCTTGTTGATGACGATCTCCTTCTTCGGGTGACCGCCGCCGGACTGCTGGGCGAAGGCGCCGTCGTCACCGGCCGCGGCGACCTGCTTCACCAGGTCCATGCCGCCGGTGATGGTGCCGAGCACCGTGTAGTTCGGGTCGAGCTGCGAGTCGCCGTAGACGATGAAGAACTGGCTGCCCGTGCTGCCCGGCTGGGCCGAGTTGGCCATCGCGATGACGCCCTCCGGGTAGGGGGGCCGCTTGTCGGTGGGCAGGTTCTCCTCGGCGAGGTTGTAGCTCGGGCCGCCGGTGCCGTCGGTCTCCCGCCAGCCGTTGCCGGTCGCGCTCGGGTCGCCGCACTGGAGCACCTTGATGCCCTGGGTGACGAGCCGGTGGCACTTGGTGTTGTCGAAGAAGCCCTTGCTGGCCAGGTGGGTGAAACTGCCCGCCGTGCAGGGCACCAGGCCGCGGTCGAGCTTCGCGGTGATCGGGCCCAGGTTGGTGTCGATCGTCATCGTCTGGGTGCCCTTGTTGCCCTGCTGGGCCGGGGGCAACCCGACGTCCTTGATCTGCTTCGGGCGCCCCTCCTTGGGGACCTCGGTGTAGGCGCACTGCGAGAACCCCTTGCCACCGGCGGTGTTCTGCTTCTTGTCGTCACCGCCGAGCGAGGTGGCGAGCCAGACGGTGCCGGCCACGACGAGCACCAGCACGGCCGCGGCGCCGACGATGGCCTGGGTCTGCCGGCGCTTGCGGGCCTTGCCGGCCCGCTCGGCCATCTCCCGCTCGAGGCGGGCCCGCGCTGCCGCGCGCTGCCGCTCTCTCGTGGACGTCACGGTCACTCCTCACATGCTTTTCGGGTACGGCGCTGCTCGCCGCTGCTCAGGGTGGGGCGGCCGGGTCAGCCGGCGCTGGGGCTCGCCGCCGGCGCGCTCGTGGCGGCCGGCGCGGCGTTCGGCTCGCCGACGGTGAGGCTCTGGATCACCACGTCCGTCTTCGGCTTGACCTTGGCCCCGCTCCCATTGTCCACGGTCGGCAGGGCGCCGATCTTCTCCACCACGTCGAGGCCGCCGGTGACCTTGCCGACGACGGTGTACGCCGGCTTGGCCGGGTTGAAGTCCTTGAAGAAGATCAGGAACTGGCTGCCGTTGCTGCCGGGCGGGTTGCCGATCATGGCGACCGTGCCCTTCGGGTACGCCGGGGGCTGCGCCGGCGCCGGCGAGGCGGACGGGCTGGCCTCCGGCGCGGTGGGGACGTTCTCGTTGTAGAACGAGTAGGTCGGGCCGCCGATGCCGCTGCCGCTCGGGTCGCCGCAGCGCAGCGCCCCCTCGGTGGTGATCTCGTGGCACTTGGTGTTGTCGTAGAACGACTTGCCGGCCAGGAACGAGATGCTCGCGGCGCCGCACGGGGCGGCGGCCACGTCCAGGTCGGCGGTGATCGGGCCGCCCTGGTTGGTGGTGACCGTCATGGTCCGGGTGCCCTCGGTGGGCAGCCCGGTGGTGGCCGGGGTGCCCACGTCCTTGAGGTTGGTGTTGGCCGTGGCGTCCTGCGGCGTCCAGAGGCAGGTGTCCTCGGCGGCCTGCTTCTTCGGATCGGAGTCGAAGGCGCCGAGCGCCCAGGCCGAACCGGCCACGATCAACGCGAGCACCACGGCGGCGCCGACGCCGGCCTGGATCTGCCGGCGGCGCTTGGCGGCCGCGGCCCGCCGGGCCAGCTGCCGGTCGAGCTTGGCGCGCGCCAGTTTGCGCTGCCGGTCCCTGCTGGAAGCCACCCGTGCTCCCCTTCCTCTACCCTGGTCCTCGCCGGCGCCGGGCGCTGCCCGCCCGCTGTCGCGGGGGTGCGCCACGCCACACGCCCGCCAGAGTGTACGGGTACCGGCTGGGAAAGTGGTGTACGAGGTCCAGCCTCGGTTTATCGGGCGTTGTCACTGTGCCTGGAGGGGCGACTGGGGCCGGTGGTCGGCGAAACCCGGTCGCCCGTGCGGCTAGGCTGCTGACAGGGACGACGACCGGACGGAAGGGGAGCGGACGTGCTCTTTGCCGGCTTTCCCGCGGACGCCTTCGGCACCAACTGCTATGTGGTGGCGACCGCGCCGGGGGAGCAGTGCGTGGTGGTCGACCCCGGCATCGGGGTGCTCGACCGGCTCGACGCCGTGCTCGCCGAGCACCGCCTGCACCCGGCCGCCGTGCTGCTCACCCACGGCCACCTCGACCACACCTTCTCGGTGGCCCCGGTCTGCGGCGCGCGGGGCATCCCCGCCTACGTCCACCCGGAGGACCGGGAGCTGCTGGCTGACCCGGCCAAGGCGCTCTCGATGGACCTCACGCAGCTCTTCGGCGGGCGGCTGCCGTACGCCGAGCCGGAGGATGTGGCAGAGCTGACCGACGGCGCGACCCTGTCGCTGGCCGGGTTGGAGATCACCGTCGACCACGCTCCGGGCCATACCGGCGGGTCGGTGCTGTTCCGGATGCCCGGCGCCGGCTCGCCCTGGGAGGCCGACGAGATCTGCCTCTCCGGTGACGTGCTGTTCGCCGGCTCGATCGGCCGCACCGACCTGCCGGGCGGCAGCATGCCCCGCATGCTGGCCAGCCTCCGGGAGAAGGTCCTCCCGCTGGCCGACGACACCGTCGTCCTGCCCGGCCACGGCCCGCAGACCACCATCGGCCGCGAGCGCGCGACCAACCCGTACCTCGTCGAGGTGTCGGGCACCGGCGGCGCGCGCCCGACCGCGCCCACCCGCGGCCTGTAACCCGGCCGCGACCCACGACCTCACCGCGCGGTCCGCGCGGCGGCCAAGGAGTACGCGATGAGCAAGCCCACGCCCATCTCCGGTTTCCCGGAGTGGACGCCTGCCCAGCGGATGATCGAGCAGTTCGTGCTCGACCGGATCCGCGCCACCTTCGAGCTGTACGGCTTCGCGCCGCTGGAGACCCGCTCGGTCGAGCCCCTCGACCAGCTGCTGCGCAAGGGGGAGACCTCGAAGGAGGTCTACGTGCTGCGCCGGCTGCAGGCCGACACCGACGGCCCCGCCGGTGACGACGCGCTGGGCCTGCACTTCGACCTGACCGTGCCGTTCGCCCGGTACGTGCTGGAGAACGCCGGCAAGCTCCAGTTCCCGTTCCGCCGCTACCAGATCCAGAAGGTGTGGCGGGGCGAGCGCCCGCAGGAGGGGCGCTACCGGGAGTTCCTCCAGGCCGACATCGACATCGTCGACCGGGACACCCTGCCGGCCCACTACGAGGCCGAGATGCCGCTGGTGATCGGCGACGCGCTGCGCTCGCTGCCGATCCCGCCGGTGCGTATCCAGGTCAACAACCGCAAGATCTGCGAGGGCTTCTACCGGGGCGTGGGGCTGACCGACCCGGAGGCGGCGCTGCGCGCGGTCGACAAGCTCGACAAGATCGGCCCGGCGAAGGTCGCCGAGCTGCTGGCGGAGACCGCCGGGGCGAGTGAGGCGCAGGCCAAGGCGTGCCTGGCGCTGGCCGAGATCTCCGCGCCGGATGCCTCGTTCGCCGACGCGGTGCGCGCCCTCGGGGTGACCGACCCGCTGCTGGACGAGGGCATCGCGGAGCTGGTCGGGGTGGTGGAGACCGCCGCCGCGCACTCGCCCGGTCTCTGCGTCGCCGACCTGCGGATCGCCCGCGGCCTGGACTACTACACCGGCACGGTCTACGAGACCCAGATGATCGGCTACGAGAGGTTCGGCTCGATCTGCTCCGGCGGGCGGTACGACAACCTGGCCAGCTCCGGCGCCACCCGCTTCCCGGGGGTGGGCATCTCGATCGGGGTGACCCGGCTGCTCGGCCTGCTGTTCGGCGCGGGCGCGCTGTCGGTCTCCCGGGACGTGCCGACCTGCGTGCTGGTCGCGGTGACCGCCGAGGAGGAGCGGGCGGCCAGCAACCGGGTGGCCGAGGCGCTGCGCTCGCGGGGCATTCCCACCGAGGTGTCGCCGAGCGCGGCGAAGTTCGGCAAGCAGATCCGGTACGCCGAGCGGCGCGGCATCCCGTACGTCTGGTTCCCCGGCGCCGAGGGCGACGAGGTGAAGGACATCCGCTCGGGCGAGCAGGTGGCCGCCGCGGCGGGGGAGTGGACGCCGCCCCGGGCCGACCTGAAGCCGCTGGTCGGGCCGTCGACGGCTGGCGCCTGACGACGATTGGACCTACGGTGGCGTAAGTTACGCCACCGTAGGGAGATCGCCGTGACCGTGCTCAGCCAGACCGCCCTGCTCCTCGAGCTCGAACCCGTGGTCGAGAAGAACCTCGACCGGCACCTGTCGCTGGCCAAGGAGTGGTTCCCGCACGAGTACGTGCCGTGGAGCGAGGGCCGGACCTTCGACGGCCCGCTCGGCGGCGAGCCGTGGACGGAGAGCGACTCGACCATCCCCGAGGTGGCGCGGACCGCGCTGATCGTCAACCTGCTCACCGAGGACAACCTGCCCTCGTACCACCACGAGATCGCCACCCTGTTCGGGCGGGACGGCGCGTGGGGGACCTGGGTGCACCGGTGGACCGCCGAGGAGGGGCGGCACGGCACGGCGATCCGCGACTACCTGACGGTCACCCGGGCGGTCGACCCGGTGGCCCTGGAGCGGGCCCGGATGACGCACATGTCGGCGGGCTACGTGAACACCCACGACGACGAGGTGCTGCACTCGCTGGCGTACGTCTCGTTCCAGGAGCTGGCCACGCGGGTCTCGCACCGCAACACCGGGCGGGCGACCGGCGACCCGGCCTGCGAGGCCCTGCTGGCCCGGGTGGCCGCCGACGAGAACCTGCACATGGTCTTCTACCGCAACCTGCTCGGCGCCGCCTTCGAGCTGGCGCCGAGCCAGGCGATGCGCGCCGTGGCCGACGTGCTGGCCGACTTCCAGATGCCGGGTGTCGGCATCGACGGCTTCGCCCGCAAGTCGGTGGCGATCGCCCTGGCCGGCATCTACGACCTGCGCCAGCACCGGGACGAGGTGGTGGTCCCGGTGCTGCGCCAGTGGAACCTCTTCGAGGCGACCGGCCTGGACGCCGACGGCGAGGCCGCTCGCGACGAGATCGCTGCCCACCTGGAGAGCCTGGAGACCCAGGCGTCCCGGTTCGAGGAGAAGCGCGCGGCCCGCGCCGCCCGCCTCGCCGCGGCCCGCTGAGCGCGGGCTCCGGGCGCGGCCGCCGCCGGCTCTCGGGACGGCGGCCGGCGCCCGGAGCGGCTCCGGCGCTCCGCCCCGGTCAGGCGGGCTGGTCGAGGGGGAAGATCAGGCAGCTCGACGTGGCGTGCGCGACCAGCCGGTCCCGCGCGTCGGTCAGCCGCGCTTCGGCCAGGGCGGTGCGGCGGCCCCGCTGCAGCACGGTTCCCTCGCAGCGCAGGGTGCCGCTGGCGACCGTGACCGGGCGGAGGAACTTCACGTTCAGGTCCAGCGAGGTGTAGCCGACGCCGGCCGGCAGGGTGGTGTGGACGGCGCACGCGGCGGCGGTGTCCAGCAGCGTGGAGAGGACTCCGCCGTGCACGGTGCCCAGCGGGTTGTAGTGGAACTCCTGCGGCACCAGCTCGACCGCGACGGGGCCCTCGTCGGCCTCCATCCGGGCCATGTCGATGAGGTGCATGACCGGCGGCGCGGCCAGCTCCCCGGCGATCATGGCGCGCAGCAGCTCCAGGCCACCGAGCCGGCCGATGTGCGCGGCACCGGCGACGGGGTCAGACCAGGTGAAGGTGCGGGTGCGCTCCTGCGTCTGTGTCATGGACTCAGCCTCGCAGCGCGTTGCTGAGTCTGTCAATCAGACTTAGCCTGGTCGGCATGAGACCCGCGGCACTGGACTGGTCGGTCGACAACTGCACGATCGCCCGCGCCATGGAGATCCTCGGCGAGCGGTGGACCCTGGTCGTGCTCCGGGAGGTCTTCAACGGCGTGCGCCGCTTCGACGACATGCGGGTGCGCACCGGCATCCCCCGGCAGGTGCTCACCAACCGGCTGGCCATGCTGGTCGAGCAGGGTGTGCTGCGCCGGGAGCCGTACCGGGAGCCGGGCAGCCGGCTGCGGCACGAGTACCGGCTCACCGGCAAGGGGCTCGACCTCTGGCCGGTGCTGGTGGCGGTGCTCGGCTGGGGCGACCGCTACCTGGCCGACCCGGAGGGCTCGCCGCTGGCGGTGACCCACCGCGACTGCGGCGCCGAGGTGCGGGCGACGCTGCGGTGCGCCGAGGGGCACGAGGTGACCGACCCGCGCGACGTCCTGCCGCGCCCCGGCCCGGGCGCCCACCGCCGCGTCTAGTGGCCGGCCGGCTCTGACAGCCGATGTCGTCGGTGTTGCTTCGCGGTTACATCGCACGGCCCCGCGAATTCGGGCAAAGTCACGTCTTGCTTAGGATCTTAAATATGTGAATACTTGGGTCGCCCGGCCGGTTTCCCCAGGTCGGCCGGGTTGTCCCCGGGCGCGTCCGCGTGACAGTGCCCGTTACCCCCACCCGGAGGTTGTTACATGCGACCCACGAGGTCCACGCTCCGCCGCGCCGTTGCCGTCGCGGTGGCCGGCACCCTGGTCACCGGATCACTGCTCGGTGCGCCCGCCCAGGCGGCCCCCGCGCCCGCCTCGCCCGACGCCGCCGCCGCTCTCGCCACGAAGCTCGGTGACCGCGCCGCCGGCGCGTACGCCGACAGCAGCGGCAGCATGGTCGTCGCGGTGACCGACGCTGCGGCCGCCCGCCAGGTCCGCGCCGCGGGCGCCACCCCGAAGCTCGTCACCCGGGGCGCCGCGAAGCTCGCGGCGGCCACCAACGAGCTGGAGCGATCCGCCAAGATCCCGGGCACCGCCTGGTGGACCGACCCGGCCACCAACCAGGTCGTCGTCTCCGTGGACAGCACCGTCACCGGCGCCAAGCTGGAGCGGGTCAAGGCCGCCGCCGCCCGCACCGGTGGCGCGGTCCGGATCGAGGCCGAGGCCGGCGTGCTCAGCACCCGGATCTCCGGCGGCCAGGCGATCTACGCCGGCGGCGGCGGGCGCTGCTCGCTCGGCTTCAACGTGCGCGCCGGCAGCACCTACTACTTCATCACCGCCGGGCACTGCACCAACATCTCGTCGAGCTGGTACAGCAACTCCGCCCAGACCAGCCTGCTGGGCAGCCGCTACGGCACCAGCTTCCCCGGCAACGACTACGGCATCGTGCGGTACAGCAACCAGACCACCGCGCAGCCGGGCAACGTCTACCTCTACAACGGCAGCTACCAGGACATCACCGCCGCCGGCAACGCGTACGTGGGCCAGAGCGTCCGGCGCTCCGGCAGCACCACCGGCGTGCGCAGCGGCTCGGTGACCGCCCTCAACGCCACCGTCAACTACGCCGAGGGCAGCGTCTCCGGCCTGATCCGCACCACCGTCTGCGCCGAGCCCGGTGACAGCGGCGGCTCGCTCTTCGCCGGCAGCACCGCGCTGGGCCTCACCTCCGGTGGCAGCGGCAACTGCTCCTCCGGCGGCACCACCTACTTCCAGCCGGTCACCGAGGTGCTGAGCCGCTACGGCGTCAGCGTCTACTGATCGACCGCACGTGAACGGGCCGCCGGGCGACCGGCGGCCCGTCCGCGTTCGTGGATCACCGGACTGACCGCCGCCGGGCGGGGTACGTTCCGCCCGGTGAGCACCCCCGCGACCACCCCGACGGCGCAGCCGGCGTCCGCCTGGGCGCCGCTGCGGATCGCCGCGTTCCGCAGCCTCTGGCTGGCCGTGCTGGCGAGCAACGTCGGCACCTGGATGCAGACCGTCGGCGCGCAGTGGCTGCTGGTGGACCAGCCCAACGCGCCGACCCTCGTCTCCCTGGTGCAGACCGCCAGCATGCTGCCGGTGCTGCTGCTGGCCCTGCCGGCCGGCGCCCTCGCCGACACCTTCGACCGGCGGCGGCTGCTGATCGCCGTGCAGTGCTTCCTGGCCGCGGTCGGCGTCCTGCTCACCGCGCTGACCGCGGCCCACCGGATGCCGCCGGCCCTGCTGCTCACCCTGACCTTCGGGCTCGGCGTGGGGCAGGCGCTCACCCTGCCCGCCTGGCAGGCGGTGATCCCCGAACTGGTGCCCCGGGCGCAACTCGTCTCCGCCTCGGCGCTCGGCTCGATCAGCGTCAACCTGGCCCGCTCGGTGGGGCCCGCGGTGGCCGGCGTGCTGGTGGCCCGGGCCGGCGTCGCGGTGGTCTTCGCGGTCAACGCCGTCTCGTTCGCGATCTTCGCGCTGGCGCTGCTGCGCTGGCGTCCCGACCGGCCGGAGAACGAGCCGGCGCCGGAGCGGTTCACCGCGGCGCTGCGGGCCGGCGGCCGGTACGTGCGGCACTCCCCGGTGGTGCGCCGGATCCTGCTGCGGGCCGCCCTGTTCGTGGTGCCGGGCAGCGCGCTGTGGGCGCTGCTGCCGCTGGTCGCCAGCCGCCGGCTCGGCCTGGGCGCCGGCGGGTACGGCGTGCTGCTCGGCGCCCTCGGCGTCGGGGCGGTGGCCGGCGCCCTGGTCCTGCCCCGGGTGCGCCGTGCGCTCTCCACCAACCGGCTGCTGCTCCTCGCCGGCCTGCTCTACGCCGGGGTGCTGCTGGTGCTCGCGCTGGTGCCGCAGCCGGCCGTGGCGGTGGCCGCGCTGGTGCCCGCCGGGCTGGCCTGGATGACCGTCCTGTCCAGCGTCAACGCCGCCATGCAGCTGTTCCTCCCCGGCTGGGTACGCGCCCGCGGCCTGTCGGTCTACCAGATGGTCTTCGCCGGCGGGCAGGCGCTCGGCGCGGTCGCCTGGGGCGCGCTCGGCGAGGTCACCGGCCTGGTCGGGGCGCTCACGGCGGCCGCCGTGGTGATGGCGGTCGGCGCGCTCAGCGTGCTGCTCTGGCCGCTGCGGGAGACCCGCGGCGTGGACCGCGACCCGGCGATCTACTGGCCCGAGCCGAACCTGGCCCTGGAGCCGCAGCCGCGCGGCGGCCCGGTCCTGGTCACCGTCTCCTACACGGTCCGCCCGGAGCGGCAGGCCGAGTTCGTCGAGGCCATGCGGGCGGTCGGGCGGTCCCGTCGGCGGACCGGGGCGATGCGCTGGGGACTGTTCCGGGCCGGGGAGCGGACGCACGGCTTCGTGGAGGTCTACCAGGTCCCGTCCTGGGAGGAGCACCTGCGCCAGCACGGCGGCCGGCTCACCGGGGCGGACCGGGCGGCCGAGGAGCGCGCCCGGGCGCTGGCCGACGACGACGTACGGGTCAACCACCTGCTCCCGGCCGACCCGGAGTGACCGGCGGCCGGCCCGGCCGGGACGGGTCCGCCCGGGGCGGGTCGGGTCGCCGCGCCGACAGGTGCCGGTGGGCCCGGCGGGCGGAGAGGACCGCGGCCAACGGCCAGAGCGCGACGGCCAGCGCGGCCACCCGCTCGGCCAGCCCGGTCCGCGACCCGCCGGTCACCTCCACGACGAACCAGCCGAAGAGGACCAGCAGCAGCGCGGTCGCGGCCAGCGCCACCGGCCGGCGGAACGCCCACGGCGGCGTGCCGGCGGGCGAGGCGGCCACGCCGCGCCGGACCGCCCGGGGCAGCCGCAGCGCCGACCCGGCCGGCCAGAGCGACAGGGCGAGCACCGCGACCGTCGCCACCGTCCCGTGTGCCGGCGAACCGCCGACCTGCGGCCGGGGGAAGGCGATCAGCGCGATGGTGGCCGCCCCGCCGAGCGCGAGCAGGAACCGGCTGGGCAGCCCGGCCGCGTGCAGCACCAGCGCGGTGCCCAGGTAGCAGCAGCCGAGCAGGACCAGGCAGCCCGCCATGAGCCACGAGTCGGTCGCGCCCTCGCCGGCCAGCTCGCTGATCGTGTCCCGCACCGGGTCGTAGCCTGAGGGCTGGCGGGCGCCGGCCACCGTCCAGCCCGCCACCAGCAGGACGGGCGCGGCCGCCGCCGTGACCACGGTCCAGGTCGGTACGGCACGCACCCGGCCACGGTAACCGCCCGGCCCGGCCCCGGCCCGGGGTTCGCCGCAGGACCGGCCCGCCGGGTGCCGGGGAGCCGGCCCGCCCGCCCTGACAGAATGCGGGGAGCAGACGTGGACCAGATGAGGAGACGCAAGCCGTGATCCGTACCCACAATGCCGGAAGCCTGCGCGCCGCGGACGCCGGCTCGACGGTGACGCTCGCCGGGTGGGTGGCCCGCCGGCGCGACCACGGCGGTGTCATCTTCGTCGACCTGCGCGACGCCTCGGGCGTCGTGCAGGTGGTCTTCCGCGAGGAGGACGCGCACGCGCTGCGCAACGAGTTCTGCGTGAAGGTCACCGGCGAGGTGACCCGCCGGCCCGAGGGCAACGAGAACCCCGACCTGCCGACCGGCGAGGTCGAGGTGACCGCCACGGCGCTGGAGGTGCTCTCCGAGGCCGCCCCGCTGCCGCTCCCGGTCGACGACCAGATCGAGGCCGGCGACGACATCCGGCTCAAGTACCGCTACCTCGACCTGCGCCGCGGCGGCCCGGCGAAGGCCATGCGGCTGCGCTCGCGGGCCAACCAGCTCGCCCGCTCGGTGCTGCACGAGCGGGACTTCCTGGAGATCGAGACCCCGACGCTGACCCGCTCCACGCCGGAGGGCGCCCGCGACTTCCTGGTCCCGGTCCGCCTGCAGCCGGGCAGCTGGTACGCGCTGCCGCAGTCGCCGCAGCTGTTCAAGCAGCTGCTCATGGTCGGCGGCATGGAGCGCTACTACCAGATCGCCCGCTGCTACCGGGACGAGGACTTCCGCGCCGACCGGCAGCCGGAGTTCACCCAGCTCGACATCGAGATGTCCTTCGTCACCGAGGACGACGTGATCGACCTCGGCGAGGCGATCGTCGCGGCGCTCTGGTCCGACCTGGCCGGCTACGAGATCCCCCGGCCGATCCCGCGGATCACCTGGCACGACGCCATGTCCCGCTACGGCTCCGACAAGCCCGACCTGCGCTACGGCGTCGAGCTGACCGAGCTGACCGACTACCTGCGCGGCACCGAGTTCCGGGTCTTCGCGGGCGCCATCGACGCGGGCGGCTACGTGGGCGCCGTGGTCATGCCGGGCGGCGCGAGCCAGACCCGCAAGGAGCTGGACGGCTGGCAGGACTGGGCCAAGGCGCGCGGCGCGCGGGGCCTGGCCTACGTGGTGCTCGACGCGGAGACCGGCGAGGCGCGCGGCCCGGTGGCCAAGAACCTCTCCGAGGCGCACCTGGCCGGCCTGGCCGACGCGGTCGGCGCGAAGCCGGGCGACGCCGTCTTCTTCGCGGCCGGCGCCGACGCCCGGGAGGCGCAGGAGCTGCTCGGCGCCGCCCGGATCGAGATCGCCAAGCGGGCCAAGCTGGTCGACGAGAGCGCCTGGGCGTTCTGCTGGGTGGTCGACGCGCCCATGTTCGAGAAGACGGACGAGGGCGGCTGGACCGCCGTGCACCACCCGTTCACCTCGCCGAACGCCGACTGGGTGGACCGGTTCGAGGAGGCGCCGGACCGGGCGCTGGCCTACGCGTACGACATCGTCTGCAACGGCAACGAGATCGGTGGCGGCTCGATCCGTATCCACCGCGGCGACGTGCAGCAGCGGGTGTTCGACCTGCTCGGCATCACGGCCGAGGAGGCGCAGGACAAGTTCGGCTTCCTGCTGGAGGCGTTCAAGTACGGCGCCCCGCCGCACGGCGGCATCGCCTTCGGCTGGGACCGGGTCTGCATGCTGCTGGCCGGCGCGGACTCGATCCGCGAGGTCATCGCCTTCCCGAAGACCCGCGGCGGCTTCGACCCGCTGACCGGCGCGCCGACGCCGATCACCGCCCAGCAGCGCGCCGAGGCCGGCATCGACGCCAAGCCGAAGGCGCCCACGGGCCCGCACGCCGGCACCGCCGGCCCGGCCGCCCCGGTGGCCGACCCCACCTGATCCCGAGTCGACGAAGGGCCCGCGTCATGATGGCGCGGGCCTTTCGACGTGTGGAGGACGGATGAACCTGCTCGTGGTGGGGGCCAGCGGCTTCCTGGGCGCCGAGGTGTGCCGGCAGGCGGTGGCGGCCGGGCACCGGGTGAGCGGCACGTACCACTCGGCCGCCGTCGCGGTGCCGGGCGTCGCGCCGCGCCGGCTCGACGTCACCGACCGGGCCGCCGTGCGCGCGCTGATGACCGAGGTACGCCCCGAGGCCGTCGTGGCCACCCCCTACCGGTACGACGACTGGGCGGTCACCGCCGATGGGGCGGCCCACATCGCGTGCGCCTCCGCCGAGGTGGGGGCGCGGCTCGTGCACCTGTCCAGCGACGCGCTGCACGCCGGCCGGCCGACGCCGTACGCCGACGACGACGTGCCCACGCCGCTGCACCCGTACGGGGCGGCGAAGGCGGCGGCCGAGACGGCGGTGCGGGCGCTCGACCCGGGGGCGGTGCTGGTGCGGACGTCGTTGATCGTGGGGGAGGGGAGCAAGCAGATCCAGCTCTGCCGGGACGCCCTGGCCGGCCGGGCCGTCCTCTTCACCGACGAGGCCCGCTGCCCGGTGCACGTGACCGACCTGGCCGCGGCGGTGCTGGAACTGGTGCCCACCGACCTGGCCGGCCCGCTCAACGTGGCCGGCCCGGAGGCGGTCAGCCGCGCCGGGATGGGGCTGCTGGTGGCTCGGCACGAGGGCCTCGACCCGGCCGGTCTGAAGACGTCGACCATCGCCGAGGCCGGCCCGCACCGCCCTGCCGAGGTGCGCCTCGACTCGTCCCGGGCCGCCGGCCTGCTGCGTACCCGGCTGCGCGGGATCAGCGAGGTGCTGGCCTGACCACCTGATGCACAGTTTCTGTGCATAACTCTTGTGCACAGAAACTGTGCACAGATATTGTGCATGGCATGGAGAACGAGACGTCGCGTCCCGAGCCGCGTGAGGTGCGGCTGGACCACCGACAGGTGCGGGTGCTGGCCCACCCGCTGCGGATGCGCCTGGTCGGCGCCCTGAGGGTGAAGGGCCCGTCGACCGCCACGGCGCTGGCCGAGATGCTCGGCACCAACACCGGGGCCACCAGCTACCACCTGCGCCAGCTCGCCGAGGTGGGGCTGGTCGTGGAGGACCCGGACCGGGGCACCGGCCGGCAGCGCTGGTGGCAGGCCGCGCACGACGTCACCAACTGGGAACCGACCGACTTCGACGACGACCCGGACGCCCGCGCCGCGATCGACTGGATCCAGGGTGACCAGGTGCGCCTCCTGGCCCAGCACGCGGAGCAGTGGTTCGCCACCCAGCACGAGTGGGCGCCCGAATGGCGGGACGCCTTCGGCATGAGCGACAGCTTCCTTACCGTCCCGGCCGCCCGGCTGAAGGAGATCCAGGCCGAGGTCTGGGAGATCCTCGAACGCCACCGCGTCGAGGCCGACCCGGCCGAGCCCGGCGCCGAGCCGGTGCAGATCTTCCTCGCCACCTACCCCCTGCTGAAGGAGTTCCGGTGACCGCGCTCTCGGTACGCCAGGTCCGGTCCCGCTACCTCACCCTCTACGGCCTGCGCTGGCTGCCCACCGGCCTGCTCATCCCGGTGATGATCCTCTTGATGCAGGAGCGCGGCCTGTCGCTGTCCCAGATCGGCCTGGTGGCCACCGCGCAGGGCCTGCTCGTGCTGGCCCTGGAGCTGCCCACCGGCGGCCTCGCCGACGCGCTCGGCCGCAAGCCGGTGCTGCTCGCCGCCTGGGTGGTCTGCCTGGTCTCGCTGGTGCTCTTCGTCTTCGCCGACTCGTTCTGGATGTTCTTCCTGGTGTGGGCATTGCAGGGGATCTACCGGGCGCTCGACAGCGGCCCCCTGGAGTCCTGGTACGTCGACGCCACCCTGGCCGCCGATCCGAAGGCCGAGTACGAGCGCGGCCTGGGCTGGGCCGGCACCGTGATCGGCGTGGCCATCGGCGCCGGCGCGCTGATCGGCGGCGGCCTGGTCGCGCTCGGCCCGCTCGGCCCGGTCAGCGCGCTGACCCTGCCCGTGCTGGTGGCCATCGCCCTCCAGGCGGTCGCGCTGGTCGCGCTCACCGTCCTGCTGGTCGAGCACCGTCCGGCCCAGGGTGCCGCCGCGGTGCGGGCCTCCGTGGCCGAGGCGCCCCGGATGGTCGGCCAGGCGCTCGGCCTGCTGCGCCGCAACCGGGTGCTGCTCGCCCTGGTCGCCGTCGAGCTGTTCTGGGGCTTCGGCATGATCACCTTCGAGTCGCTGCTCCCGGTGCGCCTCGCCGAGGTGGTCGGCGACAGCGACCGGGCCGCCGCGCTGCTCGGCCCGGCCAGCTCGGCGGCCTGGCTGGCCAACGCGGCCGGCGCCGCCCTGACCCCGCTCATGCTGCGCCGGCTGGGCGCCGCGCCCGCCGCCGCGCTCATGCGGATCCTGCAGGGCGTCACCGTGGTCGGGATGGGCCTGCTCGCCGGCCCGGTCGGCGTGCTCATCGCCTACCTGGCCTGCTACACCGTGCACGGCGCCTCGAACCCGCTGCACATGGGGCTGCTGCACCGGCAGGTCGACGGCCCCTACCGGACGAGCGTGCTCTCGCTGAACTCGATGATGGCCCAGCCGGCCGGCGCGCTCGGTGCCGTGGTGCTGACCGCCCTGGCCGACGCCACCAGCATCACCGTCGCCATGCTGGTGGGCGGCGTGGTGCTCGCCGTGGCCGCCCCGCTCTACGTGCCCGCCTGGCGGGCCGGGCGCCGGACGGCGGCGGCGGAGCCCGACGCGGGCGAGCAGCGGCCCGGCGAGCCGGCTGCCGGTCCGGGCCACCCCGGCCCGGCGCTCGACCCGGCCGGCCCGGTGGACCCCGTGCAGCTCTCGGTCTCCACGCCCGCCCGGTCGGACTGACCGCCGTGCCCGGCCCCGCCGCCCAGGCCGGGCGAGGGGCGGGGCCGGGCCGGCGGGACAGTCGCCGGCCCGGCCCGGTGGCCAGGCCGGGTGGACGGGGAAGCCGCAGCGGGGAGGTGGTCGTGGTCGGTGGATCAGCCCAGGTGGACCGAGGTGCGGGGCTCGGTGCCGGTGTAGCCGAGCCGGCGGTAGAGCCGGATCGCCCCGACGTTGGCGGTGTAGACGCCGAGCGCCACCTGGTCGTACCGGGCCAGCAGGGCGCGGGTCATCCCGGCGGTGAGCGCCGCGCCCAGCCCGCGGCCCCGGCAGTCCGGCGCCACGGTCAGCCCGGCCAGGAAGCCGATGTCGCCCCGGCTGCGGTCGGCGCCGCAGGCCACCAGGCGGTCGCCGGCGCGGATGCCGTACCAGTCGACGATGCGCGGGTCGCCCGGGCGGGAGGTCGTGCTCGGGAAGGCCTCGTCGATCAGCGCGGCCAGCGCCGGATGGTCGGCCTCGGTGAGGCGGACGACGCGCTCCTCCTCCGGCTGCTCCGGCGGGGCCGTGGTGGTCCAGAGGAAGTCCCACTCGTCGAGGCGCGCCACCGTGAACCGGCCGGCCACCTCCGCCGGGTCGGTCCGGGGCAGGTGCAGCCACTGGCCGGCGTGCAGCGTCCCGTCCGCCACCAGGCCCGCGAACACGTCCAGCGCCGGCCCGGCCGCCCCGAGCGCGCCGCCCGCCGGCCCGTGCTCCGGCGGGAGCAGCCAGCCCACCGCGCCGTCCCGCCGCCAGCCCCGCGCCGCCCGGTCGCGCCAGAGGGCGTGCCGGGCGTACGGGTGGTGGCCGGCGGCGGCGAGCAGGGTGTCCCGGCCCAGCAGGACCTGGTCGGCAGCGATCATGCGGCCAGCCTACGAGAGGAGAACTCATGACCCCCATCCACTCCGTACGAGCGGTGCGACTGTCCGGCCGAGGCTTCGGGCTGCGGGAATGGGCCGACGAGGACGTGCCCGCACTGCACGCGCTGCTGACCGAGCCGCGCGTGCTGGACCGGGTGCTGGACGAGCGGGCGCCCACCCGCGACGAGGTCCACGACGCCGTGTCCACCTGGCGGGAGGAGGCGGGCGGCGAGCCGCGGCCGGCGTACCGGCTGGCCGCCGTCGACGGTGACCGGTTGCTGGGGCTGGGCACGCTCACCGTGGAGAGCATGCCGCACCGGCGCGGCGAGATCGGCTACGTGGTGCACCCCGACCACTGGGGCCGGGGGCTCGGCACCGGGATCGCCGGACTGCTGCTCGACCTCGCGTTCGGGCCGGTGGGGCTGCACCGGGTGGAGGCGACGACCCGGCCGGACCACGCCGCCTCGCGGCGGGTGCTGGAGAAGGGCGGCATGCGGTGCGAGGGGATCAGCCGGGACCACCTGCTGGTCCGGGGCTCCTGGTGGGACTCCGTCCGGTACGCGATCCTCGCCACCGACCGCTGACGGGAAACCGCCGTCCGCGGCAGGGGCGTTCCACGGTGGAGATTGACGAACAGACCGATTGGGTACATCCGTCGCCGACCTACTGGGACCCCCCACCGGAGGAACGACCATGCTCGCCATTCTCGCGGCCATCGTGTTCGGCTTCGCCCTGTTGATCGACTTCCTGAACACGAACTTCGGCGCGCCCGACCTGTTCAACACCCACACCCTCATGCTCATCGGCTTCCTGCTGCTCTCCCTCTACCTGGCCGGGGTCGGGTCCGGCCCGCGCGGCGGTGGCGGCGGCCGCTGGTACCGGGGCCGGCGCCCGGGTCGAGGCTGACCGGAAACGACCATCCGGGGCCGGGCGGCGGCGCGATTCCAGCGTCGTCGGCCCGGCCCGGTACTGTTCTCGTGATGGAATCTGACGCCCTCTTCACCCTCGGCGAACCCGCCGGAGCGCCCAGCGCCCCCGCGGGCTCCGGCGGCGTCGACGGGTTCACCGCCGCCGCGGCGGATTCGCCGCTGCCCGTCCGGATGCGGCCGGCCAGCATCGACGAGCTGGTCGGTCAGGACCACCTGCTCGCGCCCGGCGCCCCGCTGCGCCAACTCGTCGAGGCCGCCGCGCCGATGTCGGTGATCCTCTGGGGGCCGCCCGGCAGCGGCAAGACCACGATCGCGCACCTCGTGGCCCGGGCCACCGACCGCCGCTTCGTCGCCATGTCGGCGCTGACCGCCGGGGTGAAGGACGTCCGCGCGGTCATCGAGACCGCCCGCCGGCAGCGCCGCGCCGGTGGCCCGCCCACCGTGCTCTTCATCGACGAGGTGCACCGGTTCAGCAAGACCCAGCAGGACTCG
Organism: Micromonospora sp. NPDC005305; assembly: GCF_040607315.1. Lineage (NCBI taxonomy): Bacteria > Bacillati > Actinomycetota > Actinomycetes > Micromonosporales > Micromonosporaceae > Micromonospora > Micromonospora sp. NPDC005305. The sequence continues at coordinate 2,516 of NZ_JBEXGL010000008.1, read as the reverse complement.
CTGCTCGCCGCCGTGGAGGACCGCACCGTCACCCTGCTCGCGGCGACCACCGAGAACCCGTACTTCTCGGTCATCTCGCCGCTGCTGTCCCGCTGCGTGCTGCTGACCCTCCAGCCGCTCGACGACGACGCCGTGCGCGGCCTGCTGCGCCGCGCGGTCGTCGACGAGCGCGGGCTGGGTGGTGCGCTCACCCTGGCGACCGACGCCGAGGACCACCTCGTCCGCCTCGCCGGCGGCGACGTCCGCAAGGCGCTCACCGCCCTGGAGGCGGCGGCGGCCACCGCGACGGCCCGCGGCGCGGACCGCATCGACCTCGCCGTCGCCGAGCAGGCGGTCGACGTGGCGGCCGTCCGCTACGACCGCGACGGCGACGCCCACTACGACGTGACCAGCGCGTTCATCAAGAGCATGCGCGGCTCGGACGTGGACGCCGCGCTGCACTGGCTGGCCCGGATGCTGGTGGCCGGCGAGGACGCCCGGTTCATCGCCCGGCGCATGGTGATCTTCGCCAGCGAGGACGTCGGCATGGCCGACCCGACCGCGCTGACCGTCGCCACCGCCGCCGCGCACGCCGTCGAATACGTCGGCCTGCCCGAGGCCCAGCTCAACCTGGCCCAGGCGGTCATCCACCTGGCCACGGCCCCGAAGTCCAACTCGGCCACCACCGCCATCGGCGCGGCCATCGCGGACGTGCGCGCCGGTCGCGGCGGGGGCGTGCCGCGGGGGCTGCGCGACTCCCACTACGCCGGCGCCCGGGGCCTCGGCCACGGGGCCGGCTACCGCTACCCGCACGACGACCAGCGCGGGGTGGTCACCCAGCAGTACGTTCCGGACGACCTCGTCGGGACCGACTACTACCAGCCCAGCGGGCACGGCGCGGAGCGGGCGGTGGCCACCCGGCTGCCCTTGCTGCGCCGGATCGTGCGCGGGCTGCCCGCGCCGCCGGCACGGGTCGAGGCGGCGGTGAGCGGCGGCCGCCCCGCGGACGCCGGGCGGGCCGACGGCGCGAACGAGGGCGGCAGCGACGCCGTGGGGGAGGGTCAGCAGTGATGGCGCGTGGTCCGGAGCAGCCGGCGGACGGCCCCGACGAGCGGCGGGACCCGCGTGCCAAGGGCCGCCGGTGGGGGCGGGGCAAGGCCGACGCCGAGCCGGCCGAGGCGACCGCCGGCGAGGAGTTCGGCTGGATCGACGACCTGCGGACGGCCAAGCAGCAGCGCAGCGACCTGGGTCCGGACGGGGAGGCGCCCGCCGCGGTGCCGCCGGCGCGCGGCGGGTTGCCGCCCGCTGCTCCGCGGCCCCGGCCCGGCCCGCCCGCGCCCGAACCGCCGCCCGCGCCCGCCCGCCCGGGCGCGGTGCCACCGCCCCCGGCCGCCCGGCCCGGGCCGGAGACCCCACCCGCCCGCCGTGCCCCCGAGACCGGCCCGGCGGGCCCCGCCACGCCACCTGCCCGCCCCGGCGGCCCCGCTCCGGCCGCAGCGCGTCGCCCCGTCGACGGCCCCTGGCCCGGCGCACCCGAGCCGACCCGGCGTCCCGCCGAGCCCACCCGCGGCCCCGGCGAGCTGTCCCGCCCGCCGCGCCGGAACCCGGACGCGCCGACCGGCCAGCAGCCACCGGCTCCCGGCCGGATGAGCGGCCCGCCCGGCCCGCGCGTCGCGCCCCCCGCGGGCCCGGTTCCCGGCCGCGCCGGTCCGGGCGCCGGTCCCACCCCCGAACGCGGTCACGGCGGCCCGAATCCCGGTCCCGGCTGGCCCGGCCGGGACGGTGCCCCGAACGCGGTTCCGCCCACGCCGCGCGGCCGGCACGGCGCCGAGGCGCCCGCCGGCCCGGCCGGCGGCCCGCGGCCGGGTGGCGTCGACCCGACGGTGCGACCCGTTCCCGGCGGCGGCCGGGCCCTGCCCGACGGCGCCGACCCGGGCGTCCGCCCGGTCTCCGGCGCCGGTCGCCGGCCGGCTTCCGAGGGCGGCGCACCCGGCCGTCGCGGCGCACCCGACCAGGCTCCCGGCGTCCCACCGATCGCCGGCGGTGGCCGGCGGGCGGTGCCGGACGCTGCGCCGCCCGCCGCCGGCCGCCGGGCCGCCGCGGGCCCCGCCGACCCCGCGGTCCGGCCCGTCTCCGGTGCCGGCCGCCGGCCCGCCGTGGATCCCGGCCGCACCGGTGTGCCCTCGGCGCGCGCCGCCGCGCCCGGCCTCGGCCGGCCCACCGGCCCGGTGCCCGGCGGGCCGCCGCCGGGCGAGCCCGAGCCGCGTCGTGGCCGCGCCCCGCACCGCGCCGAGCCGTCCACCGCCGGTGTGCCCACCGTGGACGGTGCCGGCGGTCGGAGCGGTGGCCGTCGTCGTGCCGAGGAACCGGACCAGCCGGTGGTGCCGCGCAGCGGAAACGCCCCGGCGGTGCCCGGCGCCGGTCCCGACGTCGAGCGCCGACCGGACGGCGCCGCCCCGACCCCGCGCCGCAACACGGCCGGCGCCGCAGCGGGCCCCCGGCCCGGCGCGGACGTTCCGCCGGCTGGCCGGCGAGCC